>CAZYAD010000036.1:0-15136 GCA_964646225.1 uncultured Oscillospiraceae bacterium
CCGCAGATCGGCATCCACGCTGCCGCTGTTCACTCCCACCCGGATGGGAACGCCCGCTGCCTTGCAGGCGTCGGCCACCTGCTTCACCTTCTGCCGGTCGCCGATGTTGCCGGGATTGATGCGGATCTTGTCGATACCGCCCTCCAGCGCCGCCAGCGCCAGGCGATGATCAAAGTGTATATCGGCCACCAGCGGGATATGTACCTGCCGCCGGATGGCGGGGATGGCCCGGGCGGCATCCATGTCCGGGATGGCAAGGCGGACTACTTGACAGCCCGCCTGTTCCATGGTCAGAATTTGTCTAACCGTCCCCTCCACATCCTGCGTTTTCGTATTGCACATGGACTGGAGCACCAGCGGCGCACCGCCGCCCATTGGAACGCCCCCCACCAGTATCTGCTTGTTGCTTGCCATTCTTTTCTCCTTCTGCTCAGCCCACGAGGCGCAAAACATCGTGGTAGGTGACGAATACGAACAGGGCCAGGATCAGCACCAGCCCCACCATAGAGGCCACGCCCTCGTATTTGGGATCCAGCTTTTTGCCCCGAACCAGCTCAATAAGCAGGAACAGCACCTTGCCGCCGTCCAGCGCTGGGATGGGCAGCAGGTTGACAAAGGCCAGATTGATGCTGATATAGGCCACGAAATTCCACATGGAAGCCATGGAGGTCTTGGCCATCGCCCCCATTTGGCTGGCGATGCCCACGGTGCCCATCATGTCCTGGGTACCCACCTGTCCGGTGAGCATCATCTTGATGCCCAGTACCGCCGACTGGAAATAGGTCATGGCGTTGCGGACGGCATAGCTGATCTTGCCGAAAAAGCCCAGCTTTTCTGTGGACAGCTGAAAACCGTAGAGGTAGCTGCCGCTTTCCTCGTCCAGCACGGTGGCCTTCATCTCGAAGTCCTCCAGCCGAATCTTTTTGCCGTCCCGACGGAGGACGATGTCATATACGCCGTCATCATCATAATACATGGCGGTGGAAAAATCCGACATGGTGTAGATGTGAAAATCATTGACGCGGACGATCCGGTCGCCCTCCTGAAAGCCCACGCCACCGTTGTCCGCGGCAGCATAAGGAAAGCCCTCCAGAAAGCCGGAGATCACCGGGGTGCTGGCATATTGGGCAGGTGTCAGCAGGATCAGCAGGATCACCACGCCCGTCAGGAAGTTCATGGCCGCGCCGGCCACGCAGACGGCAAAGCGCCGGGGCAGACTTGCCTCGGCAAAGCTCCCCTCGGTGGAAAGCTCCCCTTCCGTCGGGTGGAACTCCTTCTCACCGGTCAGCAGCTTTTCGGTGTCCTCATCCTCCTCTCCCTGCATCATCACCGCGCCGCCCAGCGGCAGCAGACGGATGGCATAAAGGGTCTCGCCGATCTGTTTTTTGAAAATCGCCGGGCCAAAGCCCACGGTGAATTGCAGCACCGTGATGCCCGAAAGCTTGGCAACAATGAAATGCCCCAGCTCATGCACAAAAATCAGCAGTCCGAAGACCAGAATCGCAAGGATATAGCTCATGATAAACCGCCTTTAATCAAAAGTCACTGCCGCCCGGGCCAGCCGGTCGGTCTCGAAAATATCCTCAAGCGTGGGCTCTGCCACAAAGGGCACCGCCCGCGCCGCCCGCTCCACTGCGGGGTAGATGCTGCCGAAGGGGATCCTTCCGGCAAGAAATGCGGCCACCGCCGCCTCGTTGGCCCCGTTGACTGCCGCGCCGAAATTGCCGCCCCGGGCCATGACCTCACGGCACAGGGACATGGCGGGAAAGGTCTCCTCGTCCGGCGGGAAGAAGGTCAGTTTGCCCGCCGCCGCCAGATCCAGCCGCTTTCGGGGCGCGTATTGCCGCTGGGGATAATCCACGGCGTACTGGATGGGCAGGCGCATATCCGGCGGAGACAACTGGGCCAGCACGCTGCCGTCCCGGAACTCCACCAGCGAATGCACCAGGCTCTCCCGATGTACCACCACCTCGATCTGCCCCGGACGCACATGGAACAGGTGCATGGCCTCGATCATCTCGAAGCCCTTGTTCATCATGGTGGCCGAATCCACTGTGATCTTGGCCCCCATGGACCAGCTGGGGTGCTTCAGCGCCTGTTCCGGCCCCATGTTGGCGATCTCCGCCGCTGTTTTGCCGAAAAACGGGCCGCCGGAGGCCGTCAAAAGCAGGCGCTCCACTTCCTCCCCACGACTCCCCTGTAAGCACTGAAAGATCGCGCTGTGCTCGGAGTCCACCGGCAGAATGGCAACGCCCCGGCGTTCGGCCAGCGTATTGACCAGCGAACCGGCGCACACCAGGCTCTCCTTGTTGGCCAGCGCCAGGGTCTTACCCGCCTGGATCGCCGCCACGGTGGGCCGCAGTCCGGAAATGCCCACGGCGGCATTGACCACCAGGTCGCACCCCTCCAGCGCTGCCACCCGGCAGACCCCCTCTGCGCCCCAGAGGATGCGGGTATCGCAGACCCCGGCCAGATGGGCCGCCAGCGCCCGGCCGGCCGGCTCGTCATACAGGGCAGCCACCGCAGGCTTCACCGTCAGAATCTGCTGCTCCAGCAGAGCGGCGTTTTTCCCGGCGGCCAGACCCAACACCCGATAGCCCCGCTCAGCGGCCACCTCCAGCGTCTGCACGCCGATGGAGCCGGTGGAGCCGATCACCGATAAGCTCTTCATGATAGTTTATCCCCCGATCCTGGGAAGTATGTGCAAATACAGCAGTTCAAACAGCGGCGCGGCAAACAGGATGCTGTCGAACCGATCCCACACGCCGCCATGGCCCGGGAACAGGTTGCCGTAGTCCTTGATCCCGGCGCCCCGCTTGATGACCGACAGGCTCAGATCTCCCAGCTGTCCGGCAGTGGAGCCCACGATGCCATACAGCACGGCAGGCCACAGAGCCATATCCAGCCGGAAGCAGTGGCGCATCACCAGCACATAGCCCACACAGGCCAGCGTGGCAAAGATCAGGCCGCCCACAGAGCCCTCCACCGTCTTTTTGGGGCTGACATAGGGGGCCAGCTTGTGTTTTCCGCAGGCCATGCCGGTAAACAGGGCAAAGCTGTCGCACACCCAGACAGTGACCCAGGGCATCAGCACCAGCAGAGCGCCGTTTTCTCCATTGCGGATGCGCACAAAGGCCGAAAAGCACAGAGGCAGGATGATGGCCGCCAGAAAGCCCTTGCCCAGCATATCATAGGTGATGGTCTCGTGATCGAACACGGCACAGGCAAATGCCGCCATCATGTACAGGGCACACACCGTCAGGAACGGCCAGAGGTCGGCGTCCGGGCGGCTCATGGACAGCGGCACGGCAAAGGCCGCAGCGCAGGACAGATACAGAAACGGATGCTTTGGGCAGGAATGGGTGGCATAAAGCAGCTCCCACGCGCCCACGGCCATCAGCAGGCCGCAGACCACCGTCAGCACCACGGTGGGCAGGAAAAACAGGATGGGAATGAACAGAGCGATGGCCACCACCGCCGTGATCACGCGTGTTTTCATGACTCAGATACCTCCAAACCGGCGCTTGCGGCTCTGATAGGCGATGATGGCGCGATCCAGCTCCCGCTCATCCATGTCAGGCCAGAGCACATCGGTGAAATAAAACTCGGTATAGGCGTTCTGCCACAGCAAAAAGTTGGACAGCCGCAGTTCGCCGCCGGGGCGGATCATCAGGTCGGGATCGGGGATCCCGGCCGAATACAGGCGGCTACTCAGCATTTCCCCGGAAATTTCTTCCGGCGAGAGACGGCCCTCGGCACAATCCCTTGCCAGACTGCGCGCCGCTCGCAGCAGCTCGTCCCGCCCGCCGTAATTCAGGCAGACATTGACCTGCATTCCGGTGGTATGGCGGGAGATCTCCGTGGTTTCGGCAATCAGACGCTTCAAGCCGGGAGAAAGGGGCTCCAGGTCGCCGAAAAAGGTCAGACGGATGTTTTTTTCCGCCATCTCCCGGACGGCTTTTTTCAGATAGCGCTCCAGAAGGCCCATGATGGCCCCCACCTCCTCGGCGGGGCGCTTCCAGTTCTCGGTGGAAAAGGCGTAGACGGTGAAGTACCCTACGCCCAGGCTCTGGAGATATTCCGCCGCCCGCTGGAAGCTTTCACTTCCGGCGGAATGACCGGCGGTACGGGGCAGGCCCCGCTTCTGGGCCCAGCGGCCGTTGCCGTCCATGACGGCGGCGATGTGTACGGGGATCCGCCCCCGATCCAGCTGCGGGCAGTCCTCCTGCTTGGCAAATAACATAGACAATCTCCTAACCGATGTGACAGAGGGCGGCGCCAGGCGCCGCCCTCCCTGAAGCCGCCTGACAGAAAAACGCATACGCTGCAACGGCGGCCCTTTGGCCTGTCACCGCGCGGCGACATCCGGACATACAGAGTATGTCTGCGGCACCACGCCCTGTGCTGCCCACAAACGGGGCTTTTTCAGTGCTTTGCAGCTTTGCAGGCATAATTTGCGGCAGTCAGGCCGCAAAAGAGCCATGCGAAACCGTATGCATTTGAGATCTGGCGGTCTTTTTCCGGTGGTGTTTGATAAAAGGGCGCGAAGGGGCTCTTACAGCTCCATCAGTTCCTTTTCCTTCTTTGCGGACTCCACATCCACTTCCTTGACGAACTTGTCGGTCAGCTCCTGCATATCCTTTTCCAGCAGCTTCAGCTCGTCCTCGGTGATCTCAGAGGCCTTCTGCGCCTTTTTGAAATGGTCGATGGCATCCCGGCGGATGTTGCGAATAGCCACCTTACCGGCCTCGGCCTGATTCTTGACCTCCTTGGTCAGATCCCGGCGGCGCTCCTCGGTGAGCTGGGGGAACAGCAGGCGGATGACCTTGCCGTCATTGGTGGGGTTGATGCCCAGATCGGAAGCCAGGATCGCCTTTTCGATCAGCTTCAGCGCACTGGCATCCCAGGGCTGGATGGCCAGGATACGGGGCTCCGGCGTGGAAACAGAGGCGATCTGCTGGATGGGGGTGGGTGCGCCGTAATAGTCCACAGTGATCTTGTCCAGAACGGCCACATTGGCCCGTCCGGCGCGGATCGTATTGAACTCGTGCTTCATGACCTCAATGGTCTTTGTCATTTTCTCCTTGTACTGCTCACACTTGGAATTCATAGCGTATACCTCCAATATCGTAATGTAAAAATCAAATATCCATGCCGACAAATGTGCCCACCGGCTCACCCATCAGCGCCCGTTTGATGTTGGCGGGGTCCTTCAGGGCAAACACCAGCACCGGCATATGGGTGTCCATCGCCAGCGCGGTGGCAGTGGTATCCATGACCTTCAGGTCGCGGGCCAGCACCTCGGCATAGGTGATGCGGTCAAACTTTTTGGCCGTGAGGACCTTTGCCGGGTCGGCGTCATAAACACCGTCGATATTCTTTGCCAGCAGGATGGCGTCTGCGCCGATCTCCGCCGCCCGCAGCGCCGCCGCCGTATCGGTGGAAAAGAAGGGACAGCCGCTGCCGCCGGCAAACACCACCACGGTGCCCTGCTCCAGATGACGGACGGCGGTTACCCGGTTATAGGGCTCGGATACCTTCTGGATGTCCAGTGCGTTCTGCACCACGGCGGGGATGCCGTGCTGCTCCAGCACATCGCAAACCGCCAGGGCGTTCATGGTGGTGCCCAGCATCCCCATATAGTCCGAACGGGTGCGCTCCAGCCTACCCTCACCGTTTCTGACGCCGCGCCAGAAGTTTCCAGCGCCCACCACCAGAGCGACCTGTGCGCCCGCCCGGACGCAGTCGCCGATAGCCTGCGCCACCGTGTTGAGCATATCAAAATCCAGTCCGGTCCCGGCCGCTCCGGCCAGAGCCTCACCACTGATCTTCAAAAGAATTCGCCGATATTTGGGAGCTTCCATAATGACCTCCGCCTTTTTCAAATAAGCTTTCTTGTATTTTAATATACTTTGGCCGTTTTGGGAAGTCCTTTCCGGGAAATTCTTAAAAAAGTTATATTTGTGTAGCGCTTATAAAACAGAAAACTGAGATTTTGCTGAACAGACAAGGAGTGTTCTCGTGCATCATGCTGCAAGCTATGGAGCAGCCCCGGCAGATGATTGTCCGCCGGGGCTGCTGCTTATGACTCAGTGTTTGTAAATGCTGTCGCCCAGATGTTCCCCACAACCGGGACAGTAGATGTGAAGATACCACACGCCGTTCTTTTTGTACAAATCGCCGTGATCGTAATAGCCGTAGTTTTTGTTTTTGGAATTCGTTCCGTAATGCACATCCTCTGTTTGCAAAAGGCACCGCAATCTGCACAATAAACTTCGGTGTATACTTTGTACCGGAAGCAGGCATACTGATCAGAAGTTTCGCTTTCAACAGTACCATGGCTAAGGCCACAAGTGTTGCAAGGCGTTCTTTTTATGTCAGATAGCGCCATCCACCGTAAGCACCGCAATCAGAGCAGTGAAATTCGACGATCCAGCGATGATCCTCGTCCAGCAAGGGCGTTCCCTCGGTCCATTCGCCCAAATGATGATTATCTGTTCCACGCTTCGAATTTTGCGTTTTCAAAAAAGTGCCGCAATCTCTGCAGTACACTTCTTCATATTCCACATACTTGCAGCAGGCATAGTAATCCTTTTTATTCACAATATCATAACCATAGGTATGGTTGCAGTCGATGCAGGGAGCTACGCCTTCGGAGGGTGCTGCCAGAGGTGCGTCGCTGTCCGCCAGTTCTTCCGGCAGAGTGTGCGTGAAGCCTTCGTCACTGCCGCCGGCCAGCGCGATCAGCGAGGTCAGCAGCAGCAGACTCACGAACAGCACAGATACGAGTTTTCCCATGTTTTTCATGTCAGATCCTCCTTGTTTTTATTTTCCATATTGTCGACTTTATGGTAATTTTAGTGTAACGAAAACCAGAAGATCTGTCAAGAGGAATTTAGGATTTTAAGAATCATTAAGAATTCCCGGCGGTGACCCGCCGGGAACAGCTTTTTCAATATTCCAGTTCTTCTTCTTCCTGATCGTATTTTTCGCCGTACAGCTGGAAGCTTTTGCGCATGAGCCGCTGCTGCCGCCGCCGCCAGCGGATGTTGGCCGTCAGCCGCAAGACCAGCAGGAGCAGCACCAGCGCCCCCGTTACGCCCCAGACAATCCAGCGCCATTGATGCAGAAAGGACAGCAGCGTACCGCCCTCCCGCAAAATATGGGTCACCTGCTCCGGCATGGTGAAGCTGCCCTCGGCGGCCAGGACGGGGCGGCCCAGCAAATCGTCGTACAGATCCACCGTGCGGCGGCCCTCCAGCGTATAAAGCACCAGCGCGCCGTCCTCTGGTGTCCGGCTCCGGTCAGTGATGAGCAGATCCCGGGTGTCGGTCTGCAAATACGCAGCAGCCAGATACTGGCTCTCGCTGTCGGTGGTATACAGGCCCCAACGGCCCAGCCCCAGCGAAAGATCGGGCAGACCGGCAGACAGATAACAGGCCACCGTCAAGGCCAGCAGCAGCAGTACCAGCCCTGCCCGGCTCAACGCTCCCGGCTTTTTCCGTTCTTCCATAGCACCGACCTCCCGTGGTTTTTCCCTATTTTACCACAAAGGCCGCAGGATGTCCAGCGTGTTATACGGCAGAAGCACGGTGGGCAAACCGGCATTTTTCGGGCCCAGTGTTTCCTGTGGGAACCAGATACACAGGCCCTCTCCGGTCAGGTAGTACCGCCCGCCGCCCAGCAGGGCCGCCGCCTGACGCTGCCAGTCCCGGAAGAAGAGACTCTCCCCTTCCATCGCACCCAACCGCTCCCGGATGGACGGCCAGAGGCGGCGCTGCCATTCCCTCCCTAAAAGTCGCCTCAGCGGCAGCGGCCCCGGGTCGGCTTTGGAAAAGGTGGCCGATATCCGCCAAAGGCTCCAGTCTCCGTGACCTACGCGGCGGGAGATCTCCAGAAAGCCCGAACAGAAGCGCTCGTCCCGGCGGGTCTCCTGCCATTCCGAGGCCAGCGCCGTGGGAAACCGTCCCGGCTCTCCAGCTGCCTGACGCCGCAGCCCTACCGCCGTCTGCCGCCAGAACCGGTCAAAGGACGAACGGCCGTGCGCCGTTTGCGGGTAGCGAAACGCATATTCCACCTGTGCGCCCCGGCGGCCCTCCAGCACGGCAATGCGCAAGTCTTCCATCGTAAAAAATCACCACCCCTGCCGCAGTCTATGCCGTGACAGAGGCGGTTATGCGCTGTTTCAGCGGAAAAGGGCCGGGATGGACTGGGTATAGGGCGGCCGGGCGATCCCCTTTTCGGTGACGATACCGGCGATCAGGCTGTGGTCGGTGACATCAAAGGCCGGGTTGAAGGTCTTGCAGGGCGGTGCCATGGGCTTTTCATACCAGAGGGAGCGGATCTCCTCCGGATCCCGCTGTTCGATGGGGATCTCCGCCCCGGTGGGACAGCTCAGATCGATGGTGGTGGTGGGGCCCAGCACATAAAAGGGGATGCCGTAATGCCGGGCCAGAATGGCCACGCCGGAAGTGCCGATCTTGTTGGCGGTGTCTCCGTTGGCAGCCACCCGGTCGCACCCCACCAGGCAAGCCTGTACCCAACCGTTTTTCATCACCATGGAGGCCATGTTGTCGCAGATCAGGGTCACATCCACCCCGGCCCGGTGCAGCTCAAAGGCTGTGAGACGGGCGCCCTGGAGCAGCGGACGGGTCTCGTCGGCAAACACCCGGAAGCCATAGCCCCGCTCCTGTCCCAGCAGGATGGGTCCCAGGGCGGTGCCGTATTCCGAGGTGGCCAGCGGCCCGGCATTGCAATGGGTCAGCAGACCGTCCCCCGGCTTCAGCAGCGACAGGCCGTGTTCCGAGATCGCCCGGTTCTGGGCGATATCCTCCCGATGGATGGACAGCGCTTCCTCCCGCAGTGCGGCCAGGATGGCAGAAACAGGTGCTTCCCGCAAAGACAGGGCGCGCTTGCGCATCCGCTCCACTGCCCAGGAAAGATTGACTGCCGTAGGGCGGGCGGCTGACAGTCGGTCGCAGACCTGAGAAAAACCGGCGTAAAAGGCGGAAAAATCGGTATCAGGGGCCTGCTTTGCTCCCAGATATGCGCCGTAGCCTGCCGCCACGCCAATGGCAGGCGCGCCCCGCACCTGCAGGGTTCTGATAGCATGGCAGATCTGATCGGTGGTTTTCAGAGAGCGATAGCGGATCTCGCCCGGCAGCAGCGTCTGATCCAGAATGACCAGCGCATCGTGTTCCTCATCCAGCCGGTTGGGGATCAGGGGTTCCTGTGGCATGGGACATGGCTCCTTTGCAAAGCATTTTCTTTATTTTCGCGCACTTTTACGAAAAAAGCAAGAGAAGAAATTGCAGTTTGCGGAAAACTGTGCTAAAATAGACCAACGGCGAGGAGGTCGATGTATGAGTTATCCCGGTCCCGGCTTTATTCGAGAGGAAACCGATGTGATGTACCTGATTCTGTATGCCCTGCAATTTTTCCCGGACGGTATTACCGAGGGCGATCTGATGGATGTGGTGCTCATCGATGATGGCTTCGGCTATTTCGAATTTCGTGCCGCTTTTCTCCGTCTGCAGGAGCACCGGCAGGTGGCTGCCATTCCCGGAGAGGAGCCCCGGTATCTTCTGACCGCCGAGGGCGGAACGGCCATTCAGGTGCTGGGCTCCAGTCTGCCGCTGTCCGTGCGGGACAAGGCCGAGCGGGCCGCGCTTCGGGTCATCGCCAAGCTGCGGCGTGAGGCCTCGATCCGCGCCAGCCACCGGGAAAATCCCGACGGTACCTTTACCGTCCAGCTGAAGATCTGCGACGCCCAATCCGACCAGTTGAGTGTGGAGGTGCTGGCCATGACCCGCCGCCAGTGCGAGCTGCTGGAGGACAACTTCCGCCGCCGTGCGGAGACCCTTTATCCCGAACTGCTGCTGCTGCTTTCCGGCGGCACAGTGGAATAACAACAGGAGGAAGCTGCCATGCTGCATAAAAACGCCCCGCGTCTTCTGGCGCTGCTACTCATTTTTTGCCTGTCGCTTTCGCTTTTCTCTGCCTGCGGACCGCAGGAGCCGGAGGCTCCGGCGATATCGGAGCCGGTGGAGCCCGCGCCTCTTCCCGAACCGGAGTCTGAGCCCCTTCCGGAGCCGGAACCCCAGCCTGAACCGGAGCCCGATCCCGACCTGTTTGTGGCGGAGGGCAATGTCAATCCCCTCACTGGCCTGTGCGACGGCATTTCCGATGAGGCACTGACCCGGCGCCCGGTGGCCGTGATGGTGAACAACATTATCACCGCGCTTCCTCAGTGGGGCATTTCTCAGGCGGATATCATTTATGAGATGCTGGCCGAAGGGCGCATCACCCGCTTCCTTGCCATTTTCCAGGACTACAGCAAGATCGAAAGGCTGGCCAGCATCCGTTCGGCCCGGCCCTATTATATCGACATCGCCCAGAGCTACGGTGCGGTGTACCTCCACTTTGGCGGCAGTGTCCCGGCCTATGAGGCCATTGCCAGCCGCAAGGAGCTCATCAGCATCGACGGCATCAAGGGCAGCTGGGAGGGCACGGTGTTCTTCCGGGATCCGGACCGCCGGAAAAGCATGGGCTATGAGCATTCGGTATACACCACAGGTGAGTATTTGCAGCTGGCCATGGACAAGCTGGAGAGCCAGGGCAAGGATCTGAACCAGAGCGAGCACCCCTCGGCCTTTACCTTTGGAGAACGCTGGAGCGAAAATAGTGCAGCTGAGGGACAGGAGGCCCAAAAGGTGACGGTGACCTTCAGCAGCGGCCACAAGCCCTGGTTTGAATATGACGCTGACAGCGGGAAATACCTCCGCTTCCAGTACGGCGACCCCCAGATGGACGGCTGGATGAACTGCCAGCTTGCAGTGGACAATGTGCTGGTGCTGCGGATGGCCCTCACCGATCTTGGCGGTGACTACAAGCTGGTGGACATCCAAACCACCGGCAGCGGCGAGGGATACTTCTTCACCAAGGGGAAATATGTGCCCATCACCTGGGAAAAGGACAGCTATCACAGCGAGATCCGCTACTATACCCAGGATGGTCAGCCGCTGGTAGTCAGCCGGGGGCAGACCTTTGTCAGCGTGGTCACCACCACGGCAGATGTGGTCATTGAATAAAAACTACCGGAAAAGACGGGAGGTTCGGCCAGACGGCCGAACCTCTTTTTTGTACGATGGCTATTGCAGCAGTAGGGTCTCCACCGATGACCACAGCTGCGGCATAACACGGCAGCGCAGCAGCGCGGACAGCGCCGTCAGGGCCAAGCAGATCAAAAAGGTCAGCCCATAGGCACTGTCCGGAGGCCTTTTGCCGCGCTTTCCCGGCGATTGGCGCAGCCGAAGGGCCGATAGGGCCAGGGCCTGTCTCCCCAGAAGAAACAGCGCCGACAGTGACAGAACGCCGGGCAGAAGTCCCAGACACAGTGCCTGGGCATAGCCCGGCCCGCCGTGCGTCCGGATCAGCGGTGCCGAAAGGGCCGCCAGTCCAAAGCCCTCTGCCACAGCGGCGGCCAGCACCAGCGGACAGCCTGTCCGGCAGAAGCCCGCCAGCAGCACGCTGCACAGCAGCGCTGCCGGAGGCCAGAAGCTCTGCCAGAAATCCTGCTCCAGCCGTTCTGCGGCAGACAGGGCTGTTTGCAGCATCGGCCAGCGACCATACAGCACGCCTCCGCAAAGACCGCCCAGAAGTACGGCCAGTCCCAGCAGCACGGAGCGGCGGTCACCGCTGCGGCGAATGTACGCCCTTTTGTTTTCTTCCATTTGCATCACCTGTCCAAGCCTATGCGCCGGAAGGGCGGTTCAGAACAAAAAAATGCAGGGCCTTGCGGCCCTGCGGAAAACGCGATATAGGAAAGTTCAGTCCAGCTCTACCCGCTCGTAGATGATGCCGTCGCACAGCTGGCGCGCCCGCTTCAGCTCCTCCTGTGTGCGGGCCGTCCAACCGATCAGGGGCAGACCGTGCTTTTTGCAGCTGAGGCGCAGCCTGTAGTCGATGGAGCCAATATGGAAGGCAATGAAATCCGGCTTGGCCAGCGGATTGAACAGCAGATAGCGGCAGTAGCTGTCCATTCTGCGGTTGGTTTTGCTGTAGGCACCCAGCTGGCCGCGGATGTACTGCGGGGCGTTGCGCCGCAGCCAGATCAGCACCTGGGGCTCAAAGGACTCAAGAATCAGCGGGCCGCTGTAGCGGGAGAGCCTGTCCATCAACAGGGCCTCCAGCCGACCCACATCGGCCGGGCTGTCATTTTTGATTTCGATGAGCAGCGGCACCTGCCCGGCTACCAGCTCCAGCATCTCGTCCACCGTGGGGATGGCCTGCTCGGTGCCCAGCAGCCGCAGCTTTTTCAGATCCCGCAGGGTCCAGCGGGAGATCTGGCCGGGGACACCGGTCATGCGCTCCAGCTCCAGGTCGTGGAAGACCACCAGCTGGCCGTCGGCGGTGATACGCACATCCAGCTCAATGGCATGGCCCCGCTCCACCGCCAGCTGAAAGGCCGCCAGGGAGTTTTCCGGCACACCGGCGTCCCTGTCATGCAGGCCACGATGGGCCACCAGTCTGTATTGCTCGATGAAATCGGTTCGTTCC
The DNA here is from genome assembly GCA_964646225.1 of uncultured Oscillospiraceae bacterium. Classification (GTDB taxonomy): domain Bacteria; phylum Bacillota; class Clostridia; order Oscillospirales; family Butyricicoccaceae; genus UBA4644. The sequence goes on from CAZYAD010000036.1 coordinate 12,559, forward strand.
CGCTTGACCATAAAATACCCCTCCAGCTTTGTGATCATAGCTGTAGTGTACCACAGTTTTTTCAGGCAATCAATGCTTTTCCGAAGACGAAATGAAAATTCGCGGCTGCGGCACTACGATATATCAGATGAATCGGTGAAGAAAAGCTTAGATTCTTTTTACCAGCTTTTCGCTGTTTTCCCGGCGGAATTCCTCAAAGCGGCCCTCCTCAATCGCCCTGCGGATCTCTGCCATCAGATTGTTGTAGAAATACAGATTGTGCATGACCGCCAGCCGCATGCCCAGCATTTCTCCGGCCTTGAGCAGGTGACGCACATAGCCGCGGGAATATCTGCGGCAAACCGGGCAATTACAGTTGGGATCGATGGGGCTGGGATCGGTGATATATTTTGCATTGTTCAGGTTGATCGCGCCCTGTGAGGTGAACAGATGCCCATGTCTGGCGTTTCGGGAAGGCATGACACAGTCGAAAAAGTCCACGCCCCGGGCGACCGCTTCGATAATGTTGGAGGGTGTGCCGACGCCCATCAGGTAGCGGGGGCGGTCAGCCGGCATATGCGCCTCCACCGCTTCGATGATCTCGTACATGACCTCCGCAGGCTCCCCTACCGCCAGACCGCCGATGGCATAGCCCGGCAGATCCAGCGCAGCGATGTCCTTCATATGCTGCACCCGCAGATCCCGATAGGTGCCGCCCTGATTGATGCCCCAAAGCATCTGTCCTGGATTGACCGTGTCCGGCCGCTCCTTCAGTCGTGCCAGCTCCTCCTTGCATCTGGCCAGCCAGCGGGTGGTGCGGGCGCAGGATTTTGCCACATATTCATAGGGAGAGGGGTTTTCAATGCATTCGTCAAAGGCCATGGCAATATCAGAGCCCAAAGACCACTGGATGAGCATACTTTCCTCCGGCCCCATGAAAATGTGCCTGCCATCGGTATGGGCATTGAAATAAACACCTTCCTCCTTGATCTTCCGCAGCACGGCCAGCGAAAACACCTGAAACCCGCCGCTGTCGGTGAGAATGGGGCCTTCCCAATCCATAAACTTATGCAGGCCGCCCAGCGCTTTGACCACATCCTGGCCGGGACGGACATGAAGATGATAGGTATTGGAAAGTTCCACCTGGCAGCCCAGCTGCCGCAGATCCTGTGCAGAAAGACCGCCTTTGATGGCAGCCTGCGTGCCCACATTCATAAAAACCGGGGTCTGCACGGTGCCGTGAGCCGTTTGGAACTCGCCGCGGCGGGCCTTTCCGTCCTGTGTAAGCAGCTTAAACATATCAATTTTCCTCCAAAGATGCTGTCTCAGACTGTGGAGACGGCAGCGATTCTACATTTTTCAGGGTGCGCTGGATCTGTCTTGTTCGCACGCCGATCAGCTTGTCCAGCTCTGTATTGGCCTGTGTCAGGCGATTTTGCGCGCTTGCCAGCACCGAAGCAAAGCTCTCGAACTCGGTTTTTACTTTTCCCAGCACCTGCCAGACCTCGCCGGAACGCTTTTGAATGGACAGGGTGCGGAAGCCCATTTGCAGACTGTTCAGCAGGGCGCTCATGGTGGTAGGCCCGGCCAGCGTGACCTTGTACTCCCGCTGCAGCTCCTCGATCATACCGGCCCGCACCAGCTCGGCGTAAAGGCCCTCCACAGGGACGAACAGGATCGCGAAATCCGTGGTTGCAGGCGGATCGATATACTTGCTCTGCACATCCTTTGCAAAGCTCTTTACTCGGGTCCTCAGCTGCTTGACGCAAGCTTCCACCCGCGCCGGCTCCGCTGAATCATAGGCATCCAGCAGCTGCTCATAAGCATCCAGAGGGAACTTGGCATCGATGGGCAGCCAGACCGGCGTTCCGTCGCTGCCCGGCAGCCGAACCGCGTATTCCACATTGGCCTGACTTCCCTTTTTGGTTGCCACATTGGTGGCGTATTGCTCCGGCGTCAGCAGCTGCTCCAAAATGGCTCCCAGCTGGATTTCTCCCAGTACGCCCCGCGTCTTCACATTGGACAGCACCTTTTTCAGATCGCCGACGCCGGCGGCAAGCGTCTGCATTTCGCCCAGCCCCTTATAGACCTGCTCAAGCCGCTGCGAGACCTGCTGAAAGGAATCACTGAGCTTGCGGTCCAGCGTTTGCTGAAGCTTTTCATCCACGGTCTGCCGGATAGTCTCCAGCTGCTTTTGGTTGTCCAGCTGCATCCGTTCCAGATTTTCACTCATGCTGCGGCGAAGCTGCTCCAGCTTCTGCTCGGTTTGCATGGCGGTGTGCGCCTGCTGATCCTGTAGCTTTTTCAGGGAATCCTCCACCGAGCGGATGAGAAGATCCTGCCTGGCCAAAAGCGCGGCATCCTGCTTCTCCCCTTCCTGCATTTGGGAACGCAGGGCGGCCAGCTGTCCCTCCAGCGTGCGCAGCTCCTGCAGCCGCTTACTTTGCAAAAGCAGGAGCACCAGGCAGATCAGGGCGGCCGCCAGAGCGCAGACAATCAGATAAAACTCCATCTTCGTCCTTTCTCAGTACAGAAACATCGCAGCACCGAAGCTGATGGTATATAGGATATTCATTCTCATTCATTCTCCGTACTTCGT
>CAZYAD010000037.1:0-14763 GCA_964646225.1 uncultured Oscillospiraceae bacterium
GCTCAGTTGGTTAGAGCAGCCGGCTCATAACCGGTCGGTCCCGGGTTCGAGTCCCTGAAGGCCCACCACTTTTACGGCGCAGTTTCATATCGTTTTTACGGTAGATCATACTCGGAGAAGTCGCGTAGTTGGTCGAGCGCGCACGACTGGAAATCGTGTAGGCCTCATAAGGGTCTCGAGAGTTCGAATCTCTCCTTCTCCGCCATAACCGGACACCAATTTTGATACAATGCGTATCGAGATTGGTGTCCGGTTTCTTTTTGCAAAGCCCTTGTTTTGTAAGGGCTTTTCGATACCTTTTAACGATAACAGGCTCTACGGTAACCGAGGAATGGTTGCCGTAGAGGTCATTCCCTCTTTCTCATGATTGCATCGGAAGGAGAAGGGCTCCTTCACGGGTTTGCACTTCTCGGCGTGGACGCTGCATCATTATGATAAATTCAGTGTACGACTATCTATTCCGACTGTCAACAAAAATGAAATGGAGAGAGAAGCTGTGACGCGGCGGGGTCAATGGCCCAGGAGGGTTTTGCGCAGAAGGTCGGCGGGGATGACGCTGGCCGACAGCAGGAGCACCCGGGCCAGCTGCCGCAGGGGCAGGGGCTGGGTACGGAACAGCGGCCCGCCCACATAGAGCAGCAGAAGCTGCACCGCCGCGCACAGGCCCATCACCACCAGGAATGACCGGTTGCGCCACAGTCCCCGCAGCAGATTTCTGCCTTCGGCCCGGGCGCAAAAGGCCGAAAACAGCCCACCAAAGACGAACAGAGCGAAAAATGCCGTCAGAAACGGGCCATCCTCCGGCCCGAACTGCTGCCGGAACACCGGCACCCGCAGAAATGCGGCGCACAGCCCTGTGAGATAGAGGGAGAGGCCGCCGATCTGGCAGACCATCCCACGGGTCAGGATGGGGGCCTCACGGGGCAGGGGTGGGCGCTCCAGATAGCGCTCCAGCGGCGGCTCGCCGGCATAGGCCAGGCCGGCCAGCGTGTCCATGATCAGGTTGATCCACAGCATCTGGATCACCGTCACCGGGGTGTCCACGCCCAGAAACGGCCCCAGCACCGATACGCCCACCGCCGTCAGGTTCATGGTCAGCTGGAACACCAGAAACCGCTGGATGGAGCGGAAGATGGTCCGTCCGTACAGGATGGCCCGGACGATGGAGGCGATGTTGTCATCCAGGATCAGGATGTCGCCGGCCTCCTTGGCTACGCGGGTACCGCTGCCCATGGCGAAGCCCACATCGGCCAGTCGAAGGGCGGGAGCATCGTTGATGCCGTCGCCGGTCATGCCCACCACATATCCGGCGTTCTGGGCCAGCCGCACCAGGCGGCTTTTGTCGGTGGGAAGGGCCCGGGAGACCACCCGCAGGGTGGGCAGCAGCTCCTGCACCTGCCGGTCGGTGAGCTCTGCCAGCTCGCCGGAGGTCAGACAGCGGCCGCCGCCCCGCAAAAGCCCTGCCTTCCGGGCGATGGCCGACGCGGTGTCGGGGCTGTCACCGGTCACCATCACGGTCTGCACACCGGCATTCTGCATGGCGCGTACCGCCGCCGAAGCCTCCGGACGGAGGCCATCCCGCAGAAGAGCCAGCCCCAGCAGCACCAGACCGTCCTCCTCCGGTCCGGCGCAGAGGCATACCACGCGCATCCCGTGCCCGGCCTGCTGCCGCCAGGCCCGGGCCGCCGTTTCCGGGTCGGACAGCGGCCGCAGACCCTCGGGAGAAAGCCAGTGGACGCAGCGGGGCAGCAGAAGCTCGGGCGCACCCTTGATGTAACCGGGGAAGCTGCCGCCCTGCACACCGGCGGCGGCATATTTTTTCTCCGGGTCGAAGGGCACATGGCGGGTACGCCGGGCCTCTATGGGCTGGGCTCCTGCCAGCTCCAGCAGCGCACGGTCGGTGGCGTTGCCTCCCAGCGGACGCCCGCCGCTCCACTGGGCACCGGTATTCAGCAGACAGCTTTCCCGCAGGGGCTGCCACAGCCACGGCAGGCGGGGCAGCTCGCCGGGGGAGAGGATGGTACCGTCACCCAGCATCAGGCCCTCTACCGTCAGCCGACCGCGGGTCAGGGTGCCGGTTTTGTCGGTGAACAGCAGGGAGAGGCTGCCCGCCGTCTCGATGCCCAGCAGCCGCCGCACCATCACATGATCCCGCTGCATCCGGCCCATGGAGCGGGACAGTACCACTGTGATCATCATGGGAAGGCCCTCCGGCACGGCCACGATCAGCACGCTCATGGCCAGCATGGCAGCGTGCAGAGCCAGCTCCAGCAGCGAGGCGGGGCGGGAAAGCGCTGCCAGCATCAGCGAGGGGATGCCGCCGTTGTCCAGCCAGAGGCGGTGAAACAGGTCGGCTGCCGCCACCAGCGCTGCCGCACCGTAGCCCATCCGGCTCATGCCGCTGGCCAGACGCCCCAGCCGCAGGCGAAGGGGGCTTTCCCGGGGCTCCTCCTGAAGGGAGAGGGCCATGCTGCCCAGCAGCGTCCGGTCGCCGCAGCGCAGCACCTGAAAAATCCCCTCTCCCGCCGTCACAACGCTGCCCCGGAACAGCAGCTGCCGGTGTCCGGTCTCCCAGCGGGGCGGAGAGCCGGGCAGGGGCGCGCCGGACTTGGAGACCTCCCGGCTTTCGCCGGAAAGGGCCGACTGGTCGCATTGCAGCCGACCCTGGCGCAGCCAGCCGTCGGCGGGGACGCCCTCACCGGCCTCCAGCAGGACGATGTCCCCATCCACCAGCTCCTCCACCGGCACCTCCCGGGGCAGACCCTCCCGACGCACCCGGCAGACGGCCCGGGCGGCTTCCTCCTGAAGACGGGAAAAGGCGGCTTCGCTGCTGTATTCCGACAGCGCGGAGATCACGCTGGCCGCCAGAATGGCCAGTGCGATGCCCACCGTCTCGAACCAGCCCTCGCCCCGCAGCAGAAACAGCAGATTGACGCACAGGGCGGCCAGCAGGAGCCGGATGATGGGGTCGTGCAGCTCCTCCAGCAGCTTCTTGAAAAAGCCCGCCCGTCTGCGGGCGGTCATCCGGTTGTCCAGACCCCTCCGGGCGGCGTCCTCCGCCTGCTGCCGGCTCAGCCCCAGCCGGATATCCGTGCTTTGCATACCCAATTCCTCCTGTTGCAAGATGGTACAGGCTATGCGGGGGGAGGACAAGGTATTCCTGGCATGGAACGCTCCGTCGCCGCATAGGATGGGGGCAGTGAAGGAGCGTGTGTGCGTTGACGGACAATATGGAAGAACGGGCCTGCGAGCTGGGCCGGTATATCGTGGAAAACGGGGCCACCGTCCGGGCGACTGCCGGGCGGTTCGGACTGAGCAAGTCCAGCGTCCATAAGGATGTGACCGACCGCCTCTGCCGGGCTGACCGGCCGCTGTATGAACAGGTGCGCCGGGTGCTGGAGCAGAACAAGCGGGAGCGGCATCTGCGGGGCGGGGCGGCCACCCGGGAAAAATATCGGAGGCTTCATGAAAAATGAGCAGCAAAAAAGCCTGTTGCAGAATGCGGTATTCTGCAACAGGCTCAGGAACGCTCGCTTATAAAATGCGCTCCAGGCAGCGGTACTCGTGCCCATAGAGAAAGGCGGTCCCCCGGTCGAGGTAGCCCATGCGATCATACAGCCGGTTGGCGGGGACATTGGTGAGCAGGGAGCCGTGGCGGGTGGCGGCATAGCCCCGGGCCTTTGCCACGGCGGAGACCTCCTCCAGCAGCCGCTGGGCCAGGTGACGCCCCTGCATCGCAGGCAAAACCGCCAGCCGGGACAGGGTGCAGGAGGGCTCGGTCGTCCACACCGGCAGCTCGTCCCAGTCATCGTGGGGCACCAGACTCACCGCGCCCACAAGGGCCCCCGCCTGCTCCAGCACGAACAGGCCGTGGTTTTCGATATCCTCCAGCGCAAACGCGCGGCAGGGGTATTCCTCGCTCCAGCTGTTATTGCCGTGGCTGGGGGCGGTGGCGGTGCAGGCACGGTACAGCGCCATCACGGCGTCCAGATCGGAAAGCACGGCTTCCCGGAAGCACAGTCCATCAGTCATGGCTCAGACCCTCCTCCCGGAACAGTCGCAGATAATCCTCTGCCGGGGAGACATTGCCCACGGCGGAAAAGGACATTCTCCGGAAGTCCAGCAGCTCCCGGGCCAGCAGGAGCACCTCCTCCGCCGTTACGGCATCCAGCCGGGCGCAGGCCTCCTCCGGCGTCTGGGCATGGCCGAAGATCATCTCGTTGCGGGCCATGGAGGACATCCGTGAATTGGTGCTCTCCAGCGACATCAGCAGGGCGGTTTTCAGCTGCTCCTTGGTGCGGGAAAGCTCCTCCTCCGTGACGCCCTCTGCACAGAAGCGCTCCAGCTCCTCCCGGATCAGCCGCAGGGCGGCCTCCTGGGTCTCACGGCCGAGGGCGGTATAAATGCCCAGTACACCGGCAGTTTCGTACAGGCTGGTGAAGCTGTAAACGGTATAGCACAGTCCGCTCTGCTCCCGCACACGCTGGAACAGGCGGCTGCTCATCCCCGCGCCAAGAATGTTATTCAGCGCCGCCAGCACATAGCGCTGCGGATGGTTGGACCACAGACCGGGGAAGACCAGCAGCAGGTGGTTCTGCTCGATCTCCTTTTTCTTCACCACCGCCGCCCGGTGATATTCTGCCCGGGGCATGGGGGCGGGGTCTCCGGCGGGGACAACGGAAAAGGCGCGGCACACCGCGTCCAGATCCTCCTGGGAAAAGCTGCCGGAAAGGGCCACGATGGTGTTTTTTCCCACATACTGCCGGGCGTGATAGTCCCGAAGGGCCTGGGCGTCCATGCTCCGGAGGCTTTCTTCGGTGCCCAGAATGGGCCGCCCCAGGGGCTGCCCGGGATAGACCTGAGCCGACAGAATCTCCGAGACCAGATCCTCCGGCGTGTCCTCGTACATTCCGATCTCCTCTAAAATGACGCCGCGCTCCAGCTCCACATCCTCCGGGCGGAAGGCCGGGTGCAGGTACATATCGCACAAGAGCCCGGCCGCCGTCTGCACATGGGTGTCCAGCGTGCGGGCATAATAGCAGGTGTGCTCCCGGGTGGTAAAGGCGTTCACCTGACCGCCGATGGCATCAAACTCCGCCGCCAGCTGGGCCGCCGTGCGGCTTTCGGTGCCCTTGAACAGCATATGCTCGAGGTAGTGCGAAATACCGGAGAGGGACTCCGGCTCGTGGCAGCTGCCGTTTTCCACCCAGACGCCCAGCGCACAGGAGCGCACCTGCTCCAGATGCTCACAGAGCACCCGGACGCCGTTTTCCAACATGATCTTTTCTACCATGGTTGCACCTCAAATCCTGATAAAGCAAGGGCAGGGTCGCGCCCTGCCCTTGCTTGAGTTTGTGAAAAATGAAGGAAATTATTCCTTCTCGGCCAGTTCCTTGAGCGCCTGCTTGCGGGACAGGTTGATGCGGCCCTTTTCATCGATCTCGATGACCTTGCACCAGGTCTCGTCACCGATGTTCAGCACATCCTCCACCTTCTCCACAAAGCGGTTGTCCAGATGGTTGATGCGGATCAGACCCTCCTTGCCGGGGGCGATCTCCACAAAGGCGCCGAAGTTCATGATGCGGGTCACCTTTCCGCGGTACAGGTCACCCACCTCGGGATCCTTGGCAATGGCCTCGATCATCTGGCGGGCCTTTTCGCCGTCGGCGGCGTTGATGGCGGCGATGCAAACAGAGCCGTCATCCTCGATGTCGATCTTGGTATTGGTGTCGGCGGTGATCTTCTGGATCACCGAGCCGCCCTTGCCGATGACCTCCCGGATCTTGTCGGGGTTGATCATGATCTTAATCATCTTGGGAGCGAAGGGGCTGACCTCGGGACGGGGCTCTGCGATGACCGGCAGCATGATCTCGTCCAGGATTTCCAGACGGGCGGTGCGGGTCTTCTCAAAGGCCTCCTCGATGATCTGATAGGTCAGACCGTCGTTCTTGATATCCACCTGAATGGCGGTGATGCCCTTTTTGGTGCCGCCCACCTTGAAGTCCATGTCACCGAAGAAATCCTCGATGCCCTGGATGTCGGTAAAGGTGATGTGGCGGTCGCCCTCGGTCACCAGACCGCAGGAAATGCCGGCCACGGGGGCCTTGATGGGCACGCCGGCATCCATCAGTGCCAGGGTGCTGCCGCAGATGGAGCCCTGAGAGGTGGAGCCGTTGGAGGACAGCACCTCGGACACCGTGCGGATGGCATAGGGGAACTCTTCCACAGAGGGCAGCACGGGGACCAGCGCCTTTTCGGCCAGAGCGCCGTGACCGATCTCACGACGGCCGGGGCTGCGGGAGGGACGGGCCTCGCCAACAGAGTAGCTGGGGAAGTTGTAGTGGTGCATATAGCGCTTCTCGGTCTCCTCCCAGGTGGTGTCCAGCTCCTGGGCATCACGCAGGGTACCCAGGGTGCAGATGGTCAGCACCTGGGTCTGGCCGCGGGTAAACAGGCCGGAGCCGTGTACCCGGGGGATCACGCCGACCTCGGAGGCCAGGGGACGCACATCGGTGAGGCTGCGGCCGTCCACGCGCTTGTTTTCGTCCAGGATCAGGCGGCGCACCACATACTTTTGCAGCTTGTACATGCACTCGCCCAGCTGGGCGGCGGAATCGGGATAAATGTCGGCAAAATGCTCGTTCACATCGGCGGTGATGGCGTCGATGCGGGCGTCACGGACGGTCTTGTCGTCAGTGTCCACGGCCTCCTTCACGGCGCTCATGGCATAGCCCTTGACGGCCTCGAACATCTCGTCGGAGACCTTCATGCTGGGATATACGGCGGGTTCCTTGAAGTTTTCGGCCTTGATGTTGCGGATGAACTGGATCAGGTCCTGAATGACCTCATGGCCCTTTTTGATGGCGGTGAGCATCATGTCATCAGGGAACTGGTCGGCACCGGCCTCGATCATGACCACCTTTTCCATGGAGCCGGCCACGGTCAGCTGGAGCACAGACTCCTCACGCTGACGGCTGTTGGGGCAGATGATGTAGCCCTCCTCCTCGGTATAGCCCATCATGATACCGGCGATGGGGCCGCGCCAGGGAATGTCGGACACGGACAGAGCGATGGAAGCGCCCAGCATGGCCGCCACCTCGGGAGAATTGTCATGCTCCACGCTCATGACGGTGCAGTTGACACACACATCGTTGCGCATATCGGAGGGGAAGAAGGGGCGGATCTGCCGGTCGATCATCCGGGAGGTCAGGATGGCCTTTTCACCGGGACGGCCCTCGCGGCGCATAAAGCTGCCGGGGATGCGGCCCACTGCGTAAAGCTTCTCCTCATAATCCACGCTCAGGGGGAAGAAATCGATGCCGTCCCGGGGGGCCTTTGCCATTGTGACGCAGGTCAGGACGGTGGTGTCGCCAAAGGACACCAGAGCGGAGCCGTTGCTCAGGCCGGCCATCTTGCCCAGCTCGACCTTCAGCTTGCGGCCGCCCAGCGTGGTTTCATAAACGCGATGCTGGGGGAAAGTTGCATGTTTGACCATTTCGTGGTACCACCTTTCATGTTTTTGGTATCCAGCGCGGCCCTTAGCATTTGAAGCTGCGGGAACCGCCCGCTTACACAATTAAATAATATGTAACAGCTGCGCAGGAACAACTGATACACAAATCAATAAAATCGTGCGGCGGGGGAGGGCGGAAACACGCTTCCTGCACCTTCAACTGCTAACGGCGCTGCCGGATGCTTTGGTTGATGCTTGCGGGGGAAGGGAACGAAGGGGGCGCCGCAGCGCCCCCTTCCTGTGCGATTACTTACGCAGATTGTTGGCGGCGACGGCGGCGCGGTAGCGCTCGATGTCCTTCCGCTGCAGATAGGCCAGCAGACGGCGGCGCTGGCCGACCATCTTCAGCAGGCCACGCTGGCTGTGCTTGTCATTGTGATGAACCTTCAGATGCTCGTTCAGCTCGTTGATGCGGGCGGTCAGAATGGCGATCTGGACCTCGGGAGAACCGGTGTCGGTCTCGTGCAGGCGGCTCTTCTCAATGCAGGCGGTCTTTTTTTCCTTCAGGATCATGGGTAGCTTCCTCCAAATAATGATTTATCCTGGGTCTGAGTGACGGCTGAGGAATATGGCGGCGCAGCCGCAGGTATCCGTTCACTAAGCGCCCGGACATATACCGGTATTTTAGCACATCTGCGCAAAATTGTAAAGAAAAAGTTGATCGGCGACAGATTTTTTCTCCGGATGCAACTTTTTGATAAAAAGAAAACAGAGAAGCCGTCATTGTGCACAAATTTTCTACTTAAAAATTGTTGAAATCGACGAAAATACCGACGGCATCCTGCAAAATGACCGGATTTCGTTGACAAAAGGTTGACAAAGGTGTTAAAGTACAGCCATAACCGCGCAGTAAGGATGAAACGCGTCTGTTTACTGTGCAAAAAAACTTTCAAGGAGAGAGCAAATCATGAAGAAGTATCTGGCTATCCTGCTGGCTGCTGTAATGATGCTGTCCTGCTTCGCTGGCTGCGGCGATACCAACGCCGACCCCGAACAGCCCAGCACTCCCAGCGATTCCAGCGATCCCAGCACCACCCCCTCCGAGGCCCACATCGGTCCCGACGGTCGTGTCGCCCGCGAGGATCAGACCTATCGCAGCATTTATTCCTCCGAGATGACCACCCTGAACTATCTGTCTGACGGTTCCACCTACAACCTGACCGTCGGCGCCAACTGCATCGATCCCCTGGTGGAGAATGATGCTTACGGCAACATCGTTCCCTGCGGCGCCCTGGAGTGGACCTCTGAGAACGAGGAGTATGTGAACTACGATGGCGAGACCTGCGTGGGCCAGAAGTGGACCTTCAAGCTGCGTCCCGACCAGAAGTGGTACGACAAGGATGGCAACGAGATGGGCAAGGTCACTGCCGAGGACTATGTTGCCGGTATCCGCTATGTCGCCAACGCTGCTTATGACTGCGCCAACTCTTACCTGGTTGAGGACTGGGTCCGCGGCGCTGCCGAAGCCTGGGAGTACACCTACGCCGAGAGCGTTGCTGTTCCCAAGGGCGAGGAAGTCGTTGACGAAGAGAACGGCAACACCGAGTATGTCGTGGACGAGGCCGGTGTCATCTATGAGGTCGACTGGACCGCTGACGACACCGTCGCCGGCTACACCGAGCTGCTGAAGGTCCTGCCCGAGGATATTATGGTCGAGGCCGTCGATGAGTACACCCTGGTGTATCATCTGGAGACTCCCCGCCCCTACTTCCTGACCGTTATGGGCTTTGGCTGCTACTGGCCCGCTCCCGCTGCCATGCTGGAGACCTGGGGCAGCAGCTTCGGTACCGATAACACCACCATGTGGTTCAACGGCGCTTATATCCTGAGCACCATGCAGCCCCAGCAGACGCGTGTTTACACCAAGAACGAGAACAACTGGGATGCCGAGAACATCCACATTGTTTCCATCGAGCAGACCTACAACGCTGACTCTACCTCCGTCGCTCCCAACCTGTACATCAACGGCGAGATCGACGGCGTGGATGTGGACGCTGACCTGCTGACCGCCTGGATGGCTGATCCTGAGATGTCTCAGCAGATCTCCCGTACCCGCGTCAGCTCTGACTATTCCTACTTCTACGGCTTCAACTTTGAGCCCCGCTTCGACGAGAAGTATGAGCCCGCCAACTGGACCGTGGCTGTCAACACCGAGAACTTCCGTCAGGCCATCAAGGCTGGTCTGAACCGCCAGCTGCTGTATCAGGTCGGCTATCCCAACAACTACAATGACCTGATCATGAACACCATCTCTCCCTCCGGTGCTTACGTCTACGAGGGCAAGGACTATGTCAACTATGGCGATCTGGCCGAGATCACTGCCAACGACAGCTTCGACGAGGCCAAGGCCGTTGAGTACATGAAGAAGGCCATTCCCGAGATCCAGGCTGCCGGCGGTCACTTCCCCGTCATCATCCTGGTTCAGTACAACGGCGGCACCGAGTGGGGCACCCGTTGCACTCTGATGCAGCAGACCATGCACAACCTGTTTAACACCGATGAGCTGAAGGCTCTGACCGGCGGCAACGATGTTATCCAGATCGAGATCAACAACTTCGGTTCTCAGGGCTTCCTGAACGGCACCCGCCGCGCCGGTAACTACTGCCTGCAGGAGCTGAACTGGGGCGCTGACTACAACGACCCCGAGACCTGGGCAGATCCCTTTGAGATCGGCAACAACTACACCTTCGCTTATGACACCACCGCTGACTACGGCGTGAACACCAAGACTGCTGAGACTGCTGCTCTGGAAGCTGAGTATCAGGAGCTGGTTGCCATCGCCCGTGCCACCACCGATGATATGGATGCCCGTTACGAGGCTTTTGCCAAGGCTGAGGCTTTCCTGATCAACCACGCCATGATCATCCCCTACGGCATCACCGGCGGCGGCTATCAGTGCACCAAGCTGAACGGCTTCGAGGGTCAGTATGCTACCTACGGTCAGGCCACCAGCCGTTATAAGGGCCAGTGGATCTATGAGACTGCTATGACCGACGAGATGTTCGAGGAGCAGCTGGCTGCCTGGGAAGCCAACCTGGCTCAGTAAGCTTGCTGAATCCGATGGTTTCCATCCTTTCGCAGACCTTTTGATTTTCAACGCGGCCCTGTCCTGCAGGAGCGGGACAGGGCCGCATCCCGTCCAAACTTCACTGCTTTTTTCAGAAAACTGCGGACGCTGTGTCCGTGCAAATTAAGGGGTTAAAAGAATGCTTAAATATGCATTGAAACGACTGGCCCGCTCTCTGATCACCATTGTGATCATTCTGGTGGTGCTGTTCGCAATGCTGCAGGTCATGCCTATCGACGGTTATTTCAACAACTTCGATAAGCTGTCCAAGCAGCAGATCGACCAGGGCCTCCGCGAACTGGGTCTTAAGGATCCTCTTTATGTCCAGGTTGGCCGCTTCCTGCTCAACCTGTTCAAGGGTGATCTGGGCGTCTCCCATCGTTATCAGGAGAATGTCCCCATTACAACTATTCTGGCGCGAAAAGTCCCGTATTCCCTGAAATTCGGTTTGCTTTCTATGGCAGTCTCCCTGCCTTTAGGTATGATCCTGGGTATTGTCATGGCCCTGAACAAGGGTGGTATTCTGGACAAGCTGGGCAACGCCTATATCGTTGTCATTCAGGCTGTGCCCAACGCCATCTACTTCCTGCTGATCCAGGTCTATGGCGCGGAGCTGCTGCACTGCTCGCAGCTGTACCGTGAGGACAATCCCATCACCATGATCCTACCGATCCTCACCCTGGCCATGCCCTCCATCGCCGGCTACGGTATGTGGCTGCGGCGTTACATGGTGGACGAGACCAATAAGGATTACATCCAGCTGGCCCGCGCTAAGGGCGTGCCCAACGCCACCATCTGGTTCAGCCATGTGTTCCGCAACTCCATCGTTCCCATGATCAGCACCATTCCCGGCTCTCTGCTGATGACCATTTCCGGCTCCATCTACACCGAGTCTCTGTATTCCATCCCCGGCATGGGCGGTCTGCTGGTGGACGTGATCAAGCGTCAGGACAACACCATGGTACAGGTCCTGGTTCTGATCTTTGCCGTCCTGGGCATTGTTGGTCTGCTGCTGGGCGATATCGCCATGACCATGTGCGACCCGCGCATCAGCTTCACCAAGAAAGGAGGATCTCGCTAAATGGCACACACTTTGCAAGATAAGCTGGCCGAAAAGCTGGAGGAAGGCGTTTCCAGCAGCATTTCCGCCGCTCTGTCCGAAAAGGACGACCTGACTGCCGACGAGATCGCGGCCCTTTCTCCCGCCGAGTTCGTCGTGGTTCCCTACGACGATGCCGAGGCCGAGCGTACCGGCTATTCCAACTACTCCTACTGGGGCTCCACCGTTCGGATGTTCTTTAAGAACAAGGTGGCTGTTACCATGCTGGTGATTATGGCGGTGCTGCTGCTGTTCACCTTCATTCAGCCCTACCTGCCCAATCAGTACGATCCCTACTACTGCAATATGTGGGATGACGAGTATCGTGAGCTGCTGTTCCCGGACGGCGATGCTCCTCTGACCGCCATCAACGGCATGCCTGTCAAGAACCTGTCTCCCAACAAGATTTTCTGGTTCGGTACCAATAAGGCCGGTCAGGACCTGTGGGCCAACATCTGGCAGGGCACCCGCAACTCTCTGTTCATCGGCTTTGTCACTGCGCTGATCGAGGCGTTTGTGGGCATCCTGGTGGGTCTGCTGTGGGGCTATGTCCGCTGGCTGGATCCCATCCTGACGGAGATCTACAATGTGCTGAACAACATCCCCAGCACCATCATCCTGATCCTGGTGTCCTATGTTCTGACGCCCAGCATTGGCTCGGTCATTCTGTCCCTGTCCATCACCGGCTGGATCGGCATGGCCCGCTTCATCCGTACCCAGACCCTGATGATCCGCGACCGTGACTTCAACCTGGCTTCCCGCTGCCTGGGTACGCCTACCCGCCGCGTCATTGTCAAGAACCTGCTGCCCCACATGGTGTCTGTCATCATGCTGCGTATGTCCCTGGCCATCCCCGGTGCCATCGGCTCCGAAGCCTTCCTGGCTTACATCGGTCTGGGTCTGCCGCTGGAGACTCCCTCTCTGGGCAACCTGGCCAACGAAGGCCGCAAGCTGCTGGTTTCTCCCCAGCTGCGCTATCAGCTGCTGATTCCCTCTGCCTTCCTGGCCCTCATCACCATTTGCTTCTATCTGATCGGTAACGCCTTTGCGGACGCTTCCGACCCGAGAAACCATCGTTGACGGAGGTGCACTATGAGCGAGAATAAAGAAGTCATTCTGTCCGTCAGCGATCTGAACGTCAAGTTCAGTCTGCGCGGCAAGGTGCTGCACGCACTGCGCGGCATTTCTCTGGATCTTTACAAGGGCGAGGCCCTTGCCATCGTTGGCGAGTCCGGCTCCGGTAAGTCGGTCTTCTGCAAAAACTTTATCGGCCTGCTGGATAAAAACGGCTGGGTGGATTCCGGAAGCATCCTGTATAAGGGGATGGATCTGGCCAAGTTCAAGGGCGAAAAGGACTGGAGCAAGATCCGTGGTAAGGAAATCGCCATGGTCATGCAGGATCCCATGACCTCCCTGAACCCCCTGAAGACTGTCGGCTGGCAGATCGAAGAAGCGCTGAAGCTGCATCAGGGCCTGAAGGGCGAGGCCGCCAAGAAAAAGGCCATCGAGATTCTGGACGATGTTGGCATCCCCGAGCCTGCCCGTCGTTACGGCCAGTATCCTCATGAGTTTTCCGGCGGTATGCGCCAGCGCGTGGTCATCGCCATCGCCATGGCCTGTAACCCCCAGATCCTGATCTGCGATGAGCCTACCACCGCTCTGGATGTTACCATCCAGGCCCAGATCCTGGATCTGATCAAGGATCTGAAGAACAAGTACAATCTGACGACCATCTATATCACCCATGACCTGGGCGTGGTGGCCAATGTGGCCGACCGTATCGCCGTGATGTATGCCGGTGATATCGTGGAGATCGGCACCTGCGAAGAGGTGTTCTACGATCCCAAGCACCCCTATACCTGGGCGCTGCTGTCCTCTCTGCCCCAGCTGGGCATCAAGGGCGAGGATCTGTACGCCATCAAGGGTACCCCGCCCAACCTGTTCCATACCATCCACGGCGATGCCTTCGCCCCCCGCAATCCCCGCGCACTGAAGATCGACTTTGTGGCCCGGCCCCCCTATTTCGATGTGACCCCCACCCACAAGGCCCGTACCTGGCTGCTGGATTCCCGGTCCCCCAAGGTAGAGCCGCCGGAGATCATCAAAAATATCCGCAGCATTCGGAGAGGAGGCGCCGAGAATGGCTAAGGAACTGAACGAGGTATTGGTCAGCGTCCGCAATATGGAGGTCACCTTCGGCTCCAAGCGGAATAAATTCGTGGCTGTCCACGGCGTGTCCTTCGATATTTACAAGGGCGAGACCTTCGGTCTGGTGGGCGAATCCGGCTCCGGTAAGACCACCATCGGCCGCGCCATCATCCGCATCAACCCCATGAGCGACGGCGAAGTCATCTTCAAGGGTGAAAAGATCAACGGCAAGATCTCCAAGGAACTGGACAAGCGGGTGACCCAGCAGATCCAGATGATCTTCCAGGACCCCATGGCCTCTCTGAACGAGCGCGCCAAGGTGGACTATATCGTCTCCGAGGGCCTGCAGAATGTGCGCCACGACCTGACCAAGGAGCAGCGCTCCGAGATGGTGTCTAAGGCGCTGCTGGAGGTGGGCCTGCTGCCCGAGTTTGCCAGCCGCTTCCCCCACGAGTTCTCCGGCGGTCAGCGTCAGCGTATCGGTATCGCCCGCAGCCTGATTATGGAGCCCGAGTTCATCATCGCCGACGAGCCCATTTCCGCGCTGGATGTGTCCATCCGCGCTCAGGTGCTGAACCTGCTGAGCCGTCTGCAAAAGGAGCGCGGCCTGACCTATCTGTTCATCGCCCACGACCTGTCGGTCATGCGGTTCATCTGTGACCGTATCGCCGTTATTCACAAGGGTGTCATCGTGGAGCTGGCCGAGACCGAAAAGCTCTTTGCCCATCCGCTGCATCCCTATACCCGTGCCCTGCTTTCGGCCATTCCCATGCCCGATCCCGAATCTGAGAAGAAGAAGGTTCTGGAGGTTTATGACCGCAGCTGCCATCATTACGAGGTGGATAAGCCGGCGTGGACCGAGATCGAGGATGGCCACTTTATCATGGCCAACCAGGAGGAGCTGGCAGCCTACCGCGCAAAGCTGGCTCAGTAAAG
>CAZYAD010000038.1:0-13458 GCA_964646225.1 uncultured Oscillospiraceae bacterium
GCCGCCGGTATCCATCAGCATGGGGATAAAGGCGATGAGGGCCGCCTGGGCGGCCAGCGCGTTTTCAAAGGATGTGATGATCATCCCGGTAAAGGTAGCCGAAACCATCAGCAGCAGCAGCCAGGGGATGCGCTGCTTCCAGATCTCCCCGGTTTTTGCCCGGAGATAGGGGTGCTCCGAGGGGGTGATGGCCGCCATTTTTTCCATGTCCTCGGTGGCCTCCTCCTGCAGGACATCCAGCGCGTCGTCCACCGTGACGATGCCCACCAGCCGGTGCTCTCTGTCCACCACCGGCAGTGCGGTGAAGCCATAATGGGCGAAGCGGTTGGCCACATCCTCCCGGTCGTCCAGGGTGGAGAGGGAGATGATGTTGGTCTCCATCATGTCCCGCAAAACGGTGTCCGGCCGGGCCAGCAGCAGCTCCCGCACGGTGACCAGCCCCAGCAGCTTGCGGGTGGGGCCGATGATATAGCAGATATAGATGGTCTCCTTGTCCACGCCGGTCTGCCGGATGTGGTCAAAGGCCTCAGCCACCGTCATGGCGGGGCGGAGATCCACAAATTCGGTGGTCATCAGGCTTCCGGCGCTGTCCTCCGGATAGTTGAGGATCTGGTTGATCTGCTTGCGGGTGTCGCCGTCCACATTTTTCAAAATGCGCTTGACCACACTGGCGGGCATCTCCTCGATAACATCCACCGTGTCGTCCAGAAACATATCGGCCAGCACCTCACTGAGCTCCCGGTCGGAAAAGGCGGCGATGAGCTTGCTCTGGAGCTCAGGCTCCATTTCGGCAAACACATCAGAGGCCAGCTCCTTGGGCAGCAGCCGGAACAGCCGGGGCAGGTCGCTTTCGCCGTCGATCTTGCGCTGCTCCAGCAGCTCGGCCAGACATTCCGCCACATCGGCGGGGTTGAGGCTTTCCAGATATTTTTGCAGGGGCTGATACTTTTTCTCCTGCAAAAGGGTGAGAATTCTCTCCGAAAAATCAAGCTGAATCATGTGTCGCTCCTCCTTCTGTTGTTTGGGAAGGGCGGACAGCGGGCCGGTCAGCGGCCGGCGGCGGGAACACCCTGTGCTGAGGGCGGCTGCTCCTGCCGCGTCCGCGAATCGGTTCGTTTTCCGCCTGTACTGCCAGCGTCCAAGGTGTTCACCTCTCTTATCTGTGATGTTATGGCGCGAGGCCATACAAACTTATTGTATGCCTCCGGCGGGCGCAAGTCAAGGGAAAAAGGGCGAAGGGCGATTTTACGGCACACAAAAGGGCCGCCCTTCGGCGGCCCTCAGCTTATCAAATTGGCCGTGATCTGTGGGATCATGGTCAAAACGCCCTTGGCTTTTGGATTTCATGTCAGCGGGCGGTTTGGGTGCGGTAAAGGTACTCCTGCGCCAGCTTCAGGCGGATGACCAGCGAAGGCTCCGCCAGGCAGTAGCGCACCAGACCGTAGCCCTCGTGCCAGAGCTCCACATAATGCCCCGGCTTTGCGCTGAGCCCCGGCAGATGGGCATGCTCCACCGTCAGCTGCACCGACTGGCCGTCGATCTCGCCCTGATAGCCGATCGCCCTGCGATCCAGCGACAGCTGCCCCCGCCCGGCCTCCCGCCAGACAAAGGCCTCCTCGTCAAACAGCTGGCAGACTGCCTCTCCGCGCAGAGAAAACTCCGGCTCCGCCAGCCTTTCCGCCAGAAGGCCCTCCTGCCAGCGGTACCACTGCACCAGCGTGGGAAAGACCACGGACTCCGGGTCGGCCGGACGCATTTGCAGGTCGTGGCCCACAAGGCCCCGGTTGCCGCAGCAGGTGCAGCGGATGGCGTCGCCCTCGCTTTTCCAGGTGCCCTCTGCCCCGCACCTGGGACAGCGGAACAGGATCTGGTCGTAGCCCTGCGCCAGCTGTCTGCCCCGGAAGCGGACGCCGGTCTGCTGCTGCCAGTCGTATTCGTTATAATCCAGCAGCCGGCACAGGCGGTGGTAAATGGCGTCCTCGTCCAGCTGGGTCAGCTGTTCGGGGGAAAAGGCCAGGGTCAGCCGGGCCTCCGTCCGGCCAAAGCGCAGCCCGCCGAACCGGGGCGCAGTGAAAAAGCCACCCCGCAGCCCCAGGGTACACACCGGGACACCGGCCTTTTTCACCAGATGGGCCATGGAAGGGGCGATGGCCCCGGGAATGCCCCACACGGAGGTCTGTCCCGCCGGGAAGATCACCACGGTGCCGCCGCCCCGGAGCACCCGGAGGATGTTCATCACGCAGCGGGGATCGGTGTGAAACTGCACCTTGGGGATCACGCCAAGGCGCTTGTACAGCCAGTGCAGACGGGGGTTGCGAAACTGCCGCTGGGTGGCCACGAACTGAGCCCTGCGGCCCCGCAGTGCGGCGAAGGCCAGCATGAAATCCATCATGCCCTGATGCGAGGCCAGCACCAGCAGCGGGCCATCCTTGGGCAGGGCCTCCCGACCGGTGATGCGCAGTCCAAACAGCAGCCGGGACAGCACCCGGCAAACCCACTGTACCGGTACATACAGCCAGGTCTGGGGGCGGGGCGTCGAAATTTTGCGCTTTTCCAAGGAAATACACACTCCGTTTCGGATTATTATTATGAAAAATTACAATCAGTTATCTGCCGTCACCGACAGAAAGCCCTCCTGTACCCGAAGGATCAAAGTGCCCTCCAGATCGGTGCGGCGGATCTCCGCCCCGATGGCCTCCAGCCGCTCCAGGACGGAAGCGTGGGGATGGCCGTACTCGTTGTTTCGACCGCAGCTGATGAGGGCGATGTCGGGCGAAAGGGCCTCCAGAAACGCCTGACAGGAGGAGGTCGCGCTGCCGTGGTGTGCCACCTGTAAGGCGTCCACCGGGCCGATGGATAGCAGCTGCTCCTCCACCTCGCGGGTGATATCGCCGGTGATCAGCAGCCGTTTGCCCTGATATTCCACCAGCAGCACCAGCGAGAGGTCGTTCATCTCGTCGATATCGTTGTCAGCCGGGGGATGCAGCACGGTGATGGTGGCCTGCCCCAGCGGGAAGGACTCTCCGGTGTGGGTGATGGCGATCCCGGTGTCGGTATCGCCCACCCAGTCCCCCGCCGTGGCCAGCGTGGCCTCCTCCGACAGATATCGGGGCACCACCAGCGTTTCCGCCCCAACCTGCGACAAAATGGCCGAAGCGCCGCCGCAGTGGTCGCTGTGAGGGTGGGTGATGAACAGATAATGCAGCCGCCGGATGCCCTGCGCCCAGAGATAATCGGCGGTGTCCTCCGCGGTGGAGGAAAGCCCGGCGTCTACCATGGCGCTTTCGCCGCCGCAGGTGAGCAGCAGGGCCTGGCCCTGCCCCACATCCAGCATATGCAGCTCCAGCCCGGCGTGGCTTTCCACCGGAGCGGGGAGCAGCGCCTCTCCCGGTGCGCCCCGAAAGACCCCCTGCCGCAGGGCGGAGGCCAAAAGCAGCAGCAGGCAGGCTGCCAGCAGGATCCGGGCCAGGATCCGCCAGGGCTGCCTGCCCGCCGTGGATGTTCGTTTGCTCATAGTCTGCGCATCAGACTGCGGTAGACCTCCACCGCCAGCCCAAGAGCGTTTTCCGCCAGAAACTCATCCCCCTGATGGGGGTTGCCGCCGCCCTCCGCACCGGTGACCAGCGGCGTGAACCGCAGCACACAGTCACTGAGGGAGGCATAATGCCGGGCATCGCTTTCGGTGGGCATCAGGGTGGGAATGCAGGGCAGATGATGGAACTGCTCCTGCAGCACCTCCCGCAGCAGCAGGTACATGGGCTCCTTTTCGGAGGTGACAAAGGTCTCCTCGCCGGGCCGCAGCAGCTCCACCTCCAGCGGCAGGTCGGAAAGCAGCTCCTGCAGATCGGAAAGCAGCTTTTCCGGCGTATCGCCGGGCAGCAGCCGGGCGTTGAACCAGGCGCTGGCCGTGGTGGGCAGCACATTGGCGGCAGGGAAGCTGCCGTCCAGCCGGGTGGGCACCACCGTGCTGCGGATCAGGGAGTTCACATTGGGGTCATTGCGGAAGGCCCAGCCCACCAGCACCCGGAACAGGGGCCGGTTGGCAATGACGAACCGCTTGCCAAAGGAGTACATGGAGATGGCGGCGTCCAGCCGCTGCCGCACCAGCGGGATCACATGATGATGGGGCTGAGCGCTTTCCACGCGGCAGATCGCCTCGCTCAAAACTCCCACCGCCGTGGTGCGGTTGGGCTGACTGGTGTGTCCGCCGGGGCAGTTGACGGTGATGCGGTACTCGGCCTGCCGCTTTTCGGCCACGCCCACAACGGCTGCCGAATAGGTGCGGCCGTCACACTCCATATCCTGGATGGTGCCGCCTTCGTCCAGCACCATGGCGAACCGCAGGCCCTGGGCGGCCAGCGTGTCGGCAATGGCCTTTGCCCCGTGCTGACCGCCGGTCTCCTCGTCGGCACCAAAAGCGAAATAGATGTCTCTGCGGGGCGCATAGCCTTCAGCGATCAGGCTTTCCGCCGCCTCCAGCAGGGCGATGACCACGCCCTTGCAGTCCAGCGCGCCCCGGCCATAGATCCGGCCATCCTGCCGCAGCCCGTCAAAGGGCTCGCACACCGTCCAGCCGTCGCCGCCGGGGACCACATCCAGATGTCCGGCAAACAGCACCGGCTCCTGCTCGGACAGCTGCGGCGCGCACCAGCGCAGCAGCATACTGCCGTCGGGCAGGACGGCGCAGTCCATGGTGTCGGTCACCCGGGGGAACCGATCCCGCAGGACGCGGTTCAGCTCCCGCAGCTGGGCCCGCTGGCCGGTGACGCTTTCCACCCGGATGGCCTGCGACAGGCTTTCCGCCGCCCGCCGGGTGCGCTGTGGATCAGGCTGGTGCGTGGCCAGCGGCGAGGAGCGCCGCCGCCCCTTCCGTCCGGCCAGCATGGCCCGGGTCAGAGAATACACCACCAGCGCCAGCACTGCCAGAAGCACCACGGTGTTGCACAGACGGCCGTATTTGGCGTTAAAATTGCTGTAAAGGATCTGGATGCTCGCCCACAGATCGGCGAAAGAACGGTTCATAAGAGCTCCCTCCTTTGGGAAGATGAGATCAGCCGTGGTAGGCCAGCGCCTGATCGATGTCCCGGGCGATCTGGGCCCGCAGGGCCCCGCTGTCGGAAAAGCTGCGCTCGGGACGCAGAAATTTGAGGAAATCCACCTGCGCCTCCCGGCCATACAGGTCGCCGGAAAAGCGCAGCAGATGACTTTCCACGCTGATGATGTCCGCATCGGTAAAGGTGGGGCGGGTGCCCACATTGGTCACCGCCTGAAAGGCGTTCCCCTCCACCGTCACCCGGGAGACATATACCCCCCGGCGGGGCATCAGCACCCCCTCCTCCACCCGGAGGTTGACAGTGGGATAGCCCAGTGTTCGTCCCACCTGAAAGCCGCCCACGATGGGCCCTTCCAGAAAGAAGGGCCGCCCCAGCAGCTGCCGCGCACGGCCTACCCGGCCATTGCGCACGCTTTCCCGGATGTAAGTGGAGGACACCACCCGGCCGCCGTAAAGCACCGGCGGCACCACATGGGTCTCCAGTCCAAAGGCCGCCAGATCGGCGGGAGTGCCGGCGGCGTTGCGGCCAAAACGGAAATTTTCTCCGCATACCACCACGGCGCCCCGGTACTGCTCCTTCAGCATGGCGGCGAACTCCGCGGGGGTGGTCTCGGCCATTTTCCGGTCAAAGGGCAGGGCGATCACCAGCTGTGCGCCCTGCTGCTGCAAAAGGGCGCAGCGGCGGGGAAAGGTGTTGATCAGATCGGGGGCGCGGCCCCGGACATAGGCCCGGGGATGGCTCTCGAAGGTGACGGCTGCCGCCTGCATTCCACGCCCGGTAGCCAGCGCCACCGCCGTTTTCAAAATGGCCTGATGCCCCCGGTGAACACCGTCAAAAAAGCCCAGGGCAATGACCCGTTTCTGTTCCATTAGCTTCCTTCCTTACCTGCGAAATTGATCCTGCAAAAGATGGCCGTGCCGCCCTTTTCCAGCGGGCGGCTCTCGCCGATCTGGCAGAAGCGCCCGGCGCTGTCATACACCCGGCAGCGACCGCCCTCGGGGGGCGCCTCCCCGGATTTCAGATGCTGTGGGAGGAAAAAGCTGCCGTGGGAGGCGCGGATGTCGCCCTCCGGGTTCAAATGTACCTCCGGCAGGTCGGAAAAGACGCTGTCGGTGGGGAAGACCCGGCTTTCCAGCTCATTTTCGGCCAGAAGGGCGGCGATCTGCTCAAAGGTCAGGGCATCCGCCAGGGTGAATCGCCCGGAGCGCATCCGCCGCAGGTCGGCCATACAGCCGCCGCAGCCCAGCGCCGCCCCCAGATCGTGGCACACCGTGCGGATGTAGGTGCCCTTGGAGCACACGGCCCGCAGATCGTGCTCCTCCGGCGTCATGCCCGCCTGCCGGGGCAGCAGCTCCAGCCGTTCGATGGTGATGGCGCGGCTCTGCCGCTCCACCTCTATTCCCTTGCGGGCCAGGTCATACAGCCGTTTTCCGTCGACAGAAAGGGCGGAATACATGGGCGGCAGCTGACGGAGCTCGCCGGTAAAGGCGGGCAGAGCCGCCTGCACCTCCGTCTCGGAAACAGCAACGGGGTGCTGCTCCAGCACTGTGCCGGTGCTGTCCTGGGTGTCGGTGACCACCCCCAGCCGCAGCCGGGCCACATATTCCTTGTCCTGCCCGCTGGCGTGGTCGCTGGCACGGGTGGCGCTGCCCAGCAGCACCACCAGCACGCCGGTGGCCATGGGATCCAGCGTCCCGGCGTGGCCGATCTTCTTCTGCCGCAGCATTCCCCGCAGCTTTGCCACCACATCATGGGAGGTAAAGTCCCGGGGCTTGTCCACAATGAGGATGCCGTTTACCATCGGGCCAGCTCCTCCGCTGCGGCGGCCATCAGCGCCTCACAGGCCTCCTGGGCCGAAAGCTCCACCGTGCAGCCTGCCGCGCGGGGATGCCCGCCTCCGCCAAAGCGCTGGCAGATACGGCTGGCGTCCGCCGGACGGTGGGTGCGCACCGAGGCCTTGTAGGCCGGATCCTGCCGGTTTTGGGTCAGGATGATGCCGCAGTCCACTCCCTCCAGACTCATGGTCAGGGTGGAGAGATTGTCCAGGTCGTCATCGGTAGCACCGATGCTGTTCAGCCAGTCCCGCTCCAGCCAGGAGCAGCACACCCGACCGTCCTCGCTGAACACCATGTCGTCAAACATCCGGCGCTCGATGAGGAACCGCACCCGGCTCTTCACCTCGAAAAACGCCCGGTTGTGGGGCAAAAAGTCCAGCCCGGCGGCGATGGCGTCGGCCGCAATGCAATGGGCCAGGGGAGTGGTGTTGGAAAATTTGAAGCAGCCGGTGTCGGTGGCCACGGCAATATACAGTGCCTCCCATATGGGCAGGTCGGGCTCCACGCCCAGCTCCCGGGCCAGCAGATAGACGATCTCGCCGGTGGCGGCGGCGCTGCCGTGGAGCACGGTCTCCCGGGCGTAATCCCGGTTGGAGGGGTGATGATCCAGGCACAGGTCGATCTTTTCCGCAAACTGCCGGGCAGAGGGGGGGAGCAGCTGGGTGTCGGCAATGTCCACCGCCGTCAGCAGCCCGTAAAGATACCCCTCCGGGGCCACCAGCCCCTCCAGCAGAAAGGAAAGCTTGGGGGTGATGTCCTCGTTGGCAAAGACCCAGGCGTCTTTGCCCAGAGCCCGCAGTACCCGGCACAGGGCGGCGGCCGAGCCGATGGTGTCGCCGTCGGGACGGCGATGGGTCAGGATCAGGATGTGATCCCGCTCCAGCAGCCGCTGTGCGGCCTCCGGCAGCTCAATCCTGCGGCTCATGGGACTCATCCTCCGGCTCGTCCTCAGGGATATCCAGGGTGTTCAGCACGGCGGCAATGTGGGCGCCGTGGGCGATGGAATCGTCCAGAACGAACACCAGCTCGGGGGTATAGCGCAGGCGCAGCCGGTGGGCCAGCTCCCGCCGCAGATAGCCCGAGCAGGATTTCAGCCCCCGCTTGAGCTCCTTGCTGTCATAATCTCCCAGTGCGCTGAGAAACACCTTGCACCAGCGCATATCGTTGGTGACCTCGCACCGTACCACCGACAGCATGGTCTGGGACAGGCGGGGATCCTTCACATCCCGCAGCAGGGTGGCCAGCTCCCGGGTGACCTCCTCGCTGATGCGTTCCACTCGATTGCTATTGTAAGGCATAGAGATCCTCCTTAAACAGACCGGCGGAAAAGCAGCCTTTTCCGCCAGTCGGCAATGATTTTCAGGTTTATCGCTGGATCTGCTCCATGACATAGGCTTCGATGATGTCGCCCACCTTCACATCGTTGAACTTTTCAAAGCTCAGACCGCACTCGTAGCCGGCGGCGACCTCCTTGGCGTCGTCCTTAAAGCGCTTCAGGCTGGACAGGTCGCCCTCGAAGATCACGATGCTGTCGCGGACGATGCGCACCTTTTCGTTGCGCTGCATCTTGCCATCCTGCACATAGCAGCCGGCAATGGTGCCCACGCCGCTGACCTTGAAGGTCTGGCGCACCTCGGCATGGCCCAGCACCACCTCTTTGAAGGTGGGGGCCAGCATGCCCTTCATGGCCTGCTCGATCTCCTCCAGGCAGTCATAGATGATGCGGTACAGCCGCAGATCCACATGGGCCGCCGCAGCGGCGTCGGCCACACCGGCCTCTGGCCGGACATTAAAGCCGATGATGATGGCGTTGGACGCCTCGGCCAGCATGATATCGGAATTGTTGATGCCGCCAACGGCGTTGTGAATGACCCGCACCCGCACCTCGTCGTTGGAAAGCTTCTCCAGCGAGGCCTTGACGGCCTCGGCAGAGCCCTGCACATCGGCCTTGACGATCAGGTTCAGATCCTTCACATTGCCCTGCTCGATGGAGGAGAACAGGTTCTCCAGCGTCACCTTCTGCATGGAGGCATTCTGGCGCTCCTTCTCCTCGAACTTGCGCTTTTCGGCCAGAGTACGGGCCATGCGCTCGTCCTCAACGGCATAGAACAGGTCGCCCGCGCCGGGCACCTCCGCCAGACCCACGATCTCCACGGGGACAGAGGGGCCGGCCTTTTCCATCCGGCGGCCCTTTTCGTCGGTCATGGCGCGGACACGGCCAACGGCGGTGCCGGCAATGACGATATCACCGGCGTTCAGGGTACCGTTCTGCACCAGAACGGTGGCCACGGGGCCGCGGCCGCGATCCAGCTTGGCTTCGATGACCGTGCCCTTGGCCAGACGGTTGGGATTGGCCTTGAGCTCCTGCATATCGGCGGTGAGCAGCACCATCTCCAGCAGGTTGTCGATGCCCTCGCCCTTCAGGGCGGAAATGGGGCAGACGATGGTGTTGCCACCCCACTCCTCGGGCACCAGCTCATACTCGGTGAGCTGCTGCAACACCCGGTCAGGGTTGGCGGAGGGTTTATCCATCTTGTTCACCGCCACGATCAGGGGCACTTCGGCCGCCTTGGCATGGTTGATGGCCTCCACCGTCTGGGGCATGATGCCGTCATCGGCAGCCACCACCAGAATGGCCACATCGGTGACCTGTGCGCCGCGGGCGCGCATGGAGGTAAAGGCAGCGTGGCCGGGGGTATCCAGGAAGGTGATCTCCCGATCCTGCACCCGGACGCGGTAAGCGCCGATATGCTGGGTGATGCCGCCGGCCTCTCCGGCGGTGACATTGGTCTTGCGGATGGCATCCAGCAGGGAGGTCTTGCCGTGGTCAACATGGCCCATGACCACCACCACAGGGGCGCGGTCCACCAGCTCCTCGGTGGTGTCCTCCCGCTCGTCAAACAGCCGCTCCTCGATGGTGACCACCACTTCCTTCTCGGGCACGGCGCCCAGCTCCATGGCCACCAGGGAGGCGGTATCGTAGTCGATGTTCTGAGAAATGTTGGCCATCACGCCCAGCTTCATCAGTTGCTTGATGACCTCGGCAGCGGTCTTTTTCAGCCGGGAAGCCAGCTCGCCCACGGCGATCTCCTCGGGGATGAGCACCTTCAGCGGAGCCTTCTTGATCTGGGTCTGCTGCTCCAGGCGCTTCATCTTCTCCTGCTCCTCCTGGCGGCGCTTGTTGCCGAACTGGCGGCCCCGCTGGTCCTTCTTCACCAGCTTCTGCTTGGTCTGCTGATTGCCGAAGCGTCCGGCCTGCTGAGGCACAAGGGTGTCCATGCGCTCGTCATACTTGGCGATGTTCACGCTGTTGCCGCGGGTATCCACATAGTGCTTCTGACCCTTCTGTCCGGCGGAGGCGGGCTGCTGGGGCTGGGGCTTGTCGGCCTTTTTCTCCGGCGGCGTATATTGCAGGGTCTGGCTCTGGGGCCGGGCCTTTGCAGGCTGCTTGGGCTGCTGCTTCTGCTGATTCTGCGGATTGGGCTGCTTGGGCTGCGCATTCCGGGCAGACTGCTCCTGCCTGGGGGGATTGTTCCGGCGGATCAGATCCTCCTTGGCCTTTTCCTCCGCGCGGATGCGGGCGGCAGCCTCCTCCTGCTGCTTTTTGATGCGATTTTCCGCCGCCTGCTTGCGCTGCTCGGCAGCCTGCACGGCAGTGGCCCGCACATCCTCCAGACTCTTCAGCTGATGCTGCTGGGTCAGATAGTCAAAGAGCATACCCACCTCCTGGGTGGTGACGCTCTGGGAGGGCTTATAGGTCTTGCCCATAGCGCTCAGGGCCGCGCAGATATCCTTGCTCTGCATATCAAAGTCCTTGGCCAGCTCTGTGATCTTGATCTTGTTGTTTACCATAACTCAGTTCCCCCTTTTTCCGATAACGCGCGGCTGATGTACCCGCGGGCGTTTGCCGCGGCTCTCTCCGGAAGCGCCTGTACGCTCCGGGCCGGGCCCCCTGCGCCCCGAACGGGTGCGCTTTTCGCTGATGCGCCGGACAGCGCAGGCCTTGCGGTTACCCGGCGGCCCGTGTGGGCTGCCGGCCTCCTGCTTGCCCGCAAGCTTCTTTGCCCGGCGCTTTTTCTCCCGTGCAAGGCGGGCCTCCAGCGCCGGAAGCTGCTCCGGCAGGGGCAGCTTTTGGCACAGAGACAGGGCAAAGCCGGTGTCCAGCACCGCCAGTGCGGCACATTCCCCTGTGCCCAGAGCCGCGCCCAGCTGCCGCTTGGTGCAGTCCAGCACCACCAGCGGGATGGGCGTTTCCCGCTGGGCGGCTGCATTATGCATGGCGGAGACGGTGTTTGCCGCCGCATCGGCAGCCACACACAGCAGGCGGGCCTTGCTTTCCCGGGCCATGTCAAAGGCATCCTCCGCCCCGACAGCCAGCGCGCCCGCCCGGCGCATCAGCCCCAAAAAGCCGAATATGGAATCGTTCATGCCTGCTCCGCCTCCTTCATCTGCTGATCCAGGAGGTCATAGATCTCCTGGGTGATCTCGGTTTCCAGCGCCCGGGACAGGGCGCGGCTTTTGACTGCCTTTTCCAGACAGGCACGGCTGCGGCAGATATATGCGCCCCGGCCGGAGACCTTTCCCCGACTGTCATACAGCACAGCGCCCTCCGGTGTGCGGACGATGCGGGCCAGCTGAGGCTTTTCCCGGTGCTCCCGGCAGGCCACACACTGGCGGATCGGTATTTTCTTTGGCATACTACACCTGCACTTTCTGATTGGTTCCCTTGCCCTTTGGATATGGGAGTCACGGAGGGGCGTCTCCGCCGTCTCCGGCGGGACAAAAAGCCCCTGTCTTACTCCGCCTGGGACTGCGGCTTGATGTCGATCTTAAAGCCGGTGAGCTTGGCGGCCAGACGGGCGTTCTGTCCCTCCTTGCCGATGGCCAGGCTCAGCTGGTCGTCCGGCACGATGACCATGCAGGACTTGCCGTCCTCCTTCAGCTGGACGCTGATGACATCGGCGGGGGACAGGGCCTCGGCCACGAACTGCACCGGATCCTCGCTGTACTTGATGATGTCGATCTTCTCGCCCTTCAGCTCGTTGACCACGGCGGCCACACGGGCGCCCTTGGGGCCGACACAGGCGCCGATGGGATCCACATTTTCATCCGCCGACCAGACGGCGATCTTGGAGCGGGAGCCGGCCTCCCGGGCCATGGACTGGATCTGCACGGTGCCGTCGGCGATCTCGGGCACCTCCAGCTGGAACAGGCACTTCACCAGCCCGGGATGGGTGCGGGACAGCATGATCTGGGGGCCCTTGCCGCCCCGGCGGACCTCCACCACATAGACCCGGATCCGGTCGCCCTCCTGGATGGTCTCCCCGGCGATCTGCTCGGAGGCCGAAAGGCGGGCCTCGGTGTGCTCCCGCTTGCCGGGCAGCTCCAGAATGACGCTGCCATACTGCGGATCGACCCGCAGCACGGTGGCCGTCAGGATCTCATGCTCCTTGCCGGCGTACTCGTCGGCGATCATGCCGCGCTCCGCCTCGCGGATGCCCTGGATGATGACCTGCTTGGCGGTGGAGGTGGCGATACGGCCAAAGTCCCGGGTCTTGACATCGATGCGGATTTCGTCCCCCAGCTGGGGAGCGGGGGCATAGGCGTGGGCCTCCTCCACCGTCAGCTCGGCGGCAGGATTGAGTACCTCCTCCACCACGGTCTTGACGGCATGCATGGTGATGGCGCCCGACTCCTCGTCGATATGGACGAACACATTGTCCAGACTGGCGCTCTGAGGATCCCGCTTGTACAGCGCCTTATAGGCGGCTACCAGCGCCTGGCCGATCCGGTCCAGCATATAGTCCTTCCGGATGCCTTTTTCCTTTTCCAGATCCTCCAGGGCCTTGATGATCTCACTTGCCATGGTTCCTTCCTCTTTCTATGTCAAATTTTTTTAGCAACGCTGTTAAAAATCAAAGTGCAGCCGGACCCGTGCCACATCGGTCATGGCAAAGGTGCTTGCCTCGCCATCGGCGGTCTCTACCGTCAGCTGGACTCCGTCGCAGCTGCGCAGGCAGCCGGTCAGCTCATTCCGACCGTTGATGGCCCGGTAAAAGCTTAGGCACACCTGCCGGCCCAGCGCCCACTGAAAATGCTCCGGGCGGGTCAGCGGCCGCTCCAGCCCGGCGGAGGATACCGTCAGGGTATAGGGCGGCAGACTGTCGAAGGCCCTGTCATCCAGCAGGGGATCCAGCCCGCGGGAGATCTGCTCGCACTGGGTGATGTTCACCCCATCCTCCCGGTCGATATAGACGGTCAGCACATGCTGCCGGCCCTCCTTTTCAAAGGTCACATCCCACAGAGAGACCTCCGCTGCCTGGCACAGGGGCTGCGCCAGCTGGGTGACCCGGCGGATCAGCTCTTTATTGGTCATGGTGTGTATCCTGCCTTTCCAACAAATAAGAGTGGGCGCTTGCCCACTCTTACACATTCCTATCCTAACCTACACTTGCATTATAGCACCTTGTTTTACCAAATGCAAGGGGAATTTCCGGGGAAAAGCCCCAATTTTCAAGGGTTTTCCGCACTTTTTTACCTTCAGGCCCGATATTGGCCCAGATCGTCCA
>CAZYAD010000039.1:0-12439 GCA_964646225.1 uncultured Oscillospiraceae bacterium
TCCTTTTCGATATAGGTGTCGGTGGAGGGAATATAGGCCTCCGGCTGATAATAATCATAATAGGAGACGAAAAACTCCACCGCATTGTTGGGAAAAAACTCCCGGAACTCCGAACAGAGCTGAGCGGCCAGCGTCTTGTTGTGGGTCAGCACCAGCGTCGGGCGCTGCATCTGCTGGATCACATTGGCCATGACGAAGGTTTTTCCCGCGCCGGTGACGCCCAGCATGGTCTGCTCCTCCATCCCCAGTCTGAGTCCCTGAACCAGCTGCCGGATGGCCTCCGGCTGGCCGCCCGCGGGGGCATATTCGCTTTTTAATTGAAATTCCGGCATGATGCGTTTCCCTCCACGGTTGTATTTTTCCCCTTGCTGTGTTATTATATCAGAACAGGCGTTCTATTGCAAGGGCTTTGGCAGCAAAAAAGCGGGGCAGCGCCCCGCTTCCGAACAGGCATGGTCAAAGTCGACTCACCAGCTGCTCTCCCCTACCTGCTTGAGCAGGCCGCAGGACAGCATGGAGGTATATCCTCGCTGGTCAAACACCAGATGATCCAGCAGGAGGATGTTCAGCCCCCGCAGCGATCGCAGCAGAGAATTGGTGTTCCGCACATCCTCCGGCGAGGGGGTGGCCACTCCGGCGGGATGATTGTGCGCCAGCACCACCCCTGCGGCGTTGTACCGCAGCGCCAGACTGACCAGTCTCCGCACGCTGACCTCGGTGGCATTGACGCTGCCTCGGTTCAGCAGCTCCACGCCCA
Organism: uncultured Oscillospiraceae bacterium; assembly: GCA_964646225.1. Taxonomy (GTDB): domain Bacteria; phylum Bacillota; class Clostridia; order Oscillospirales; family Butyricicoccaceae; genus UBA4644. The sequence continues at coordinate 758 of CAZYAD010000039.1, forward strand.
TGCACCGGGACTGGCTGTCCACCAGCAGGACATAGGAAAGCTCGTCCCGCTGGCTGATAAAGCGCGGCCGCAGAATGGCGGCGGCCGCATCCAGCGTGCCGGCAAACGCGCCGACCTCGTCCACGCGGGCATACTCCCGGTTCACCGCAGGCAGCAGCTTCAGCAGTGTGGCGGTATGCAGTCCCACGCCCTTTACCTGTAACAGCTGCTCATAGGGCGCGTCCAGCACACCCCGGAGATTGCCGAAGGTCTGGATCAGCCGATGGGCCAGCTCATTGGTATCCTGCCTTGGAATGGAGAAAAACAGCACCAGCTCCAGAATCTCGTGCTGTGCGAAATGTTCCAGATCATTCTTGAGAAACCGTTCTATCAGCCGTTGTCTGTGTCCATCGTGGATGCCCATGACGGTATCCCCTTTCTGTTTACGGAGGTATTTATGAAGCGAACGATCGTGTGCAGCCTGATGCTGCTTGTCCTTCTCAGCCTGCCGGCGCTGGCGGCGGAAGCCCGGCTGGAGGGCGTTTGGGTCAGTACGGTGTATAACCTGGACTATCCCTCCGCCCCGGGACTTTCGGCCAGCGAGCTGGCCCGCGAGGCCGACGCCATCATTGAAAACGCCAAAAGCTGGGGGCTCAACGCCATTTTTCTGCAGGTGCGTCCCGGTGGAGACGCGCTGTACCCTTCGGAGCTCCAGCCATGGAGCGCCGTGCTGTCCGGCGTACAGGGACAGGCCCCCGACGGCGGCTTTGATCCGCTGGACTATTTCATCCGGCAGTGTCACCGGGAGGGGCTGGAACTGCACGCCTGGCTCAATCCCTATCGCATCACCCGAACGGCTGCTGCCACCCGGGAGGAGGCGCTGACTCTACTGTGTGACGATCATCCGGCCCGGGATATGGAGGAGGCGCTGGTCTTCTTCACCGACGGCTGCCTGTATCTGGATCCCGGTCTTCCCCAGGTGCGGCAGCATCTGCTGGATACCGTCCGGGAACTTTTGGAGCTCTATCAGGTGGATGGCATCCATTTGGACGACTATTTCTACCCCGGCGGGGATTTTGACGATGCCCACACCTATGCCCGATACGGCGGGGAATTTGCGCAGCAGGGGGACTTCCGCCGGGACGCCGTCAACCAGCTGATCGACGGGCTGCACCGGTTGTGCGGAGACTATGACCGGGCGTTTGGCGTGTCGCCCTCCGGCATCTGGGCCACGGCGGAGCACCAGCCCATGGGGGCAGACACCACCGGCAGCCAGAGCTATTATGACCACTTTGCCGACAGCCGCAAATGGGTGCGGGAGGGGCTTGTGGATTACATCGCGCCCCAGATCTACTGGGAGATCGGCGCCGCCGCCGGGGAGTTTTCCACCCTTCTGGACTGGTGGAGTAATGCCGTAGAGGGTACAGGCGTAGAGCTTTACATCGGGCTTGCCGCCTACAAAAGTGCAGATGCGGCAGCCGATTCCGTCTGGTTCGGCGCCGATGAGCTGACCCGGCAGCTGGCAGCCATTGCGCAAAGCCGGAATGCCTGCGGCTGGGTCCTGTTCCGCTACCGCTCCCTGCCGGGCTCCGCGCTGGCGGAGACACTTGCCGCACGGCCGCAGCCCCAGCCTGCCCTTCCGGAGACACGCTGGCCTGCCGGTCTGACGGTGGAGGCCCGCACCAATCAGTCGGTCATCAGCGGACAGTATCTGGTGCTGTCCTGCGAAGCGCCCCGTGGCAGCCGCGTCATCGTTCTGTATGGCTCCGGCTGGCAGTGTCTCCGGGCCGACCTTTGCGGCGGCTTTTCCGGCCAGGTACAGGCAGAAAGCCCCTGGCAGGAGGAAAGCTACACCGCGCCGGCCCTGGTCTGCGCCGAAAAAAACGGGATGCTGTTCGTACAGCTTACCAGCTTTACAGTGACCTCTGTTGCAGCGGAGGATGCCGTTTCTATTGAAAGCATCCGCTGGTGGGACGATGACGCCGGGCACCATGTGGCCTTTTCCACCGGAGGCCCGGCGGCGGCCAGTCTGCGCAGCTTTGGCGATGTGGCCGAGCTGACCTTCACCCCCTGCCGTCTGGGCGTCCTGTTCCGGGACGAGGTCTTTGACCACATGACGGCAGAGCAGACGGACGACCGCGTGGTCTACCGGCTTGTGTTTCCGGATGACGGACAGGCGCGGCAGCTGGCTCTGCTGTGGGAGCCCGACAGGATTACCCTGACGGTCAGAACTTCTGCGCCAGCTCCTGCAGCGCCGGGCCCGTGAGCCGCTGGATGGTCCAGCCGTTCAGCGGCTGGGCCCCGATGGAGCGATACACCCGCAGGGCACTGTCGTTCCAGTCCAGGCAGATCCATTCAAAGCGGCCGCAGTCCTCGTCCACAGCCTTTTTCGCCAGGCAGGACAGCATCATGCTGCCGTAGCCCTTGCCGCGATGCTCCGGCTTGACGAACAGATCCTCCAGATACAGGCCATGCTTGCACTGGAATGTGGAAAAATTGTAAAAATACAGGGCAAAGCACACCGGTACACCGGCCTCCTCGCCGATGAGCACATGGGCCTGATGGTTTTCGAACAGATTGCGCCGCAGGGTTTCGGCATCGCCCTCCACCTGGTCGCTCATCTGCTCATACGCGGCCAGCCCGCGCACCAACTCCAGGATCAGCTCCGCATCGGCCTCCACGGCATCCCGGATCACAAAGCCGGGGCATTTTGTGGGATACAGCATAAGCGTTTCCCGCTCCTTTCTCAGCGCTTATCGGATGGGGAAATCAAAATAGGTACCGGGATAGGGCTCGGGCGTCACGCTGAAATGCCACCACTCGCACTCATAGGGCTCAAAGCCACAGGCCAGCATGGCGTCCCGCAGGATATAGCGGTTCTTCCGCTGCTCCGGCGTCACCTGCTCGCTGTCCACCCAGCTGCGGGGATCCATGAAGTCAAAGATCGAGCCCATGTCCAGCTCCTGGTGGGTGTTCGCATCCACCAGCGTCAGATCCACGGCCTTGCCCCGGGTATGGCCGGAGCGGCGGGCAATGTAGCCCTCCTCGAACATCCGCTTTTTCTCCACATTGGGATACTGCACCGGCTTGCGCCGCTGGTCGGCCTCGTCCTCGCCCCAGGCACAGAAGTCATTCACCGCCCGCTGGGGACGGTAGGCGTCGTAGAACTTCATCAGGTAGCCCTGCTTCCGCAGGATGTCAGCCGCCTTGACGCAGCCCTCTGCCGCCTCCCGGGTCATCACCACCAGCGGCTGCTCATAGCCCGCAGCCGGGCGGCCCATGAAGTTGTCGGTGCCGGCATATTTGGCATCGATGATGCAGTCCTCGATCAGCTCATCGATGTACACAAAGCCTTCGGGCAGTTCCCGGGCCTTGGGGATACACAGCGTGCTCTGATTCATAATTCTTTGCTCCTTTCGGTTTTCTATGCCATCATTATAGCGCATTTTGCCTAAAAGTCAAAGCCTTTGCGTCTGCAGGTGCCTCTCCAGGTTCACAGCACCAGCGGCTGCAGCTGCCGTCCCTCCAGCGCCGCCTCCAGCGTTGCCTCGCACAGGCCGAAATTGGCCGCCATGGAGCGGGGCTTCTTTTCCGGGTCGTCCTGGCTGAAGGGCACGAAATACAGGCACCGCCGATTCAGCAGCTCGCCCAGGTTGGCCGCCGCCGTGCCCAGCGCGTCGTTGGTGGAAAAGGCCAGCACCACAGGCCGCTCGTTGCGCACCTGTGCCTTGATGGCCATGAGCACCGGGGTATCGGTGATGCCGCAGCGCAGCTTCGCCAAGGTATTTCCGGTACAGGGCGCCACCAGCAGCGCGTCAAACAGCCGCTCCGGGCCGACGCGCTCGGCCTCGGCGATGGTGGTCAGAGCCGGACGGCCGCAAAGCTGCTCCACCTCCCGCCGGAAATCCGCCGCCCGGTAAAACCGGGTGTCGGTTTCGGCCGCCGCGGGGGAAAGCACCGCCGTCACCTGATTGTCTTTCGCCAGTCGGCGGATCACAGGAAGCACCTGGGAAAAGGTGCAAAAGGAGCCTGTGATGCATACACCGATATGTTTTCCTTCCATACTACCTATACCTCCCTGCACAGTTCATACACCGCGTTTCGGATAGCCGCCGCGCCGGAGACCGGCACCAGCTGTCCCGGCAGCGCCAGCGCGTGGACGGCCTTGATCCCCAGCGCCCGGGCGCCTTCCCAGTCCACCCCGCCGGGGCGCGATGCCAGATCCACCACCAGCACGCCGGGACGCAGCTGCTCCAGCACCTCCCGGGGCAGCACCGGCGCGGGGGCCGTGTTGAAGATCAGATCATACGCTCCCGCCCGCGTCTCCAGTTCGTCGGCCAGCCAGCCCGAAAAGCCCCGCTGCCCGACCTGCGCCAGACACTCCTCCCGCCGGACTGCCACAGCCACCGTTGCGCAGCCCACCGCTCGGAGCAGCCCGGCCAGCGGCCTCCCGATGCAGCCCCAGCCGATCACCAGCGCATCGCTGCCCCGCAGCGTCCGCAGCCGGTGCTTCATGGCCACCTGCAAGGCCCCCTCGGCGGTGATCGCGCCGTTTTCCTCCCGGAAGGATGGCAGCGCACCGTATTCCGCCAGCCGGAAGCCCTGCTCCAGCGCGCCGCGGCGCACCGTCTCATCTGCCGACGCCGTCACCAGAAAGGCTCCCGGAGGGGGGAGGTTCTCCCGCCCCCAGCTTTCCGGCCCGCCCACCAGCTGGGCGCGGTGTCCGTCGGCGATCAGCAGGTCGCACAGCAGATTTTGCCGCCTGTCGCCGCGCATCACCAGAAAATCCATGGATTTCTGCAAGCCTTCATCACCTCTTTCGCTTTCAGTCTATGCCTTTCCGAAACTTTCGGTGCAAAAGGCTATGCAAATGGAAAAAAGTGTGATAAACTAAAGAGAAGCATCACCGCCGGTTTTTCCACCGTCGCCGCGCTTCACAGGATTTTGGAAGAACAGGCGACGAAACGCGCTGTTTTCACATGATATTTAGGAAGGTCTTTCATGAACGATCTGAATTTGAATGCGATCATACACAACGGCCAGCCCATCCATCTGGTGGGTATCGGCGGCGTCTCCATGCGCGCCCTGGCCAGAATGCTCCGGCACGCCGGGGCCAATGTCCGCGGCAGCGACCGGGACAGCTCTCTATACACCGTCCAGCTGGATGAGCTGGGTATCCCCGTGGCCATCGGCCACCGGCCCGACAATATCCGCGGCGCGGCGCTGATCATCCGCACCGCTGCCGTCCACGATGACAACCCGGAGATCGCCGCCGCGCTGGCCGCCGGCATCCCGGTGCTCTCCCGCGCGGAGGCCTGGGGGCTGCTGATGGAGCATTACAGTCAGGTGGTCTGTGTTGCCGGTACCCACGGAAAGACTACCACCACCGGCATGATCGCCACCTTTGCCCAGAGCTGCCAGCTGGATCCCACCGTGATGGTGGGGGGCGACCTGCCCTCCATCGGCGGCACGCTGCGCATCGGAAACAGCGGTCTGTTCGTGGCTGAAGCCTGCGAGTACCAGAACTCCTTTCTGTCCTTTCACCCCACCACAGCCGTGCTGCTGAACATCGACCGGGATCATCTGGACTTTTTTAAGGATCTGGAGGATATCATCGCCTCCTTCCGCCGGTTTGCGGAGCTGACGCCGGAGGACGGTCTGGTCATCCTCAACGGCGATGACGAAAACTGCCGCCGTGCGGCAGCCGGGCTGGAGCGGCGCACGCTCACCTTTGGCTTTTCCGAGGGCTGCGATGTCCGCGCCCTGCTGCCCCGGATGGAAAACGGCCACAGCGTCTGCGATGTGGTCGTTCACGGCGACCTGTACTGCCGTCTGCGGCTGGCCGTCCCCGGAAAGCACAATGTGCTGAACGCGCTGGCGGCGGCGGCGGTGGCCATCCAACTGGGGGTGCCCTCGGAGGACTTCGCCGCGGGCATGGCGGAATACCGCGGCGTGGGCCGCCGATTCGAGTTCAAGCGGGAGTGGCGCGGCGCGCGGATCTATGACGATTATGCCCATCATCCCAGCGAGATCGCCGCCGCACTGTCGGCTGCCCGCACGCTGGAGCCCCGCCGGGTGGTGTGCGTCTTCCAGCCCCACACCTATTCCCGCACGGCCGCGCTGCTGGAGGAGTTTGCCCAGGCACTGTCTCTGGCCGATCAGGTGATCGTTTGCCCCATTTTTGCCGCCCGGGAGACCGACACGCTGGGTGTCTCTGCCCGGAGCCTGGCCGAAAAAATTCCCGGCGCACAGACTGCCGACGATCTGCGGGACGCCGCCAACCGGCTGGCCGGGCTGGTGCAGCCCGGTGACCTGATCTTCACCATGGGCGCAGGCGATGTCTTCCGTCTGGCCCATCTTCTGGAGGACTGAGCCCATGTCCAGCCTGCTGACCTATACCCTCAACACCCGCTGGCTGCGGGAGGGCTGCGGCCGATATCTGCGCAGCGATGTGCCTGACCGGCTGTCAGAGGAGGATCTCCGCTGGCTGCTGGAGTGCAATCTCCGCACGGTGATCGACCTGCGGGCGGAGGAGGAGGCCGCCCGGCGGCCCTGTCCGCTGGCCGGCCACCCGGATTTCTGCTATCATTCCATACCGGTGAGCACCGGCGATATCGTCCCCCTCTGCCCCGAGGATGTTCCCCGCTCCTACCACGCCATGGCCGACGGCCGCATGGTGCGTATCCTGCACCTGGCCGAGAGCGCGCCCACCAATGTGCTGTATTTCTGCAACGCGGGAAAGGATCGCACCGGCGTGCTGTCTGCCCTGCTGCTGCGGCGGATGGGGGCCTCCCGGCAGGAGATCGTGGACAATTACCTCATCACCGCCGAAAATCTGAAGGAGATGCTGGCGGAGTTTGTCAAAAAGCGTCCGGAGCTGAGCCTCAGCGTGGTAACGCCCCGGGCCTGGTATATGGAAAGGTTCCTGGATGACCTGGAGGCCCGGGAGCGGGCCCTTGGAAAGGAGTTTACCCAATGGGAGGAGACACCGTAAGGCTGTACACCCGGCAAAACGACAAGACCCTTGCTCAGCTGGAGCGGGACGGCCGCATCATTAATCAGCGGGCCTATGTCCGTCTGCACTTTGGCGACATGGCCGAACACTATCTTGAAAGCTACGACTGGTTCACCCGGGAGGCCGCACAGCGCGTCCCCAAGCCGGAGGATGTGCAGGCCTCCATCTGGTGCTCCATCAGCGCGGAAAACTGCCTCAAGCCCATTCCGGGGACGGTGGTGTATGTGCTGGAGGTGCCCCGGGAGCAGGTGATCTACTTTGATGAGAGCAAGTGGGATTATGTGCTCAACCGCATTTACATTCCCGCTGACGAGGCCGACCGGGAGGCCTATCGGCGGCATCTGAATGCGCTGGGCGTCCAAAACGGCTTCGAGTTTTTTCAGGGCCGGTACCGGGGGATGTATCCCCGTGAGGAGGAACGCATCCGGGAAAGCTGGAAGCGGGTCTTTCAGATCGACAACTGGACCATTTTCAATGTCTGCGGCAACCTGTGGGAGATCCGCAGAGAGTGGGTGCGGCAGATCGTCCGTCCCGGGGAGGCTCTGGAAGGGCTGCCCTATTGACCTGTCCCGATAAGCAATGTCTGTGAGTGGAGGTTTTTTCAGTATGCACGCCAAAAGGATCGATGCAGAGATCACCCTTGTCCGGTATTACCCCAATTATGCGGTCACCCTGCCCTGGTATCAGGATCCCACCCTTTGCAAGCAGGTGGACAACCGGGATACCGTCTATGATCTGGAGCGGCTGAAGGATATGTACCGGTATCTCAGCAAGCGGGGGGACCTGTTTTACATCAAATACCACAACCGTCTGTGTGGCGATGTCTGCTTGCAGCGCAACGGCGATGTGAACATCGTCATTGCCCCGGCCTATCAGAACAGGCATATCGGCCGCCGGGTCGTGCGGGAGCTCATCCGGATGGCGCGGGAACGGGAGATGCCGGAGCTGCACGCCGTGATCTATCCCTTCAACCCCCAATCGCAGCGGATGTTCCAGAGCGTCGGCTTTCGCCAGGTCGGCAAGGAGCTGTATACCCTGACGCTGTGACCGCTTCAGCACGCAGACCGATTGCGGCTGAAAAAAGCGCTCTGTACCGCTGTACAGAGCGCTTTTTGTCGTTGCTTCAATAATTGCAGCTTTCGCTGAGCTCCCGCTGGTCGTCCAGACACAGACTCAGCTCCCGCGTCATGCCCTTGCGGTAGACGCTCACCTCCAGCTGTTCCCCTGCCTTGAACAGGTTCCGCTGGGTATAGGCCTCCGAAAGACTGCGGACCCGGACGCCGTTGACGCCGGTGATCACATCCCCGACCTGCACGCCGGCCGTCTCGGCGCAGCTGCCCTTTTCCACCGCCGAGACATACAGTCCCGCCGGCAGTCCGTAAAAATTGGAGGCCATGGTGCTGAGCTTGCTGCAGCTGAGCCCCAGCGCCGGTCTGCCGGAAACGCTGCCTGAGCGCACCAGCTCCTCGGCAATGGGGCGGGCGGTGTTGATGGGGATGGCGAAGCCCAGGCCCTCGTAGCCGCTGATGCTTACCTTTGCAGAGCTGATGCCGATGACCTGTCCCTGCTGGTTGAGCAGCGGGCCGCCGGAATTGCCCGAATTGATGGCCGCGTCGGTTTGCAGCAGGTTCATCACGGTATTTTCCACCATGATGTTCCGGTTCACGCCGGAAATGATGCCGAAGGTGGCCGTCCCCTGGAGCTGTCCCGTGGGATTGCCGATGGCAATGGCCGCCTGCCCCACCTCCACCTGATCGGAGTCGCCCAGCTCGGCCGGTGTCAGGTGCTGCGCGTCAATCTTCAAGATGGCGATGTCGCTGTAGCTGTCGTCGCCGATGACAAAGGCCGAATAGGCGCCGCCGTCATCCAGCGTCACATTGATGCTGTCACAGCCGGAGATCACATGGCTGTTGGTGATGATGTAGCCGTCCTCCGTCAGGATGATGCCGCTGCCGGTGCGGCTGGTCACATAGCCGCTGTAGATCTCGGCCTCGATGCCCACCACAGAGGCGCGGGCCTTTTTCACTACGCCGGAAACATCGGTGACCAGCATCGCGTCCCCGCCCTCTTCCGTCGTCTCTGCGGCGTCCGGCAGGCGGAAGCTGGCGTCGGGCTCCCCCTCCGTGCCGGGCAGAGGCTCTGCCGGATCCGTCACGCTCAGATTGAAGCCCTGATCCTCCGAGGTATGGGTCAGCAGCGTGCCGGGGTCGGTGGTGCGGTTCCACACCATGCTGACCCCCACCACCACCGCACAGCACAGCAGAAACAGACCGGTCATTACTACCAGCCCGTGCTGACGCCAGCGCCAGCGCTCCTTCTCCGCCAGGATCTCCTCGTAGGTCTTATAAGGGAAGTGCTCCTGTCGTTCCTGTGCTTCCCGTTGTTCTTCGTTCATATCCATAAGCTCCTTTGTTCCGCATTCAGCGGCCATTGAGGGGGATCGTAAAGCAGAACTCGGTCTTTTCCTGGTCACTGCGGACGAAAATATCGCCGCCGTGCTGCTTGATCACCGTTTTTGTGATGTAAAGCCCCAGCCCGGAGCCGGTGCTGTTGCGGTTGCGGGAGGTATCTCCCTTGTAGAACCGGTCGAAAATGAAGCGGAGTTTCTCCGGCGGGATGGGGCTGCCGGTGTTCAAGATGTTGACCTGCAGCTTGCCGGCGTTTTCCGCCATATACACGGTGATGCGCCCGCCCTCCGGCGTAAACTTCAGCGCGTTGTCCAGCAGGTTGTACACCGCCTGGAAAAAGCTGTCGTGCTCCGCCTTGAGATTCAGGCTCTCCGGGATGTCCAGCTCCACCTCGATGTGCTTTTCAGTGAGCTTCTGCTCAAAGCCGATGATGATCCGCCGCACCATCTCGCTGACATCGAACACCGTCCGCTCCAGCTCCCGGCTGCTCTCCAGACGGGAGACCGCCAGCATGCTGTTGGCCATACGGCTGAGACGCTTGATCTCATCCGAGATGATCTGCAGATAATGGCTCTGGCGTTCCGGCTTGATGGTGCCGTCCAGGATGCCGTCCACAAAGCCGGCAATGGTGGTCATGGGAGTCCGCAGATCGTGGGAAACGCTGGCAATCAACTCCCGCCGGGTCTCCTCGGTGTTCTGCATGGACTCCGCCATGCTGTTGAAGCTCATGGTCATATCATACAGCTCGTCCTGATGCCGGGGCAGCGGCGCGCGGGCGCTGTAATCCCCCGCCGCGAACCGACGGGCCGCCACAGCCATATCCTTCATGGGCTTGACCATATTGCGCACCACCACGATGGTGGCGATCAGCGTCAGCAGCAGCACCGTGATGGTCATCAGGATGAACACCCGGGAAAGGTTGAGAAACAGTGCCGCAGTAGACTGGGCGGGCACACAGACAAACACCACCCCCACCGGCCGGTCGCCGGTATCCCGCACCACCTTTCCCATCACGTAGCTGACCGCCGAAAGATAGCCGTAAAAGGTGGATTTCTGGTTGCAGGCACCGCTGTCCAGCAGCTCCTGCATGGCCACGGTGGGCAGCATCAGCCCGGTCTGCTCCTGACTGTAGCAGCCATCGCTGTTGGCGATAAAGAGCAGCTTGCCCTCCTCGTCCCCCACAAAGATCGTTCCGCCGCAGTCGGCTGCCAGCATATTCATGGCCACCCGGTAGTTGGCGTTGAATTTATCCTGCCAGTCGGCACCGTCCCGCATCTGGAAATAGGCCAGCGTGCTCTGTGCCGCCCGGTGGGAAGCATCGCTGAGCTGCTGCTGCTTTTCCTCCATGGAAAAGCGGTTGACCTGATAGATAAAGGCGCTGCCCAGCACGGTGAAGCCCAGCACGATCACCAGCGCATAGATCAGGAAATTGCGCGCGAACAGACTTTTCATCGGTTTTCCTTCTCCCCTGCGCGGCTCATTCCTTTTCCGCCCGGGCACCCTCCTGCAGCTCGAACTTATAGCCCACGCCCCAGACGGTCTTGATCTCCCACTGGTCGGAAACGCCCTGCAGCTTTTCCCGCAGCCGCTTTACATGGACATCCACCGTGCGGGTGTCGCCGAAATAATCGAAGCCCCACACATCGTCCAGCAGCTGCGCCCGGGTGAACACCCGGTTGGGGGAGCTGGCCAGGAAATACAGCAGCTCGATCTCCTTGGGCGGGATCTCCATCCGCTGCCCCTTGACGGTGATGTTATAGGACTGCTTGTCGATGATCAGCCCGTCAAAGATCAGCTTGGGCTCGCCCACATCCTGCTCAAAGCGGCGCAGCACCGCCCGCACCCGGGCAATGACCTCCCGCATTTCAAAGGGCTTGGTGATATAATCATCGGCCCCCAGCTCCAGCAGCGCCACCTTGTCAAAGACCTCGCCCTTGGCGGTGAGAATGATTACCGGCGTTTTGGAGAAGCTGCGCAGTTCCCGGATCATCTGGGAGCCGTCCATCACAGGCATCATCAGATCCAGCAGCACCAGGTCGGGATGCACCCGCTTGAACATCCGCAGGCCGTCTGCGCCGTCCTGCGCACTCTCGATGCGGTAGCCCTCCTGCTCCAGATATAAATGCAGCAGCTCCCGGATATTGGCGTCATCCTCCACGATCAGAATGGTTTTCTCCATAGGAACCTTCCTCCTCCGTTTTCTGTTCTTTTGAACATTATTATAGGATAAAGGCCGGGAAAAAGCATCACCAAATTGTAAACATCGTCAATTTTGTGGCC
>CAZYAD010000040.1:0-12390 GCA_964646225.1 uncultured Oscillospiraceae bacterium
ACTGCGGCGGCATTGACAATGCCTTCCCGCACCACACCAACGAGATCGCCCAGTCCGAGGCGTATCTGGGCCACAAATGGTGCAACTTCTGGTTCCATGTGCTGCATCTCAACGACAGCACCGGCAAAATGTCCAAGTCCAAGGGCGAGTTTTTGACGGTGGACCTGCTGGAACGCAAGGGCTATGACCCCATCGTCTATCGCCTGTTCTGCCTCCAGAGCCATTACCGCCGCAATCTGGTCTTTACCTTTGAGGGACTGGACAACGCCGCCGTCACCTACAACAAGCTGATCGCCCGCATTGCCGCCCTGAAGGACAGCGACCAGCCGCTGGACGAGGAGGCTGCCGCCGCTCTGCGGGCCCGGTTCAGGGAGGCGCTGGACAACGACCTGAACACATCTCTGGCCATCACAGCCCTGTACGATGTGCTGAAATACAAGACCTCTGACCACACCAAGCTTGCTTTGCTGGGCGAGTTTGACTATGTGCTCAGCCTGAACCTGCTGTCTGCCGCCGCCAAAAAGCGGGAGGAACTGCAAAAGGCCCAGGTCAAGGTCGGGGAGTTCACCGTGGTGGCCGAGGGCTGCCAGCCCGACACGGAGGTGGAGGAACTGCTGCGGGCGCGCAACGATGCAAAAAAAGCCAAAAACTTCGCCGAGGCCGACCGCATCCGGGACGAGCTCAAGGCCCGGGGAGTGGAGATCATCGACATTCCCCACGGCGCAAAATATCAGAAGAACTGATTACACAAGCGGATGGGCCTGCCTGGTGTTCAGGCAGGCCCTTTTCGGAAGGAGGCACCATGAAGATTGCCATTCTGGGCCACAGCGGCAGCGGGAAATCCACTCTGGCCCGACAGCTGGGGGAGCGCTATGACCTTCCGGTGCTGCACTTCGACACCCTTCAGTTCCGCCCCGGCTGGGTGGAGACCGACCGGCCCTATAAGCGGGCACAGGTGACGGCCTTTCTGGATGCCCACCCGGAGGGCTGGGTGATCGACGGCAACTATCTGCGCATCTGCGCCGAACGGCGCTTTGCCGAGGCCGACCATATCCTCTATCTGGACTTTCCCCGACGGGTATGTCTGCCCCGGGTGCTGCGCCGCTGGCGGGATTTCCGCGGAAAGACCCGGCCGGACATGGCGGAGGGCTGTGCGGAAAAGGTGGATCGGGCCTTTTTGAGGTGGGTGCTCCGGGATGGCCGTACGCCCCAAAAGCTGGCGCAGTTCCGGGCGGTGGAGGCGCAATATCCCGACAAATTTCATCACTTTCACAGCCCAAAACAGCTGAAAAAGGAGCTGAAGCTATGATCTATCCTGATTTTTTGAAGGAAAATGACCTGATCGGCGTCACCGCCCCCTCCGCCGGACTGGACGAAAGCCACCTGACGGGCTACCTGCGGTCGCTGGAGCACTTCCACGCCCGGGGCTGGCAGGTCACCGAGACCGCCAATGTCCGTCTGCCTGACCTGCCCAGCTCCCCGCCGCAGCAGCGTGCCCGGGAACTGAAGGCGCTGGCGCTGGACAGCCGGGTGAAGATGATCTGGTGCGCCGCCGGAGGGGATTTTCTGGTGGAAATGCTGCCGGAGACCGACTTCGAGACCCTCCGTGCTCACCCCAAGTGGCTGCAGGGCTACTCCGATCCCACCGGTCTGCTGTTTCCCTTGACGACAAAATATGATGTGGCCACCCTCTATGGCCCCAACGCCGGCGGCTTTGACATGGACAGACTGGATCCCTCGCTGGAGGCCAGTCTGGAGCTGCTTTCAGGGCGCATCCCGGTGCAGCGCAGCTTTGACCGCTGGCAGCCGGTGGATGCCGCGCCGCAGCCCGGCGGCGGCTACAGCCTCACCCGGCCGGTGTGCTGGCAGACCCCCTGCGGCCCGGTGCAGGTCGAGGGACGGCTGTTGGGGGGCTGTCTGGATGTGCTGGACATCCTCCGGGGCACCGACTTCATTGATGTGTCCGGCTTTGTCAGTCGGTACCGGCAGGATGGGATCATCTGGTATTTCGATGTGTTTGCCATGACCGCCGAGCAGGTGTTTTACGCCCTGTGGAGCATGAAGCAGCAGGGCTGGTTCCGCACCGCCCGGGCGGTAGTGCTGGGCCGGGTGATGTTTCCCGGCGGAGCCATGCTCACCTATGAGCAGGCTGTGCGGCGGGTGCTGGGGGAACTGCCGCTGGCGCTGGAGGCCGATATCGGCCATGTAAAGCCCGCCTTTACCCTGATCAACGGGGCCATGGCGCGCCTTTGGGTGGCAGATGGTCGGGCAGAATTGGAAATGGAGCTGAAATCATAATGGAAGATCAGGTGCTGGACGCCGCAGGCTTTGACGCCTGGCAGGCGCAATACGACGCCGATGTGGCCGCCTGTGAGGCGGCGGGGGATTACCCCTTTGCGGGATACACCGAGCTGCAGCAGCAGCTATTTGACATCGTCCACGCCAGGGAGGGGGTCTCTGTGCTGGAGCTGGGCTGCGGCACGGGAAGGCTGGCCGCCCGCCTGCTGGCGACGGGACATCCGGTTTGCGCCGTGGATTTCTCCCGGGAGATGCTGGCTGCCGCCGGAAGAAACGCCTCCGGGGCCGAGCTGCTGCGGGCGGAATTGCGGGAGGTACCGAAAAGGCTGGCCGGGCGGCAGTTTGACTGCATCTGCGCCGCCTATTCCCTCCATCATCTGCCTGACGGGGAGAAGTATGCCCTGCTGACCGCTCTGCGGCCGCTGCTGGCCCCGGAGGGGGTCATCGTGCTGGGGGATGTGTCCTTCCCCAGCCGTGCGGGGCTGGAGGCCGTGCGGGAGGCCTATGGCGACCTGTGGGATGATACTGAGCACTACCTGGTGCGGGAGGAACTGGAGACGGCGCTGCCGATGTTTGATGTGGATTGCATCCCCATCAGCTTCTGCGCCGATGTACTGATCCTTTCGCCCGCCGACTGAGCGGACCGAAAACCGGAGAGAAAGGGGGATGACGCCTGTGGAAAAGCAGTCGGGACAGCTGTCCGGCCGGGTGGAGGAGATCATCTATAAAAACGACGAAAACGGCTATACCGTGGCCCAGGTGGAGCTGGATGACGGCGGCGTCATCACCATCGTGGGCACCATGCCCTTTTTGGGGGCGGGGGAGCACATCGACGCAGAGGGCACCTATTTGGTGCATCCGCAGCACGGTCCCCAGTTCCAGGTGGAGAGCTATCTGCGGGAAATGCCCGACGAGGAGGAGGGCATCTATGCCTATCTGGCCTCCCGGGCGGTGAAGGGTATCGGCCCCAGAACGGCCCGGCACATCGTGGATCGCTTCGGGACGGAGAGCTTTTCGGTGCTGGCTGAAATGCCACAGCGGCTCACCGAGATCCGCGGGATCTCCCTGGACAAGGCAAAGGCCATTCAGGCGGAGTTCCTGCGGCTCAACGCCACCCGAGTGCTGCTGGAGCTGCTGGTGCAGTACCGGCTGCCCACCCATTTTGCACCGGGACTGGTGGCGTCCTACGGCGACCGGGCGGCCGAGGTGCTGGCCTCCAACCCCTATCTGCTGTGCGAGGAGCCCTATCTGCTGGAGTTTGCCCAGGCCGATGCCGTGGCGGGCAGTCTGGGCATCCCGCCGGAGGCTGATCTGCGGATGGAGGCCGGGCTGCTGTATGTCCTGACCTTTAACCTGCGGGCGGGGCATACCTTTTTGCCGGAGGACAAGCTGCTGGAGGCGACCTCCGGTCTGCTGGAGCGGGAGCCGGAGGCGCTGCGGCCCTATCTTGCCGTCCTGACCCAGCGGGAAAAGATCGTCCGGGAGACGGTGCGGGGCCGGGAGGTGGTCTACCTCCGACCGGTGCAGCTGCAGGAAAAGTTTGTGGCAGAGGAGATCTGCCGTCTGGCACAAAGAAAGCTGCTGCCGCCCCCCGATCTGGAGAGCAATCTGAAAAAGCAGGAGCAGCGGCAGAACATGGAATACGCCCGGAAGCAGCAGGAGGCCATCTGCCTGCCCTTTTCCTCGGCGGTGTCGCTGATCACCGGCGGCCCCGGCACGGGAAAGACCACCGCCCTGCAAACCATGCTGGCCCTTTTGAGCCGTTACGGTATGAAGACCCTGCTGGCGGCGCCCACCGGCCGGGCGGCCAAGCGCATGAGCCAGCTGTGCGGGCAGGAGGCAAAGACCATCCACCGGCTGCTGGAGCCGGCCTTTGACAAGGCAGGCAATCTGCGCTTCAGGAAGAACCGGAACGACCCTCTGTCCGCTGATGTGGTCATCGTGGACGAGGCCTCCATGCTGGAGCTTTCGCTGGCGGCCTCGTTGCTGGAGGCCTTGCCTATCCACGGCAGACTGGTGCTGGTGGGGGACGCCGACCAGCTGCCGCCGGTGGGGGCAGGCAGCTTTTTTGCCGACCTTTTGCAGGTGGAGGAGCTGCCTCGGGTGCGGCTCACCGAGATCTTCCGGCAGGCACGGGACAGCGATATCATCCTCAACGCCCACCGATTCAATCAGGGCGAGCTGCCGCCCCTGCGGAAGAACGACCGGGACTTCTTCTTTTCGGTTGCCCGCAGTGCCGAAGGCACGGTGGACAGCGTGGTGTCTCTGATGACCCAGCGCATCCCCGGCCATTTCGGCATCCCCCGGGAGGACATCCAGGTGATCTGCCCCTCCCGGCAGGGGGCCTGCGGCACCGAAAATCTCAACCGCCTGCTGCAGCAGGCCCTTAATCCTCCGGGGGACGACCGGGGGGAGACCCGCTTCGGGCAGACGGTCTTCCGCACCGGCGACCGGGTGATGCAGATCCGCAACAATTATGACCGGGTGTGGAAGCGGCTGGAGCCTGTGGAGACCGGCACCGGCGTTTACAACGGCGATACCGGCACCATCGTGCTGTGCGACCGGGCAGCCCGGCTGCTGATCGTCCGATTTGACGATCGGGAGGCCGATTATGCCTTTGACGAGCTGGGGGAGCTGGAGCACGCTTATGCCATCACGGCCCACAAGAGCCAGGGCAGCGAATATGCCGCTGTCATCATCCCGGCGTATTCCGCCCCCCAGCGGCTGCTGAGCCGCAATCTGCTGTATACCGCCGTCACCCGGGCAAAACGCCTTCTGGTGATGGTGGGACGGGAGGAGATGGTGCGCCAGATGGTGGATACCCCCAATGCCAGCCGTCGCTACAGCGCCCTGAAATGGCGGCTGAGGGAGCTGATGCGGGAATGAACCAACTGCTGAAGCTGCTGTTTCCGCCAAAGTGCATCCTGTGCGGCCGTCCGCTGCCCGGGGAGGAGGAGATCTGCCCCGACTGCCGCCAGAAGGTGCTGCTGAACACAACGCCGCCCCGGACGGAGAAGGGTGCCTTTTTCGACAGGGCCGCCGCCGGGCTGTGGTATCAGGGGGCAGTGCGCCAGGCCATCCAAGGCCTGAAATACCGGGAAAAACAGAGCTACGCCCGCCCGCTGGCCCGTGTGATGCTCTATGCCTACCAGACCAAGATCGGGGAGGAGTGCGACCTGATCGCCTTTGTTCCCACCAACCCCTCCACCCTGCGGCAGCGTGGCTACGACCAGGCCCGACTGCTGGCAGAGGCGCTGGCCGGGCTGCTGGAGCTGCCCTGTGTCCCCGCACTGGAAAAGACCCGGGAGACCGGCCGCATGGCAGGGCTGAAGCCCGACCAGCGGCGGGCCAATGTGCTGGGGGCCTTTCGGGTGTGCTGTTCACCGGAACTGCTGCGGGGCAGGCGGGTGCTGCTGGTGGACGATATCCTCACCACGGGCAGTACCCTCTCGGAGTGCGCCCGGATGCTGAAGGCCGCCGGTGCGGAGGCGGTCTTTGGCCTGTGCGCCGCTGCTGTGGGAAAAACTTCATAAATTTCTTCAAAAAACGGGAACAAAGCGGGTTGATTTCAGCGGCGGGTTTGGCTATAATACACTTGACAGAGACTTTTTTTGGAGTGATTTACTATGTTTTTTTCCGGAAACGATATCGGTATAGATTTGGGAACCGCTTCCATCCTGGTGTTTGTAAAGGGCAAGGGCATCGTGCTGTGCGAGCCCTCTGTAGTAGCCATTGACAAAAACACCGGCAAGACCCTTGCCATCGGGTCGGAGGCCCAGAGCATGCTGGGCCGTACCCCCGGCAACATCATCGCCGTCCGTCCCCTGCGGGAGGGCGTGATCTCCGATTATGAAATGACCGAAAAGATGATCAAGCACTTTATCAAAAAAGTGCTGGGCTTCCGCCTGTTCAAGCCCAATGTGGTCATCTGCATCCCCAGCGTCATCACCGAGGTGGAGGAGCGTGCCGTCATCGATGCCGGCGAGCAGGCCGGCGCCCGACGGGTGTATCTCATCGAGGAGCCGGTGGCCGCTGCCATCGGTGCAGGCGTGGACATCGCCCAGCCCAACGGCAACATGATCGTGGATATCGGCGGCGGCACTGCGGATATCGCCGTGATCTCGCTGGGCGGCGTGGTGGAGAGCACCTCCATCAAGACCGCCGGTGACAAGTTTGACGAGGCCGTGGTGAAGTATATCCGCCGCAAGCACAATGTGCTCATCGGCGAGCGCACGGCGGAGGAGATGAAGAAGCAGATCGGCTGCGTCTATCCCTATCCCGAGGAGAAGGTGATGGAGGTTCGCGGCCGCTGTCTGATGACCGGTCTGCCCCGCACCTTTACCGTCACCAGCAGCGAAATGATGGAGGCCTTTGAGGATGTGTCCGGCAAGATCGTGGAGGCAGTCCACGCCGTTCTGGAGCGCACGGCCCCCGAACTGGTGGGCGATATCGCCACCAACGGCATCCTGATGACCGGCGGCGGCAGCCTGATCTATGGCTTTGACAAACTCATCGAGAGCAAGACCGGCATCAACACCCGCGTGGCGGACGATGCCATCTCCTGCGTGGCTTATGGTACCGGCAAATCGCTGGACAATATCTCCAATATGCAGGACGGCACCATGAATCTCAGCCGCCGCAACCAGATGAACTGAGCATTGCTTACCACAGGCGGAGAAGGATCTTTCTCCGCCTGTTTATTTTGTGCAGAAAACAGAAAAGTGAGGACCAAGAAATGAAAAAACGCATGCTTTCCCTGCTGCTGGCGCTGACGCTGCTGCTGTCTGCGCTGCCTGTGGCCGCCGCCGCTGAGGAGACCGCCGCCCGGCCTGCCATCTATCTGAGCTATTATGACCTGGATTACATGGCTGATGAGATCCTGAAGGAAATTGACACCTCTGGTAAGACCGACCGGGAGCGCATCCTGGCGGTGTACAACTGGATCATTCTGAACTGCCGCCGCGAGGGTGAGGCCGACAAGACCTATTTCGATGTGGATCAGGTGCTGGAGACCGTCCAGACCGACAGCTACCAGAAGAAGATCGACAAGGCTGTTCAGGCGGGCGAGATCGTGGAGCGCATTGATGTGGCAGCCGGAATGGGCGGCGGGGGCTTTTTATCCTGCGACTCCAATTACTACATCGCCTCCTGTGCTTATCAGATGATGATGTATCGGCTGGGGCAGTGCAACCATTTTTCAGCGCTGCTGAGCCTGCTGCTGGGGCATCTGGGCTATGACTGCCGCCTGATCGACGGCGTGTTTATCAACAACAATGGCAGCCGCGTGGAGCACAAGTGGAACATGGTGCTGCTGGACGGCCGGTATCTGTGGCTGGATGTGCGCATGGATCATGCCAATTACAAAAGCACCAACCAGCTGAATCATCTCTATTTCCTGGTGGAGGACACCGCCCAGTGGGAAAAGAAGCACGCCTGGGATCACAGCTATTCCGACGCTGTCATGGAGTGCGCCGGACTGATAGAGGAGTCCTATGCCGCCATAGCCGGGGTGCCCGGACTGGTGGAGGAGGAGTATGAGGAGTTGCTGCCCTGGGCGGCCTGCTCCCCCTGGGCCGAGACCTATTTGCAGCAGGCCGACGAGCTGGAGCTGCTGCCCGAGGTGCTGCTCCGCACCGACATGACCAAGGCCATCTCCCGCCGGGAGTTTGCCGCCGTGGCGGTGAAGTATTACGAGGCCCTTTCCAACAAAAAGGCCAAGCTGAAAAAGTCGGTGGCCAATCCCTTTACCGATGTGCTGGACAGCGAGACCGATATCCGCATCGCCGCGCAGCTGGGCTTTGTCAACGGTACCGGCGACGGCACCACCTTCTCTCCCGATGGCACGCTGACCAGAGAGCAGGCGGTGACCATGCTGGGCCGGGTGGTGGAGCTGGTGCGCACCGGGGCCATTGCCTCCGGTGAGGAAGGCGGACTGGCGCTGGAGCAGGGCGCCGTGCAGCGCACCTTCCCCGACAGCGACCGGATCTCCGGCTGGGCCAGACATTATGTGGAATATTTTGTCAGTCATGGTGTGGTGGACGGCACCGGGGACGGCAGCTTTGCCCCCGGTCTGGACATGACCCGTGAGCAGGCCATCAAGGTGGCCGTCACCGCGCTGGAGGACTGAAGCAGGGAGGGGGACGCGAAGGCTCTCCCCTCGTCGCGGCCGCAGGCCGCTTCTGTCCCGCAGGGCTTTGCAAAAAATACGGCGTAGAGTGGAGCATCCGTGCCGCGCGTATTGGGCGCAGGGATGCGCCAAATGCCTGCCCCCCGCGCTGCGGGGGGCTTTTCTTTTTCTTGACAGCCGCTGTCCGGTGGAGTATACTGACCCTTGCGCGAAAATGCGCGGGGAGAGTGTTTTGTATGGGAAAGCTTACAGCCTTTGTGCGGCGAAACCCTGTGGTGACGGTGGCCGCCGTGGTGGCGCTGGTCACCATGCTGCTGGTACCGCCGGATGTCCAATATCTGAGCTATTTCGACTGGCGTACCCTCACCTGCCTGTTCTGTGTGCTGGCGGTGGTGTGCGCCCTGAAAAATATCCAGTTCTTTTATCTGCTGGCGCGAAAGATCATCGAGCGCTTCAAAACGCTGCGGATGGCTGTCATCGCGCTGGTGTATATCACCTTTATCGGCTCCATGCTCATCGCCAACGATATGGCCCTGCTGACCTTTTTGCCGCTGGGCTACTTCGTCCTTCAGCGCACCGGCAAGGAGCACGCCATGGCGCTGGTGTTCATCTTCCAGAACATTGCGGCCAATCTGGGCGGGATGCTGACTCCCTTTGGCAACCCACAGAATCTGTATCTGTACAGCCATTACGCCATTCCGGACGGCGAGTTCATCACCATCATGCTGCCGCCCTTTGTGCTGTCGGTGGCGCTCATCACCCTGTGCTGCTTTCTCATCCCCAATGATCCCCTGCAGATCCGTGGGGAGCGGGTGGAGCTGCCCAAAAAGCGCACGGCGGCCTATCTGGCTCTGTTTGCTCTGGCCATCATCATCGTGTTCCGGGGCGTGCCGTATTGGCTGGGGCTGGTGATCATCCCGCCGGTGCTGCTGGCGCTGGATCCCAAGGCGCTGAAAATGGTGGATTATCCGCTGCTGTGTACCTTTGTGCTGTTCTTTATCTTCTCGGGCAACCTGGCCCGCATTCCGGAAGTGCAGAGCTTTTTCGGCGGTCTGCTGAAGCAAAACACCCTGCTGGTGAGCGTGCTGTCCTGTCAGTGCATCAGCAATGTGCCCACGGCCATTCTGCTCAGTCAGTTTACCGCCAATTATCCCCAGCTACTGGTGGGCGTGAATATCGGCGGCACCGGCACGCTGATCGCATCGTTGGCCAGCCTGATTACCTTCCGGGAATATGCCAGGCACAATCCCGGCCGGTCGCTGCGGTATCTTCTGGTGTTCACCCTGTTCAACTTCCTGTTTTTGGGCGTGCTCACCGCATTTGAGTTGATGATTTTGTAAGAACTATACCGTTTGCTTCTTTTTGCAGAAAAACGGTCCATACTACCTCCGGGAGGGGTAGTATGGACTTCTTTTTGTTTGACGGGCGGATCTGGCAGGGGAGAGGACGCTTTGCCGAAAGCATGATCCTCCGGCAGGGCCGCATCGCGGCGGTGGGACGGCAGCGGGAGCTGCGTCCCTATGCGGAGGGCTGCGCCTTTCTTTCCTGCGGGGGGCGTACGGTGATCCCCGGACTGCTGGACGCCTGCCTGTGTCCGGAAGCAGCGGCCTCTCCGCTGCCCAAGGGAGAGAATGGGCTGGAGGAAGGGGTACAGGGCTGGATGGCCGCCCATCCCCGACAGGCAAAACGGGGAGCGCGGCTGTATTGGCGTTCCGGCGGCGCGGAACTGAGCCGGGCGCGGCTGGAACGCCTCTGGCCCTACGGCCCGCTGGTGCTGGAGGACGGGGCGCGGCAGGCGTCCTGGGCTAATGCCGGGGCACTGGCCCTGCTGGAGCGGCGGGGACTGCCCCCGGGGCTGCGGCCGCACATGGAATTTGACGGCGAGGGACGCCCCACCGGGCGGGTCTCCGGGCCGGTGTGCGGCCTGCTGGCCGATTGTCTGCCCCGGGAGAGCCAAAAGGCGAGGACGGAGGCGCTTTTGCGGGTGCTTCGACAGGCCGGTGCGGCGGGAGTGACCTCCCTCTGCTGTGTGACGCGGGAGCCGGGGCTGCTGGCTGTGGCGCGGGGGTCGGAGCGTCAGGAAGAAGCGCTGCCGCGGGTACAATGCTGCAGCCGGGCGGGGCGGAGGCGTTCCCTCCGGCTGGCAGGACGGCTGACGCCGCCGGAGCAGCTGGCTGCTTTTCGCTGGCAGCCGGGACAGCCGGTGATCCCCGTCCCCGACGGCCCGGCGCTGGATGCCGCGCTGGAGGGACTTTCCCGATGGACAGAGGCGCAACGCCGCCTGCGCCGTCCCACTCTGCTGGGACTGTCTGCCGCCGGGCCTGCCCAGCTGGGAAGGATCGGGGCGCTGGCCCCTGGTGTGACGGTGTTTCCGTCCCTGCCCGCAGACACCGCGCCGGAGGAGCACATCCTCCCTCTGCGCACCCTGCTGGGGCTGGGGGTGCCGGTGGCCTTTGGCGGGTGGGACAGCCTGCGGCCCTTTGCCGCTCTGCAGGCTGCCATCTGTCGGGAGGACAGAGAGGCTCTGACGGTGGAGCAGGGGCTGGAGTGCCTCACCGCCGGAGGACAGGCAACGGTCTTTTCCGAGGACAGTCTGGGGCGGCTGCGGCCGGGCTATCTGGCCGATGTGCTGGTGCTGGAGGGCGACCCCTTTTCTCTGCCTGCCGGTCAGCTGGGACAGGTGCGGCCGGTGCTGACGCTGGCGGCGGGGCAGGTGCTGCATCGGGAAATTTAGTCCGCCGGATGGTTGACAGCGGGGCGGCGCGGGTGTATAGTAAAGCCAGCTTGGCAGATTAGGCCAGCAGGATCCGGTCTCCGTGGAACAGGGTGTTGAACGCGGAGGGATATGCCTGTTGGCCGACCCCGCTGCCGCATGGGCCTTCTTACCGGTGCGGCAACGCCGGTCCCGCTTTGGGACGGCTGCCGCAACAAAAAAGGAGGCTGTTTTTTTATGTCCGTATTTACCCGCGCCTATTGGCGTCAGGCCGCCCGACAGCTGAAAAGCGTCCGGGTGCTGGCCGTCTGTGCCCTGCTCACCGCCGTGACGGTGGCCATCTCCCAGCTGTACATCCCCCTGCCGGTGAACAACCTGCACATCTTCTTTGACTATATGCCAAAGGCGGTTTGCGCTGCGGTCTGCGGGCCACTGGCCGCCCTGGGAGTGGGGGTCGTCATGGATCTTCTGGGGTTCGTGCTCCATCCCTTTGGGGCTTTTTTCCCCGGATATACCGTCAGCACCATGGTGGCCATGGGGATCTATGGGCTGGGGCTGTACCGGCAGCGGATCACCGTGGCGCGGCTGGCGGTCACCAAGCTGGCGGTGAATGTGGTGTGCAATATTTTCCTCAACAGCCTGTGGAACACCATGCTGTATTCCAAGGGCTTCTGGGTGTTTGTCACCAGCGGCGCGGCCAAAAATCTGCTGCTGTGGCCGGTGGAGACCGCCATGCTGGTGCTGGTGTTCCGGCTGCTGACCCCCACCCTCCGGAAGATGGGGCTTTTGGATGGCGGCCTCCGGCCGTGAAGGCCGGGCTGCCCGCTCTCCGTCCGCCTTCTCCACCCTGCGGTGCTGGAACAGCTCTTCGGGGCACGGGGATGCACAACAGACAAACAGCGCCCTGCCGGGCTTTGAACTGCACCCCATTTGATAGACGGTAAGATATACTATCTAACAAATGGGGTGATTTTTATGCCAAAGGGAGTACCAAACAAGCGGTACACACCGGAGTTCAAGAAGGCGGTAATCGAGACTATGCGGGAAGAAAAGTTAAGCTATAGCGAAACAGCACGGAAATTCGAGGTAAGCGACCGCCACAGGGTTCAGGATTGGGAACGCATCTATCTGGCCGAAGGACCGGAAGGCTTTACGGTAGAACGCCGTGGATGGGGCAGCACTGGCCGACGAGATCACCCCCCGACATCTGGCGCGTCAAGGACGAAAACGGCAACATCCCCAACCAGATCGA
>CAZYAD010000041.1:0-11433 GCA_964646225.1 uncultured Oscillospiraceae bacterium
CACGACGAGCTTATGGAGCAAGGTGGCATCTACCGCAGGTTCGTGGAGTCCAGAGAATTGGCGGTTGGCTGGAAAGTATAAAAAGCAAAGCATTCTTTTGAAGCCCTCCAAAACAAGTGCTCGGCAGCCTCTCGGCGTGGGATATTTATTTGCCTTCCGCTCTTTTCATTGTAGGGTTTTTGTGGTATACTTGTAAAGTCATAAAAATTGCCGAAAGAACGGAGAAGAGTTATGGACAAGCCCCGTTATCAGGATAAAAGAAACAAACATCCCTATGCCCACGGCCGTCCAGGACGGACGGGCTCTGCCTTTGCCGCCATGGAGCGGCTGGACGCGCCGGAGGCGCAGGCGGACAGCGGCCTGATCGAGGGTCGCAATGCCGTTTGGGAAGCGCTGCAATCGGGCAGGCAGTTGGATAAGATCCTGCTGGCGCAGGGAGCGCAGAACATGGGTCATATTCTGGCTGCTGCCCGGAGCGCCGGGGTGGCCATCCAGGAATGCGACCGCCGCAAGCTGGATAAAATGACGGTCACCGGCGCACATCAGGGCATCATCGCACTGGGCGTTGCTGCCGAATACCGCACGATCGATGATATGCTGGCGCTGGCGGCATCCCGGGGAGAAAAGCCTCTGCTGGTGCTGTGCGACGGGCTTACCGACCCCCACAACCTGGGCGCAGTCATCCGCTCCTGTGAGGTGCTGGGCGGCCACGGCGTTGTGGTGCCCAGACATCGCTCCGCCGGGCTGAACGCCGCCTGTGCCAAGGCTGCCGCTGGTGCGCTGGAGCATCTGCCGGTGGCCAAGTGCGCCAACATGGCTACGGCGATCCAGGAGCTTAAGGAAAAGGGCGTGTTCATTCTGGCTGCCGATATGGGCGGACAGCCTGCCCAGAGCATCGATCTGGATATGCCCTGCGCTATCGTCATCGGTGCAGAGGGCAGCGGTGTGTCCGAAGGCGTCCGCAAGGCCGCTGATCTGATCGTCAGCATTCCGCAGAAGGGGGCCATCCAGTCTCTGAATGCTTCCAATGCTGCTGCGATCCTGCTGTATGAGGCCGTCCGGCAGCGCGGATAAAGGAGCAGCCTGTGACATATTCTGAGGAAGAACGCTATTCGTTGGAGGATATCCTGCTGGAGTTCGGACAGCACCAGACCGGACCGGCGCCGGAGCGCCCGGACAAGTCCGTGCCGACTGCGGCAGAGCCTATCCGAAAGCCGGCTGAGCCAGCCCCTGCGGAAGCGGCGCCGCCGCAAGCGCCGGAGGAGGATATGCGTGCGCAGGAGGCCGCGCTGGCTGCACGGATGCGGGCCCGGCGGCAGAAGCTGGAGGCCGCCCGGGCAGAAGCCGCCGTTGCCGGAGAGGCCGGGCGGATCATCGCCGACACCGTGGAGCAGGCCAAGCGGGAACGCCATGCTGCGCCCGAGGAAAGCGCAGCCGGTCACGGACAGGTCACCATGAAATTCCCGGCAGTGCAGGAAATGATGCGCCAATCGGAGGAGTCGCCCCCAAAGCCGGAGGAGCTCCAGCCGGAGCCGCTGAATTTCGCCGCATTCACCAAGCGAGAGGTGCCGCCGCGCAAAGCGCCCGCGCCGCCGACAGAGGAGGACATCCGTCGCAGCCGTACCTCGGCTCCCTGGCGAACCACCGCCGAGCCGGGCAAGCATCACCGGCAGCCCCAGGAGGAAAAGCCTCAGCCGCGCATGCGCACCATCGACCTGACGGCAGGGCAGTCGAGACTGGAGTTTGCGCCGGATCCGGAGGCTTTTGATCCGGAAGAGCCAGAGGAGCCTGTGAAACCCCGCCGACGATTGCCTTACGATCTGATGAATCGTCCGCAGGAGGACGCTGGACAGGCGGTCTCCCAGCTGAGCAAGCGCCTGGGGGGGATGGCGGCACGGCTGCTGCTGTTTTTTCCGGTGATGCTCACCACGCTGTATCTGACTGCTGCGGCCACCCATGGTCTTCCTATACCGGGCGGGATTACTTATGAAGCCTATCCGGCTTATCATCTGGGAGTGCTGGCTCTGTGCCAGCTGTTCAGTCTGATGCTGGCCCATGAATGTACCCTTTCGGGCCTGTGGCGACTGTTTCACGGTCGCCCTACACTGGACACTCTCGTGACCCTTTCCGGTCTGGTTTCGCTGGGCTATTGCGTCACGGCGGCCCTTTTGCCCAACTGGCGGATGGGCCTGCCCTATGTTTGCGTCAACACGGTCACCGGCTTTTTTGCACTGCTGAGCAAGCGGCAGCGCTGCGAGGCGCTGCGCCGGAGCTATAAAGCGCTGACCATGGGCACCGCCCCCAGCGGCGTCAAGCTGTATTCCGACGGCAAGCTGCAAAATCTGGCCGTCAAGACGCAGAGCGGTGTGGATGTGGAGCCGCAGATGCTGTCTCTTCCGGATTTTACCGAGCGGTATTCCGGCTTTTTTGCGCCGTTGGCTATCGTGCTGGCGGTGGCGCTGGCCATGTCCTCCACGGTATTGAAGGAGGATGCGCTGCACTTCCTCTGGAGCCTTTCGGCCATTTTGTCGGTGTCATCGCCCATGTGTCTGCTGCTGTCCTCCAGTGCCAGCGGAAAGCGCCTGGGAAAGAAGCTGTATACCTCCGGCAGTATGCTGCTCAATGCCGCCGCTGCCGGAAGGCTGGCCCGCAGCCGTTGGGCCGTCCTGCGGGACGCTGATCTCTATCCGGCCGGCGCGGTGAAGATCACCGGCATGAAGATCGCCGAAAATCAGGAGCCGGAGATGGTGGTGGGGTGCGCGGCCTCGCTTTTACAGGAGGTAGGGGGCGGCCTTTCCAAGGCGTTTGTGGAATTTGCGCGGCAGATGTATATCGTCCCCAACAAGGCACGGGAGCTGCGGTTTTTTGACACCCGGGGCATCGCCGCCACCGTTTCGGGAAAATATGTGCAGCTGGGCACCGCATCCTATCTGATGCGCATGGGCATTCGCGTCACCGAAGGACTCAAACTGAAAAACAGCATTTTCATCGCCATCGACTCGCAGTTTGCCGGTATTTTTTCCATGCACTACGATGTGCATACGCCGGTCTATGCGGCCTTCGGCCTGTTGAAGCAGGCCAGGATCCGCCCGGTGCTGGCGCTGCGGGATACCAACCAGACCCAGGCTGCGGTGGAGAGCCGCTTTGAGTTGCGGCGGGACACTGTTTTGCAGCCTGAACTGGAGGAACGCCTGCGCTACTCCGCTTCGGCCTTTGGCAGGGAGGAGGACACGCTGGCCCTGCTGTCCCGCGATGGGCTGCTGCCCTTTGCCGAGGTGCTGTGTGCCGCGAAGAAATGGCGGCTGGCCGCCCGGACAGGCTGTATTCTGGGGACGGCCTGCGCCCTGTGCGGTATGCTGATCCTGGCGTTTCTCACGGGAAAGAGCGCCGTTCTTGCTGCTGATCCGCTGAAGGTTTTGGCCTATCTGGTGCTGTGGAGCTTGCCGGCCAAGCTGATACGAGGCATTATAACCAAAATTTGAAGTCGAAATTTGTGCAACATTTTATTTTATTTCTCACTGTCTATCAAATTATTGTTGAAAAGTACAACCGTATCCGATATAATGAAAAGGTAAATTGCGATTTTGAAACTAAAATTGTGATTTGATTACACAGTTGAAGGAGAGAAAATCATTATGGCATATCCCATGGAGAAAATTCGTAACGTCTGCTTGCTGGGTCACGGCGGTGAGGGCAAAACCTCTCTGGTCGAAAGCCTGCTGTATCGTACCGGCGGTACCGACCGTCTGGGCAAGGTCGCCGAAGGCAACACCGTCAGCGACTATGATCCAGAGGAGATCAAACGCCAGATCTCAATCCAGGCCAGCCTGGCTCCTGTGGAATATGAGGATTATATTCTGAACTTTATCGACACGCCCGGTTATTTTGACTTCGAGGGCGAGGTGGCGCAGACTCTGCGCGTGGCCGATTGCGGCGTGATCGTGGTTTCTGCCAAGAACGGCGCTTCTGTCGGCACCGAAAAAGCGTGGAAGCGGCTGAGCAAGCTGGGCCTTCCGCATTTCTTCTACATCTCCAAGATCGACGAGGAAAATGCCGATTATGAAAAGGCCTTCCAGTCTCTGCGCGATGCCTACGGCCTGAGCGTTACGCCCTTTACCATCCCGCTGATCGAAAACGGAAAGCCCACCGGCGTGGTCAATCTGATCAACAAGAAGGCCTTTAAGGCCGAAGGCAACAAGACCGTTGAGGTTCCGCTGCCCGGCGATCACCTGGAGCAGGTGGAAAATCTCCGTACCGCGCTGATGGAATCGGTGGCAGAGACCTCTGAGGAGCTGATGGACAAATACTTCAGCGGCGAGGAGTTCACCAAGGAAGAAATGCTGACCGGTCTGCGCGCCGGTGTGCGTGACGGCTCTCTGGCCCCTGTTGTGTGCGGCTCCGCGCTCACCGGCGTGGGCACCATGCAGCTGCTGTATACCATCCTGAACTTCGCGCCCAACCCCAGCGAGGTTCGTGTGGAGCACGGCGTGGATGCCGATGGCCAGCCTGTGGAGGTCAAGTACGATGCCAATGGCAAGCCCATGGCCTTTGTCTTTAAGACCGTTGCCGACCAGTATGGCCGCTTCTCCTTCTTCAAGGTCATTTCCGGTAAGATCACCTCTGATATGATCCTGCAAAATGTGAATACCGACACCCAGGAAAAGCTGGGCCACATTTACATTGTCAAGGGCAAAAAGAATATCGAGGTCAAGGAGATCAGCTGCGGTGATATCGGCGCTGTTGCCAAGCTGAACAACACCAAGACCGGCGATACCCTGTGTGCGCCCGGCACCTTTGTCAAGCTGGACGGCATCGAGTTTGCCGAGCCCTGCTATTCCCGTGCCATCGCGCCCAAGGTGAAGGGCAACGAGGAAAAAATCGCCTCCGGCCTGAACCGCCTGAAGGACGAGGATCCCTCCTTCACTGTTTCCAACAATGTGGAGACCAAGCAGATGATCATCTCCGGCGCCGGTGATATCCACATTGATGTGCTGTGCTCCAAGCTGAAGAGCAAGTTCCAGGTGGAAGTGGAGCTGTCCGATCCCAAGGTGGCCTATCGTGAGACCATTCGCAAGAAGGTCACCATGATCGAGGGTAACCACAAGAAGCAGTCCGGCGGCCACGGCCAGTACGGCAATGTCAAGATGAACTTTGAGCCCATCCCCGGCGATGGCTTTGAATTCGCGGAGGAGGTCTTCGGCGGCTCCGTGCCCAAGAACTTCCATCCTGCTGTTGAAAAGGGCATCCGCGAGGCGATGGAGCACGGCGTCCTGGCCGGCTTCCCCATGGTGGGCCTGAAGGCCACGCTGATGGACGGCAAGTACCATGATGTGGATTCTAACGAGCTTTCCTTTAAGATGGCGGCCCGTCTGGCCTATAAGGCAGGTATCCCCCAGGCCAGTCCTGTGGTTCTGGAGCCCGTGGGCAGCCTGAAGGTCACCATCCCCGATTCCTTCATGGGCGATATTATTGGCGATCTGAACAAGCGCCGTGGCCGTATCATGGGCATGAATCCTGCCGAGGAGGAGGGCCTGCAGCTGGTGGAGGCTGAGGTTCCCATGAGCGAGGTTGCCGACTACGCCATCACACTGCGTTCCATGACCCAGGGCCACGGCTCCTTCACGGTCAAGTTCGAGCGCTATGAGGAAGTGCCCCGCGAGGTCCAGGACAAGATTATCGCCGAGCATCAGGTGGAGGAAGACGAGGACTGATCCCTCTGCGTACCCCGCACAGGAGCCTTTTGGCGATCTGTTTGAAGGCTGCCTGACATAAGAAGATATGAAACGAGCCCCGTTTGTGTTCAGCACAAGGCGCGGAGCCGCAGGCATACCTTGGGTATGTCCGGACGGTACAGCGATGTGATGGCCAAACGGGGCTCTTTTGTAATATGGTTTTTCTTATGTCGGGAGGCAAAGGACGGGCAAAGCAGGGGAGAGACGCGGCTACGGGGCGGCTTTTCCAAGAAAACCTGCGCGGAAATGCCTGAAACCATGGACAAACCGTGGAAAATGTGATAGATTATATCCGTATGGAAATTGTAAAGGAGGATGTTTCCCCATGTCTAAAAAATCTATTTACTATCCCCAGGGAGTCTGCTCTCGTCTGTATGAGATCGTCCTGTCCGATGACAATATCATCGAGGATATCGTCATTGTTGGCGGCTGCAACGGAAATCTGCAGGGAATTACCCGCCTGATCAAGGGCCGTCCCGCGGCAGAAGTGGCGGAGACGCTGATGGGCGTGGACTGCGGCGGCCGCGGCACCTCCTGCCCGGACCAGATCGCCCACGCATTGCAGCAGATGCTGTAATCTATTCCGAATGAGAGGAATCTGACTATGTCTGTTGTTACTGTAAGAGAGATCCTGCACAACACCCAGGAGATGCTGGGCCGTACGGTCACGCTTAAAGGCTGGGTTCGCACTGCGCGGGATGTAAAAGCCTGCGCTTTTGTAGAACTGAACGACGGCTCCACCGTTTCCAATTTGCAGGTGGTTTATGATGCCGCTCATCCCGATTATTCCGCCGCCGCCAGGCTGAATGTCGGCTGCGCCGTGATCGTGGAGGGCGAGGTCATTGCCTCTCCAAATCCCAAGCAGCCGGTGGAGCTTAAGGCTTCCGCTCTGACGCTGGAGGGCGACTGTCCCGCCGATTATCCCCTGCAGAAAAAGCGCCACACGCTGGAGTATCTGCGGACGATCCAGCATCTGCGTCCCCGCACCAACCTGTTCAACTCTGCCTTCCGCATTCGTTCCACGGCGGCCTTTGCCATCCACAAATTCTTCAACGAGCAGGGCTTTGTCTATGCCCATACGCCACTGATCACCGCTTCTGACGCAGAGGGCGCCGGCGCGATGTTCCAGGTCACGACTCTGGATATGAAGCAGATCCCGCTGAACGATCAGAATGATGTGGACTATACCAAGGATTTCTTCGGCAAATCCGCCAACCTGACGGTCTCCGGTCAACTGGAGGGCGAGATCTTTGCACAGGCCTTCGGAAAGATCTATACCTTCGGCCCGACCTTCCGCGCGGAGCGCTCCAACACCACCCGTCACGCCGCCGAGTTCTGGATGATCGAGCCCGAGGTGGCCTTTGCCGATCTGAATGACATCATGGATCTGGAGGAAGCCTGCATCAAGTATGTTATCAAATATGTTCTGGAAAACTGCCCCGATGAGTTGAATTTCCTGAACAAATTTGTGGACAACGGCCTGCTGGAGCGCCTGCAGAGCGTCGCCTTTGAGGAGGCCTTCGGCCGCGTTTCCTATACCGAGGCTGTGGAGATCCTGGAGCAGCATAAGGATCAGTTCGAGTTCCCGGTGTACTGGGGCTGCGATCTGCAAACCGAGCATGAGCGGTATCTGACCGAAAAGATCTTCCGGAAGCCGGTGTTTGTCACCAACTACCCCAAAGAGATCAAGGCGTTTTATATGCGCCGCAACGATGACGGCAAGACGGTGGCGGCCTGCGACCTGCTGGTGCCCGGCATTGGTGAGCTCACCGGCGGCTCTCAGCGCGAGGAGCGGCTGGAGGTGCTGGAGAAGATCATCGAGGATTCCGGCCTGGATCGGGATACCTACTGGTGGTATCTGGAGCTGCGGAAGTACGGCTCTACCAAGCATTCCGGCTTTGGCATCGGCTTTGAGCGTCTTGTGATGTATCTCACCGGCATCGGCAATATCCGCGATGTGCTGCCCTTCCCCAGAACGGTCGGCTCCGCTGATTTTTAAGCAATGCATACGATTGGCATTGATATCGGCGGAAGCACCACAAAGATCGTCGGACTGCACGATGGTAAGCTGCTGCGCGCCGTCATGGTGCGGGCCAGCGACCCGGTGACCTCTGCCTATGGCGCCTTTGGCCGCTTTTTAGAGGAGGCCGAGCTGCGTTTGGAGCAGATCGACCGGGTGGTCTGCACCGGCGTGGGCTCGTCCTTCCTGAAGGATCAGATCTACGGCATCCCGGCGTTGAAGGTAGATGAATTTCTGGCCATCGGTCTGGGCGGACGATATATTTCCGGTCTGGAGCACTGCATCGTCGCCAGCCTGGGGACTGGTACCTCGCTGACCCATGTCAACGGCGAGGCGATTTCCTATGTCAATGGCTCCGGCGTAGGGGGCGGTACCATTCTGGGGCTTTGCTCCCGGATGCTGGGCACCCGCAGCTATGAGCACATCGCTGAGCTGGCGCTTCGAGGGAATGCCGAAGCGGTGGATCTGACCATCGGCGATATTACCCGGAACCAGCTTGCCAATATGAACAACAAGACAACGGCCTCCAACTTCGGAAAGGCCAACGATGATGCGTCCGAGGCGGATATCGCCATGGGCGTGATCAATATGGTGTTCCAGACGGTGGGCATTTTTGCCATGATGGCCGCCCGGGAGCATCAAACCGAATCGATCGTCCTCACCGGCACGTTGAGCCGGATGCAGGCTGCAAAGCCGGTGATCGCGGCACTGGAAGCACTTTACGGTGTCCGCTATATCATCCCCGAGCATTCTGAATTTTGCACCGCCATTGGTGCGGCATTGTATGGAGAAAGGAATTGATACCCATGAATCTGTTGACTGCTGATCGCGCCTCCCTGGAGGCACTGCACCAGGAACTTCTGAAGGAATTTGATGCCTGCAAGACCAAGGGCCTCAAGCTGGATATGTCCCGCGGAAAGCCCAGCCGGGCCCAGTTGGATCTGTGTGAGGGAATGCTCACGGTTCTTTCGGAAAGCGAGCAGCTGATCGAAGGCAAGACCGACACCCGCAACTATGGCGTACTGGAGGGCCTGCCCTCCTGCCGTCAGCTGTTTGCCGATCTGATGGAGGTGCCGGTAGAGATGGTGATGGCCGGCGGTAATGCCAGCCTGACCATGATGTATGATACCATGATGCGTCTGTGGGTCTTCGGTGCGCCCAACGGCACCCCCTGGTGCAAGGAGGAAACGATCAAGTGGCTGTGCCCCGCGCCCGGCTATGACCGTCACTTTGCGATTTGCCAGCAGCTGGGCATGGAGATGATCACCATTCCCATGCTGGAGGATGGTCCCGATATGGATCTGGTGGAAAAGCTGGCTGCCGAGGATCCCGCCGTCAAGGGCATCTGGTGTGTCCCTAAGTATTCCAATCCCGAGGGAAAGACCTATTCGGGCGCCGTGGTGCGCCGCATCGCCGGAATGAAGACCGCCGCGCCGGATTTCCGGGTGTTCTGGGACAATGCCTATATCATCCATCACCTGACCGACGAGCACGAGCCGCTGCTGAATATTTTTGAGGCTGCGAAGGAGTACGGAACGGAGGATCGCATTCTGGAGTTCTGCTCCACCTCCAAGATCTCCTATGCCGGTGCCGGTGTTGGCGCAATGGCGGCCTCGGAGACCAACATCGCCTGGACCAAGAAACTGATGACCGTTCAGGCCATCGGCCCCGATAAGATCAATCAGCTGCGCCATGTCCGGTATTTTAAGGATGTGCAGGGCATCGAGGAGCACATGAAAAAACACGCTGCGCTGCTGAAACCCAAGTTCGATATGGTACTCTCTCTGCTGGAGGAGCGTCTGGGTGGTACCGGTGCCGGTACCTGGCATACCCCCAAGGGCGGTTATTTTATCAGCTTTGATGCCATGCCCGGCTGCGCCAAGCGGATCCATGCGTTGTGCAAGGAGGCTGGCGTGGTGATGACCGGCGCGGGCGCGACCTTCCCCTATGGTAAGGACCCGCAGGACAGCAATCTGCGGATCGCGCCCTCTCTGCCTCCCGTGGAGGAACTGAAGGAGGCAGCACAGGTCTTCTGCGTCTGCGCACTGCTGGCCGCCGTGGAAAAGCGTCTGGAGGTATAACAGCCTGATACGAAAGCCTCGGTAGGACGGCTTAGCCGTCTGGCATAAGTACCTGTACGATGCAAAAGCCCCGTTTGCGCGAGCACATCGCTGCGTTGCCCGGACATACCAGGGTATGTTCGGCCTCCGCGTCTTGTGCCGGACACAAGCGGGGCTTTTTTCTGCACTTTGCAGCGTTTCAGGGATGATGTTTCGACGGTCATGGGACAACCGAGGCATAAAAACGATATCTTCTTGCGTCAAACTGCCTGCTGATGCTGTGGAGGCTGACAAACAATAACGGGTACTCGGATCTCACCGAGTACCCGTTATTTCGTCACCAACTCTGTCTGGGGACAGTCCTTTCTGTTGTGGGTTTCTAAAAATGAGGCGGAGGTTACTTTACCAGCACCTTTTTCAGGCGGGCGAAGCGGGGGAGACCGTTTTCCCAGGCGTAATCCGGCTCACCCTGGATCAGCGGCATGGCATAGTCGGCAAAGGCCTCCGTGATGCCGGCACCATCCGGCGTGATCCATTCCAGCGGGAACTTGTGCTCGGTATTGGCCGTGGCGGTCAGCGGCACCAGCTTAACCCGGGGCTGATAGCCGGGGCCTTTGCCACGCTCTACAGCCACCATCCGGTCAGTCTCGCCCCGCAGCGCAGCACCGACGGCCTCTGCGCCCATCCAGACGGCCTCCTCCACATCGGTTCTGCTGGCCAGATGTGCGCCGCAGCGCTGCAGCAGCGAGAACTCGATGGCCCGGGTCTTGGTGCCCAGCTTTTCCTTGACGGCCTGCGCCAGAAAGGCCGCCGCGCCGCCCATCTGCTTGTGTCCAAAGGCGTCTGCCTTTACATCCTTCTGGGCATATTCGGCGATAAATACCCCGCCCTTGTCCAGAATGCCTTCGGAAATGGCTACAAAGCAGTTTCCCTTTTGCTCCCAGACACGCTGCACATCGGACAGGAAGGCATCCAGATCAAAGGCCACCTCCGGCAGATAAATGAGATCGGGACCTGCGCCCTGACGGGTGGCCAGAGAGGCCGCGGCAGTGAGCCAGCCGGCATTGCGGCCCATGCACTCCACGATGGTGACGGCCCCGGTGTCATAGACACAGGCATCCTGATAGATCTCCATGCAGGAAGCGGCGATATACTTGGCTGCCGAGCCGAAGCCGGGGCAGTGGTCGGTGCCGTACAGATCGTTGTCGATGGTTTTGGGTACGCCCATCACCCGGCACTCGTAGCCCACCGACTGCATATATTTGGAGATCTTGTTGCAGGTGTCCATGGAGTCGTTGCCGCCGTTATAGAAGAAATAGCGCACATTGTACTTTTTGAAGATCTCCAGGATGCGTTTGTAATCCGTGTCGTCTACGCTGGCGTCCTTCAGCTTGTAGCGGCAGGAGCCCAGCGCGGAGGAGGGGGTGCTTTTCAGCAGCTCCAGCTCCCGGGGATCCTCCAGAGAAATGTCGTACAGACGGTCATTCAAAACGCCCTTGATGCCGTGGGCCGCGCCAAGAACGCGGGTGATGCTGCCGCTTTCCAGTGCGGCCTTAAAAACGCCATAGGCGCTGGCGTTGATAACAGAAGTGGGGCCGCCGGACTGGCCGAAAATACAGGC
>CAZYAD010000042.1:0-11262 GCA_964646225.1 uncultured Oscillospiraceae bacterium
CACTCCAACGATATGCACGGCGATTTTCTGGCGGAGGAAATCGACGAAAAGCTGGTAGGCGGCGTATCTCTGCTGTCCGGCTATGTGAACAAGGTGCGCAGCGAGGAGAAAAACGTGCTCTACGCCATCTCGGGAGATATGTTCCGCGGCTCCGTCATCGACTCGGAATACAAGGGCACCTCCACCATCGGCATCATGAATCTGCTGGGGCCGGATGTGGCCACCATCGGCAACCACGAGGTGGATTACGGCCTGGCGCATCTGCTGTTTCTGGAGAAATGCGCCAACTTCCCCATCATCAACGCCAATTTCCACATCAAGGCCAACCACAAGCGGCTGTTCCAGCCCCATTACATTGCCAATATCGACGGGATGAAGGTGCTCTTCATCGGGATCATCACTGAGGAAGTGCTGGCGCAGACCAAGAGCGACGAGCTCATCGGCTCCTTTGTGGATATCGGCGAGGCGGCCCGCGAGGTGGGCAATATCTGCAATACCTACAACGCCATCGACATCGATTTCACCGTACTGCTGACCCACATCGGCTTTGAGGAGGATAAAAAGCTGGCAGCCCTGCTGGATCCCGATTGGGGTGTGGACATCATTATCGGCGGCCACTCCCACACCTTCCTGACCGAGCCGGCCAAGGTCAACGATATCTACATCGTGCAGGCCGGTACCGGCACCGATCAGATCGGCCGGTTCGACATCATGGTGGACACCGACCGCAACGCCATCGACACCTTCACCTGGCAGGTCATTCCCATCGACGGCACCCATTGTCCCCGTGACGAGGAGATGGAGAAGTTTATCCGCCATTTCCAGGAGGCTACCGCGGAAAAGTACGATCGGATCATTACCCGCTTTGCCGACAAGCTGGAGCATCCCGCCCGCAATCAGGAAACCCCGCTGGGCAACCTGATCGCCGACATCATGCGGGACAGCCTTGGCATCGATCTGATGCTCATGGGCTCCGGTGCCATCCGGAGCTACTTCCTGGGGCCGGTGGTGCATTACGCCGATCTGGTAGAGTGTCTGCCCTATGACGACGCGGTCTATATGCTCCGGGTCACCGGCACGCAGCTGGAGCGGATGATCCGCCATATCCTGCGGGAGGAGGCCTTTCAGGGGGATCACACCGAGTTTTATCAGTTCTCCCACGGAATGCGCATCGTCTGGGAGCGGAGCGCACAGCGCTTCCGGGAGCTGACGCTGGACGGCGAGCCGCTCCACGGCGACCGGCTCTATACCGTGTCCATGCAGAAATATCATTATAAAAACCTCAAGCCCTTCCTGGACATCACTCTGGAGGAGGCGGAGGAAAACGGAAAATCGCGGGTGCTGACCACCTCCCTCAACGCTGTGGTGGAGGAATACATCTCCACCCATCCCCACCTGAGCCGTCAGGTGGAGGGGCGGCTGGTGGTCGAGCCGTAATACGGAACGGAATAAGAGGAGGTACCGATCATGACAGTAACATTGCAAGCCCTCCCCGGGACACTTTCGGAATGGGAAGCGCTGCCCCGGGGCACGGTGGAGGAGGTCTGCGCCGGATTTCTCTGTGCGCTGAATCTTTATCTGAAGGACAAAGACGCGGGCGTGGCGGCCATGAACCTGCTGCGGGGACCGCGTCCCATGACGCCCTATGATGTGCAGTTCCTGCGGGATCGTCTGCGGGACAAGGCATATCTGCCTCTGGCCTATTTCGAGGGGGCTACGTCGGAAAACGGCTATACTCCCCGGCAGCCCTATACCCTGACGGTGCAGTCCGATCCCCGTCCGCAGGATGTGGAGGAGGGCTACATCCGGGTATTTCTGAAAACGGCGGGCGCCGACTCTGCGCGGCCCATGAAGCTGCGCTGCAAGCCCTCTACGGGACAGTGGTTCCTGTGGGAATATTCCAGCATTTTAAGTGGTATCCGAATCCCTGCGGCGCAGGATCCGTGGGCATAAACAGAAAGGAGAACAATTATGGGACTGATTAAAGCCATCGTAGGCGCTACCGGCGGCGTGCTTGCCGATCAGTGGAAGGAATATTTTTACTGCGAGGCTATCCCCGCAGATGTTCTGGCGGTCAAGGGCCAGAAAAAGACCACCGGCCGCTCCAGCAACTATAAGGGGGATGAAAACATCATCTCCAACGGCTCGGTGATCGCCGTGGCCGACGGCCAGTGCATGCTTATCGTGGAGCAGGGCAAGGTGGTGGATGTGTGCGCCGAGCCCGGCGAGTATACATACGATATGTCCACCGAGCCCAGCATCTTCACCGGCAATCTGGGTGAGAGCGTCAAGAGCGTGTTCTCCAACATCGGCAAGCGCTTTACCTTTGGAGGCGAAGCCCCCAAGGATCAGCGCATTTACTACTTCAACACCAAGGAGCTCACCGGCAACAAGTACGGCACGGCGTCTCCCGTGCCCTTCCGGGTGGTGGATCAGCGGGCCGGTATCGATATTGACATCAACATCCGCTGCTTCGGCGAGTACAGCCTGCGGCTGTCCAACCCCCTGCTGTTCTATACCAATGTCTGCGGTAATGTGAGCGAGGCCTATAAGACCGAGCAGCTGATGGGGCAGATGCGCACCGAGCTGCTCACCGCCCTCCAGCCTGCATTTGCCAAGATCAGCGAAATGGGCATCCGCTACAGCGCCCTTCCCGGCCACACCCTGGAGCTGGCCGATGCGCTGAATGAGCAGCTTTCCTCCAAGTGGCGCGACCTGCGGGGCATGGAGATCGTCTCCTTCGGCGTTTCCTCCGTGAAGGCCGAGGAGGAGGACGAGAAGATGCTCAAGGAGCTGCAGCGCAACGCAGCCTTTATGGATCCCACCCGTGCGGCAGCCCATCTGGTGGGCGCACAGGCCTCTGCCATGCAGGCGGCGGCCAACAACCAGAACGCCGGCCCTGCCATGGCCTTTATGGGCATGAACATGGCCGGCCAGGCGGGCGGCATGAACGCCCAGAATCTCTTCCAGATGGGTCAGCAGCAGCAGGCGGCCCCTGCGGCCCCCGCCGGGTGGAGCTGTTCCTGCGGCCAGAGCGGCATTCAGGGCAACTTCTGCCCCAACTGCGGCAGTAAGAAGCCTGAGCCCAAGCCCGCCGCCGGAAGCTGGAAGTGCGCCTGCGGCGCTACGGCCACCGGAAAATTCTGCCCGGAGTGCGGCAAGCCCAAGCCCGCCGAGGACGGCTGGACCTGTTCCTGCGGTGCCGTGAACAAGGGCAAGTTCTGCGCAGAGTGCGGCGCGAAGAAGCCCGCCGGTGTACCCCAGTACAAGTGCGATAAGTGCGGCTGGGAGCCGGAAAAGGGTACAAAGCCGCCCAAGTTCTGCCCGGAGTGCGGCGATCCCTTTGACGATGGCGACATTCTGTGATGAAGCGCCGGATGCTGCGGATCCTGCTTGTGGTTCTGCTGGGCGCAGCGC
The DNA here is from genome assembly GCA_964646225.1 of uncultured Oscillospiraceae bacterium. Classification (GTDB taxonomy): domain Bacteria; phylum Bacillota; class Clostridia; order Oscillospirales; family Butyricicoccaceae; genus UBA4644. The sequence continues at coordinate 3,418 of CAZYAD010000042.1, forward strand.
TGGTTCTGGGCGGGACACTGCTGTACCGGCATTTTGTCACCGACCGGATTTCCGACCGGGGCGGGATGGAAAACCCGTTTCTTCCACAGGCACCGGAGGAGAACGGCGCACCGGAGGAGAGTTCTCCGGACACAACAAATAAGGAGTGAGACAGATGGGCTTTTTTGATAAGCTGTTTGACAAAAAGGAATGCTCCGTTTGCGGCGGCGAGATCGGCCTTTTGGGCAATCGAAAGCTGGAGGACGGCAATCTCTGCAAGAATTGTGCGAAAAAGCTTTCTCCCTGGTTTTCCGAGCGCCGTCATTCCACGGTGGAGGAGATCCGGCAGCAGCTGACTTATCGCGAGGAGAACCAGAAAAAGGCGGCGCAGTTCAGCACCAGCCGTTCCATCGGCGAGGAGTGGAAGGTGCTGCTGGATGAGAGCCACCGCTGGTTCACGGTGACCCGGGCCAAAAATCTGGCAGAGGCCAACCCCGATATTCTGGACTTCCGGGATATCACCGGCTGCCGCATGGACATTGACGAAAACCGCACCGAGCTGATGCGGGAAGGCCCCAACGACAAGAAGATCAGCTACAATCCGCCCCGCTATGAGCATGAATACAATTTCGATATCATCATCACCGTCAGCAATCCCTATTTTGACGAGATGCGCTTCCGCCTCAATCCCAGCACCGTGACCGTCACGCAGGGCGCTTCCACCGGCGTCAGCGGCCAATTCGGGCGGTTCCTGGATACGCTGGCCAGCAATGGCTTTGACCCCATGAACGATCCCGAATATCGCCAGTATTATGAGATGGCACAGCAGATCTGCGAGGAGGTGCGTCAGGCGCGGAGCAGCGCCCGCGGCACCGAGACCACCGCCCAGACCGCCGCGCCCCAGAATGCTGCGTCCCAGCCGACGGTGCAGAGCGCACCGGCCGCCGGTCCCTGGAACTGCCCCGCCTGCGGAGGCGCCAACAGCGGCAAATTCTGCGAATACTGCGGCACGCCCCGGCCGTAAAACTGCTGGCGGAGGCCGACGCGTCCATGGTTGAGCGCCACGGGCTGCCGGGGCCTCTGGAAAACTGAGAAACAGCGTACCGGAGCGCAGCTCCGGTGCGCCGAGAAGGAGGAGAAACAATGCCAGCACAGGTAACCAATTATCAATGCCCCAGCTGTACCGGCCCGCTGCATTTTGTGGGCGCTTCCGGCAAGCTGGAGTGCGATTACTGCGGCTCAACCTTCGAGGTCGCGGAGATCGAGGCGCTGTATGCCGAAAAAAACCGGCAGGCGGTCGATGCACAGCAGACTGCCGAGGCCAAAGCCGCTGAAGGCGGCTGGGACACCTCCGGCGCAAGTGCCGACTGGGGTGCGGATGGCGAAGGCATGAAGGCCTATTCCTGCCCTTCCTGCGGCGCGGAGCTGATCTGCGATGCTTCCACAGCCGCCACCTCCTGCCCTTACTGCGGCAACCCCACGGTGGTGCCGGGACAGTTCTCCGGCGCGTTGAAGCCGGAGTTCGTCATTCCCTTCAAGCTGAGCAAGGATGACGCGGTGAAGGCACTGAAAAAGCATTACAAGGGCAAGCCCTTCCTGCCCCGATCCTTTACCGGCGAAAACCACATCCAGGAAATTCGGGGCGTTTATGTCCCCTTCTGGCTGTTTGACGGCGAGGCGGAGGGCAATGCCAGCTTTGAAGCCACCATCTCCGACAAGCACCGGCAGGGCGATCAGGAGATCACCCGGACCCAGCATTTCGAGGTTTACCGGGCGGGATCCCTGGTCTTTGAGAAGATCCCCGTGGATGCCTCCAGCAAAATGCCGGACGACCACATGGATTCCATCGAGCCCTATGATTATCAGGAGCTCAAGCCCTTCTCCACGGCCTATCTCCCTGGCTTTCTGGCGGATCGCTTTGATGTCAGCGCCGAGCAGAGCAGCCAGCGGGCGGATGAGCGCTGCGAAAACACCCTGAACGCAGCCCTGGCCGACAGCGTCAGCGGCTATGACACCTGCAATCGCACCGGAGGGAGGATCCAGCTGCGGCGGGGCAAGGCGCATTACGCTCTGCTGCCCGTCTGGATGCTGAACACAAAGTGGAAAGGCAAAGATTACCTCTTTGCCATGAACGGCCAGACCGGCCGTCTGGTGGGCGATTTGCCCATGAGCTGGGGCAGATTCTGGGCGACCTTTGCCGCCATTGCCGTGCCTCTGAGCATCATCGGCTCCATCATCACACTGCTGTAAGGAGGGGACTGCGATGAAAAAGAGAATTTCGGCTGTCGCAGCGGCGCTGCTGCTGGCCCTCGCCCTCTGCGTTCCCGCCATGGCCGTCGATGGCAAGATGGATTATGTCATCGACTCCGACGACCTGTTCACCCTTTACGAGTGGGAGGGACTGGAAAATCAGGCGGCGGAGATCTCCCAGCGCCACGGCTGCGGCGTCTATATCCAATTTGTGTACGATTACAACGATTATGATTACGGCAGCATCTATGAGACCGCCGAAACCCTCTACTACGCCGATGACTTCGGCGAGGGCGAGGGGCAGGACGGCATCCTGCTGCTGGTGAGCTTTGACACTCTGGACTACGCCCTCTATTACTACGGCGACAAGGCGGCGCTTGCCTTTGATGCCAACGCCATCGCCCGGCTGGAGGAGGCCTTTTTGCCGCTGTTTGGCGAGGAGGACTGGTGCGGCGGCTTTTATGCCTATCTGGCCGCCTGTGACGAGAGCCTGACCCGTGCCGAAACGGTCACGCCCGCACAGGCGGACACGCCGGTCAGCCCCGCACGGCGCATCCTGACGGTGGTGGGCATCTCCTGCCTCGTCTCGCTGCTGATCTGCCTGTCTCTCAAGGGAAAAATGAAGACGGTTCACCGGAAATCGGAGGCCAGACGCTATACGGCCGACGGCTTGCAGCTGACCGACCAGTATGACCGCTACACCCATACCACCGAGAGCGTCCGCCGCGTGGAAAGCAGCGGCTCCTCCTCCGGCGGCAGCAACAGCAGCGGCGGCAGCAGCGGAAAGATCTGAGGAGGTGCGGCAATGAAGCGCAAGATGGTTCGCCGCCTTGCGGCGCTGTCTCTGGCACTGCTGCTGGCATTGAGTCTGGCGGCCTGCGGCGGAGCGCCGGAGGAGGAAAAGCCGGCGGGTAACGGCACGGCCTCCGGAACCCAGGGCAGCATTGGCAAGCCGGCCGCCCCCAAACAGGACGACCCGGCGCAGCCTGATGCCCCGGACACGCCGGATATCTCCGATACGCCGGATGACCCAGAAACTGCCGACACACCGGATACCCCGGATACCCCTGACGACCCCGATACCGACCCGGAAACGCCGGTGGAGTTTACCTACAGCGCGGCGGCGCAGACCGCCATTGAGGGGCTGTATGTCAACTATTGGCACGAGCTCTTCGCCGCGTCCTATCTGGGCTATCGGGAGGAGGGCGACACCGGCAGTCTGGGGGCCTGGCTGCATGACAACTGCCCCATGATCGCCTCCTTCTGGCCCTTTTTGGAGGAGATCCCCCAGGAGGATATTATTGGTGAATATGGCGACCTCTATTGCATCGTGCCCATGGACGCAAGCCTCACCTTCACCGTCAAGAGCGTGGAGTGGGAGCAGGGGGGCAACGGTTCGGTGCCCCATTATTCCGAGCCGCTGTATTATCCCCTGATCGACCGCCCCTTCCTGCTGTATGTCACCTACGGCACATGGCGGGACGAGACCAGCCTGACGGTGGAATACACGCAGCCGGACGGCTTTGTGGGCACCTGGTGTCCCACCTATGACCCGGAGACCGGCCGCCTGGAGGAGTGGTGTCGGGACAGAGTGCTGGATTTTGCTGCGCTGTATGATATCGGGGATTATATCCCCCATCTGGAGCAGGATCCCGCACCCGACGCCGAGTGGCTGCCGCCCACCAATGTGGGTCTGGGCAACACCACCTGGTACAGCGAAAACGGCTGGGTGCTGGACTTCCGCTATGACGAGGCCGCCGGGCTGGGCTATGGCGACATGGTGCTGTATCAGCCTGTGGAGGATGAGACGGGCACCACCCTGTCCCCCTACTACGAGGGTACCTGGTGGATGGAGGACGACAGCCTTTGCCTTGGCGTTTACGAGGGCAACTGCCCGTTCCCGCTGCTCATCGCCCCCTCCGGGGAGCAAATGGTCATTATGCGGTCGGACGACGGCTCGGTGCTGCCCTTCTTCATGGAGGGGCAGAGCATCGTGGGCATGACCCTGAGCTACGAGTAAAAACAACCGGCCCGCGCACCGGATAACAACGCGCGGAATAAATTCTCTTTTAAGGAGGAAACCAAGTGAAAAAACGGATTCTGAGTCTCCTGCTCTGCCTTGTGATGGTGGTCGGGATGCTCCCCTCCACGGCGTTCGCCTGGAGCGATGAAGCCCACGAGTGCTGGTTCTGCAACGCCATCTATTACGGCGATGTGGACGAGCAGATTTTCGCCACCTGCTGCGATGTCTGCGGACCGGACGCCAACGACTGCTACATCGAAACCCATTGCCTTAGATGCGGCCGCTGTTATGCGGGTGATGTGGCATCCTGGTGTGACTCGTGCGGTATGTGCGATAGCTGCCAGGCAGACAATGAGGAAACCCACTGTTCTGAATGCGGTGATTGCTATCTCGGCATAGAGGATGACCTCTGCGGCGAGTGCTTCCGCTGCGAAAACTGCGCAATTTTTATCTGCTCGGACTGCGGCTTTTGCGATGACTGCGCCAACAACTCCAGCGACCCCATGCACTGCACCGTCTGCGGCGAATGCTTCGAGTCCGTGGGGCGGGCGGATCATGCCGATTCAAAGCACTGCCCGGACTGCTGCCAGGTGTGCGAGCAGTGCTGGGGTGAGGATACCTGCATCACGGACGACCCCGAGGTGGAATACTGCGAGGAGTGCGGCCTGTGCTCGGAATGCTGCGCGGAAAACCGCAACGTTGCCAGCGGCTGCGATGAGTACTGCATCGAGTCCGCTGAGTGGGAGGAGCACTACTGCGAGGAGTGCGGCGAGTGCTGGTGTGAGCACGAGAAGTGCGAGGAGTGCGGCCTGTGCGAGAACTGCTGCGCGGCCAACTCCGACTGCTCGGACAGCATGTGCGTGGAAGCCGACGGCTATGAAGACCACTTCTGCGAGAACTGCGGCGCCTGCGCCCATGAGTTTGAGGAGATCTGCTCCACCTGCGGCTATTGCGACCAGTGCTGCCTCGACGCCCGCCTGATCTACGGCTGCGACTGCGACGCCGACAAGGGCGTGTGCATTGAGGACAGCGACTTTGAAGAGCACCTTGCCGCCGAACATCCCGAGGCCGAGCCCGGCGAGCATCCCTGCACGCCCAAGGCGATGTGGTCTCTGGATGAGAACAACCACTGGAAGAGCTGCCGCTTCTGCGACGAGGAAGCGCACTTCACCGACAAGGAAGCGCACAGGTACAACGTGGACGGCAAGTGCGTGGTCTGCGGCTATCAGCAGGGACGCCGGGTGTATTTCACCCGCCAGCCCGAAAACGCCAAGGCCAAGGTCGGCGACATCTACGACTATTCCGGCATGGGCGGCGCGGAAGGCCCGACCCACCCGCTCAAAAACAGTGTGTACTTCCGCGTGTCCGCGCGCGGCGAGGGCGAGCTGACCTATCAGTGGTATCGCCTTGACCCCGACACGGACGACCCCTATTCCAACGCCATCATGCTCGAGGACGGCGAAGAGAACAAGGATGAAGAGACCGCGCTTATCTACGAGGGCGCGAACACCAACCGCCTGATCGTCCACGTTTCTTCGGTGGCCTGTGACCCGGAGCTGAGCAAGTATATGCAGTTTTTCTGCATGGTTTACGACAATACGGGAGAATTTCACAGTCAGTCTGCCCAGTCCGAAACCGTCCGCCTGACCGTCGGCCACCGCTACAGCGTCTGCACCTCTCAGAACACCGCGGGCACCAACAGACCCATGTATGGCCCCAGTGAGACGGGTGGCTACTGGCAGATCGCCTCTGTCTCGGAGAGCGACAGCCACAACTGGAAATGCTGCGGCGAAGAATGCAGCGAGCTGAAAAACCGCGTGAACACGCCTCATTCCTACAGGCTGGAGGGAGTCGTGGAGGGCACCTTCAGCGAGGATGAGGCAAAGACGGGCATTTTCCACACCTATTATTACTACAAATGCATCTTCTGCGGCAGTCGTAAGTATGTGGAAAAGCATGCCCATGATTTCCAGGCTCCTGGCGACCCGGAGCAGATCAACCAGCTTCTGGCCGATGGCAGGTATACCAACGATGTCCATCCGCTGGTGTGCACCGTGGACGGCTGCGAGGAGCAGCGCTCTGAGATGCACGAGTGGGTCTTTGACGTCGTCGCCTATCCCACCGACACCAAGCCCGGCGCGCTGCACCGCGTGTGCAGCATCTGCGACTACTGGATCGACGGCGAATGGTATCTCTGGAATTCCAACCTGGGGCACGGCGCGCAGACCTACTGGGATCGCAGCAACATGATCGTTGAAGCGATCGGCGGCGCTGCCAGCCGCACGCTGATCTTCCCCGAAGAGAGCCTGACCATCACCCCCACGCCCGAGGAAGGGCACAGAGTTATCGGCTGGACGGCAGAGTACACCGACTACAGCCGGAAGGACGAATATGACCTCGCCACGGTCGTGGATGTGACCGACAAGCTCACCATGACCAGGAACGAAGCCACCGGCAAATGGACGATCGGCGTCCCCTCCTTTGAGACCATGGGCGTCACCGGCGGCGGCAGACTGACGCTCACCGCCAGCACCGTCCCCTGCACCCACACGCGCACCGCGCTGGTGGATGTCCGCGAGGCCTGCTGCATCCACGAGGGCTACACCGGCGACAGCGCGTGCCAGGACTGCGGCTTTATTCTCACCCCTGGTACGAAGATCCCCGCCAAAGCCACCGAGCACAGCGGCCTGACCCTGGTGGAAGGCACGCAAAAGACCGGCAGCTGCACCGAGTACGGCTATGAGGGCGACTTCGTCTGCGGCGTGTGCGGCGACACCGTGCGCGGAAAGCGCCAGAGCAAGGTGCACAGCACGACCTATCTTGAAGGCTATGTTGCCCCCACCTGCACTACCGAGGGCTATACCGGCGACGAGCGCTGCACGAGCTGCAACGGCATGGTCAAGCGCGGCACGAGTCTGCCTGTGCAGCACGGCGAGCTCGAGCTGAGAGACCAGAATCCGGATGTCTGCGTCGGCAGCGGCTACAGCGGCAACAAAGTCTGTAAGGACTGCGGCGCGGTCGTCAAATCCGGCTATGCCACCCCCGCGCTGGGGCACGACTGGGATGCGGGCAAGATCGTTACGCTCTCCGGCTATCGCGGCGGCACCTTCAAGCGCTTCACCTGCCAGCGCTGCGGCGAGCAGAATGATGTGCGCATGCTCCGCGCCGACGGCGTTGACGGCAAGGTCATCAAGTCTGCCAACTTCGAGCTCTCCGGCTTTGCGCTGGGCAGCACGAAGGCCGACATCACGCTCACCCCGGATGAAGCCACTGCGGCGGTCATGAACATCCGGTATGACATCTGCAAGCAGAGCCCCAATTTAGGCGGCGCGCTGAGAGACGACTATGTCCCCACCCTGCAGTCCGACGAGCAGATCAAGGCCGGTCAGTCCTACTGGTTGCGCGTCATCATGCTCAAAGGGAATGACTATACCTACGCTGAGAAGGCTTTCGCCACGCTGAACGGGACACAGGTCGCCTCCTTCTTTGGCGACTCGACGATCACGGTCGGAACAGGCAAGGACGAGAGCAAGGTGCCCGTGAAGGTCGCCGTGTTCAAGCTCGACCGCATCCCGGCCTACACCGTCACCGTC
>CAZYAD010000043.1:0-10839 GCA_964646225.1 uncultured Oscillospiraceae bacterium
AAAATATGCGGAAATGATGGCGCGGAACAGTTGCCTGCGGCGCAAAAAGATGCTATAATCAAAATATCTGCAAGCATCTGCGACAGAACAAGTCTGCGCAGCAGAAAAGGAGACGATCAACTATGGCAGAAGCAGCCATTGAAAGGAAAAAGGTTGTCCTCAGCGGGATCCAGCCCTCGGGCGACCAGTTCACGCTGGGGAATTATATTGGCGCCATCCGCAACTGGGCCATCATGCAGGAGGATTTCGACTGCATCTATATGGTGGCCAACGAGCATTCCATCACCGTCCGGCAGGAGCCTGCCAAGCTGCGGGAGAACACCTATCGGGCGCTGGCCAGCCTGCTGGCTGCCGGCATCGACCCGCAGAAGAGCGTGATCTTTGTTCAGAATCAGGTTTCGGCCCATGCGGAGCTGGCCTGGATCTTGAACTGCTATACCATGTTCGGCGAGCTGACCCGCATGACCCAGTTCAAGGACAAGTCGGCCAAAAACGCCGACAATATCAACGCCGGTTTGTTCACCTACCCGGTGCTGATGGCGGCGGACATCCTGCTGTATCAGGCCGATCTGGTGCCGGTGGGCGTGGATCAGAAGCAGCATGTGGAGATCGCCCGGGATATCGCCAACCGCTTTAACGGCGTTTACAGCCCCACCTTCAAGCTGCCGGAGCCGTATATCCCTGCCATCGGCGCGAAGATCATGAGCCTTTCGGAGCCCGAGCGCAAGATGAGCAAGTCCGACCCCAATGACAACTCCAAAATTCTGGTGCTGGACAAGCCGGAGGACATCATGCGGAAATTCAAGCGTGCCGTCACCGATTCTCAGGGCGAGGTGCGCCGCGGGCCGGACAAGCCCGGCATCAACAACCTGATCACCATTTATTCGGTGGCTACCGGCCTGTCTCCGGAGGAGATCGAGAACCAGTTCGCAGGCAAGGGCTATGGCGAGTTCAAGACCGCCTGCGGCGAGGCTGTTGTGGAGATGCTGCGGCCCTTCCGCGAGCGGACCGAGGATCTGATGAAGAATAAGGACTATCTGGAGCAGGTGGCCCGAAGCGGCGCGGAGCAGGCCGGGCGCATCGCCCATCGCACTCTGAGCAAGGTACAGCGGAAGGTAGGCTTCCTTTCCGGCATCTGATGGGAGAGTTGCGGTATGAGTGATAATTATCTGGCGCTGACCAGTCTGTATGCCTTTATCGTGGCGCTGGCCCTGACCTTTGCCGCCACGCCGCTGGTCAAACGGCTGGCGATCCGCATCAAGGCGGTGGATGTGCCCCGGGATAACCGCCGTATGCACAAGGTGCCCATCCCCCGGATGGGCGGTCTGGCGATCTTTGCGGGCTTTCTGGTGAGTTCGCTGCTGTTCATCCCCCTGGGCCGGGAATTCCGGGCCATTCTGTTGGGGGCGCTGCTGCTGGTAGTGCTGGGCATCATTGATGATATCGTGGCACTGAAGGCGCAGGTAAAGTTCGTGGGACAGATCGTGGCAGCGCTGATCCCGGCGCTGTCCGGGGTCTCCATCCACGGCTTTGTCAACCCCTTTCAGCATGCCCACTATATCGCACTGGGCGTGCTGTCCATCCCTGTCACGGTGCTGTGGATCGTGGGCATCACCAATGCCGTCAACTTCATTGACGGACTGGACGGCCTTGCCTGCGGCGTTTCCACCATCGCAACCGTCACCATGTTCATCATCGCCGTGCTGTTCGGAGAGAGCTCCGTGGCCTTTACCATGGCGGCGCTGGCCGGCGCCTGTCTGGGTTTTTTGCCCTATAACATGAACCCGGCGAAGATCTTTATGGGCGATACCGGCTCCATGTTTTTAGGATATCTTCTGGCGGTCACTTCGATACAGGGACTGTTCAAATTTTACGCTGTCATTTCCTTTGCGGTGCCCTTTATCATCCTGGGCCTGCCCATTTTCGATACCGGCTTTGCCATCGTGCGCCGCCTGCTGAAGGGACAGAGCCCCCTGCAGGCCGACCGGGGCCATGTTCACCACAGGCTCATCGATTTGGGCTTCGATCAGAAGCAGAGCGTGGCGATTTTGTATGCCTTCAGCGCCGTGATGGGCCTGACCGCCGTGCTGCTGGCCAGCACCCATGAATCCCGGCTGATCTTTTTCGCCATTGCCGTGCTGATCTGCTTCTTCCTGGCCATGAGCCTGATGCGCTTTGGCCGGAATCGGCATAAGCCCGCGGAGGATGAGTGCGCTGCGGCAGAAAAGAAGGAGGAGGATCCCTCGTGAAGCGAAAGGTAATGAGCATCTTCGGCACCCGACCGGAGGCCAATAAAATGTGCCCTCTGGTCAAGGAGTTGGAAAGCCGGCCGGAGATCGAATCCCTGGTGTGCGTGACTGCCCAGCACCGGGAGATGCTGGATCAGATGCTGGCCGCCTTTGGCGTCCGGCCGCAGTTCGACCTGAATATCATGGAAAAGCAGCAGACGCTGAGCACCATCACCAGCAAGGCCATGCTGGGGCTGGAGCAGGTGTTCCGGCAGGTGCGGCCGGATATCGTGCTGGTTCATGGCGATACCACCACGACCTTTGCTGCGGCGCTGGCTGCGTTTTACAACCACATTCCCATCGGCCATGTGGAGGCCGGTCTGCGCAGCTTTGATCTGCAATCCCCCTATCCGGAGGAGGCCAACCGCCGTCTGGTGGGGGTGATGGCCGATGTGCATTTTTCTCCCACAGTCAACAATGCGGAAAATCTGCGCCGTGAGCGCATCGAGGCCCCGGTATTTATCACCGGCAACACCGCCATCGATGCTTTGAAGCTGACGGTGCGGGAAAATTATGCTTTTGAGGAGCCTGACCTGCAAGGGCTGGACTTTTCTGCCCGCAAGGTGATCGCCATCACCGCGCACCGCCGTGAGAATTATGGCGAGCCCATGGAGAACATCATGTCTGCTCTGGCCCGGCTGGCAAAGACCCATCCCGAGGCACAGCTGGTATATCCCGTACACCTGAGTCCCTATGTGCAGGAGACGGCCCGGCGGTATCTGGAGGGGCTGGACAATGTGCTGCTGACCCGTCCCCTGGGGGTGCAGGATATGCACAATCTGTTGGCCCGCTCCTATATGGTCATGACCGATTCCGGTGGCCTGCAGGAGGAAGCACCCGCACTGGGCAAGCCGGTTCTGGTGCTGCGGCGGGAGACCGAGCGGCCGGAGGCTGTAGAGGCCGGTACGGTGCGCGTCATCGGCACCGCAGAGGAGACTATCCTGCGGGAGGCTGAGGAGCTGCTGCAGGGCGGCGAACGCTACCAGGCCATGGCCCGGGCGGTCAACCCTTACGGCGACGGCTTTGCCTGTCGGCGGATCGTGGATGATCTGCTGTACTTTTTGGGAGAGCGGCAGCAGCCGGCGGAAGATTTTTCCGCCCGGTAAGCAGTCATGCGTAGACGAAGTGTGGCCGCGCTGGTAGCGGCCGTGGTCGTGGTGACGGCGGGCTTTCTGTTCAGCCTCGTTATGCTGTTTACCGACAGTCAGAATGAGGAAGCGCTCATTACGCTGCCGGGGCAGGGCTCGGCTGTGATCGAGACCAATCCCCAGCTGGAGCAGAGCAATCTGGCCCAGATCCAGGCGGTGCACATCGACCGCACAAACATTCAGGCCGTGTTGCAAAGCCTGTCCCGCCCGGAATACTGTAGTTTGGAAAGCGAAACGGTCTATTATTATCGGGAAGCCTCCGCGACCCTGATCAGCCGGATGTGGCAAAAGGACGGCTGCCTCCGCATCGCCCAGCAGGAGACAGACGGTATCGATCGGCAGCTGCTGCTGACCGAAAGCTGGGTCTATCTCTGGAGCGGAGAGGAGACTCCTGCACGTTTTTCGCGACAGGAGGGGGACGAGGCGCTGTACCGCCGCGCGCCCTCTTATGCAGATCTGCTGGCCCTTCCGGCAGAGGCCATTCTGGAGGGCGGAACCGTTCAGCGGGAGGAGGGCCTGTGCCTGTATGCCCGCAGCCTGGACAGCCTGACCGGCGAGACCGAGGACTGGTATGTGCTGGCGGAAAACGGCCTCCTGCTGGAGGCGCAGGGCACGCTGGATGACCGGCTCACCTATCGCTACCGCCTCACGATGCTGTATCAGGAGCAGCCGGAAGATACCGTGTTTCTGCTGCCCGACGGGACAAGGCCCATGCCTTGAGCAGCCCCTTCGGGCACCGCAGAGCACCTGGCGCAGACCTCCCGGCATGGAAAAGCATAGGCCCCGTTCGGCCCGGCACGTTTTGGCGCAGACCGGACATACACAAGGTATGTCGGCGGTTTTGCGCACTGTGTCGGACACAAACGGGGCTCTTTTTCATTGTATGAATTGTGACGGTCAGAAGCCCAGCAGCAGCAATACGCCGATAATCAGAAGGGTGTCGCTGATGTTTTCGCTGTCATCTGCCACCAGAAAATATACCAGCACCAGCAGCAGCACTGTGTCGGCGTCAAACTCCGGCAGCTTGATGTTGCCGTTGAACAATCCCTTGAGCATGCCACCGCCTTTGTTGCTCTGCTGCCGCGGCTCCCGGGCTTCGGCGTGGATGTCGGTAAAGACGGGAGGCTCCTCCGCGGGCATTTCCCGGGCTGCGGGGGCTTCCTCCGGCTCGGGCCACGCCCCGTTTATGTATCGGTTATAGACGACACATCACCTCCCCAGTGTGTGCAGAACATTGGCGGCGGCTTTTGTCATGTTGGCCATTCGCAGCGCCCGGTCGATGCTGCTCAGACGGCTCTCCTTCAGATAAGGGCGCATGGCCTGTACCAGCGTGACCCGCTCCTGCTTGATCAGGTTACCCTGGCCGGACATGGCCTGCATCAGCTGGGGAAGAATGGCGGCCAGCGCCGGAAGACCCGGATCGGCGCCCTGTGACATGTCGGATCGGGTCGCCGGAGCCTCCGGCGGAGCGGCCTCGGAGGAGGAGCCGGACTGAGAAAGCACGGCGGAGAGCAGGGCCGAGAGATCCGGCCCGGCCTCCTGCTGGGGCGGGGCAGACGGGGTGGTCTGAGCGGCTGACTCCGAGGCCGAGCTGTCCCGCTGGGCGAGGATGGTCCTGGCCATTTCCAGGACCTTTTTCATACTGTCCTGGTCAGCGATCAAACGGTCCAGTCGTTCGTTCAGGTCAGCCATAGGCGATCAGACTCCCATGACTTCGATGACCTTTGCCGCCAGGGAGGCCCCATCCTTGGAGCTGAGCAGATTTTGCAAAAGCGCCCGGCCGGGATCCTTTGCGGCGTTCATAGCAGTGCGGGCGGCGTTTTTCAGGGCATCGCCGCCGCTCCCTGCCAGCATGGCAATGAGCTGCCGCCCGCCCTCGGTGTTCATGGCGGCATTATAAACATCCAGCCCCTTGATGATCTTCATGCCCTGGGGCGAGGACATCATGGAACGGGCGGCGTTTTCGATATCTCCTGGCATAGCCTACCTCCTAAAACAGTTGATACCACAGTATATGACCCAAGACGAAAAAAGTGACGCGAAAGGAAGCAGCTTATGAAAATCGTTGTATGTTCGGATTCTCACGGAAACAGCAAGGGCCTGCAGGAACTTCTGGATCGGGAACAGCCGGAGGCGCTGCTGTTTCTGGGAGACGGCGAGCGGGACTGGACGCAGGTGGAGGTGCCGCAGCGGACGCGCTTTTTCGCCGTCTGTGGGAACTGCGATTTTGCCGCTATGGAGCCTGTTTATCGGCGGCTCCGGCTGGGCAACAAGCGGATCTTCATGACCCATGGGCATCATTATGGCGTCAAGCAGGGGCTGTATGGTCTGTCGTTGCAGGTGGAGGAGGAGCCTGCTGAGCTGGTGGTGTATGGACATACGCATCACCCGCAGCTGGATGATTGGAACGGCTGCCTGTATTTGTGCCCCGGCAGCATGGGTTACGGGGAGGAGCGCTACGCCGTGGTGCAGCTGGAGCCGGAGAACCCGCACATCGATGTTTCCTTTCGCCGCCTGTAACGGTTCTGACGGTTCCCGGATTTCCCCGCGCGGCTTTTACGCCAGCGACATCTGCCCGTTTGTAAAGCGGAAGCGGCGCATGCCTCTGCCGCTGAAGCGTTCTGAGGGAATTGCCGCTTCGATGCGCGCGATGTCTTCATCGGTGAACTCGACGCTCAATGCATCGATAGCGTGCTGCAGATGCGCGGGATCTGTCGTACCCACAAGGCTCTGCACATGGTCGTATTTGGCAAGAGACCAGGCGAGGGCAAGCTGGGAAAGCCCGATGCCCTTTTCGTCAGCGATCGCCTGAACCGCCTGGAGCATCGGCAGATTGGTGCCCCGATGCTGGGGAGAAAGCATCCCCCGTGCAAAGCGCGGATTGCTGTCCATGCTTTCCAGAGCATTGTCTGCAAACAGTCCGTGACCGATCGTACCAAAGGCCAGCACCTTGACGCCCAGCTCTTTAGCCGTGTCGATCAGCTCCTGTTCGATCTCCCGGTCGATCAGCGAATAAGACATCTCAACAGTATGGATGGGATGTACCTTGCAGGCGCGGCGGAGGGTCTCCGCATCCACCATGGAAAGCCCGATGTGGCGGACATAGCCCGCTTCCACCAGTCTGGAGATTTCTCCAACAACCTCCTCCACGGGAATTTCCGTATCCTGCCGGGCCGGCTGATAGAGGTCAATATCATCCAGACCAAGTCTTGAAAGCGAATATGCCAGATGTCCCTTGATGTGAAAAGGACTGTTGTCCAGCCCGTAGATCCCGCCGCCGGGCTCTGGAAGCACGCCGAATTTGACGGACAGAAAATAGCGATCCCTTGCTACACCACGCATCGCCTGGCCAACGATCATCTCGCTTTCGCCTGCACTGTAGAATTCGCCTGTGTTGAACAGCGTAATGCCGCTGTCCAGTGCTGCATGAATGGTCCTGATCGACTGTTCGGGATTTCGGCGGCTCGACATTCCCATACAGCCGAGTCCGAGTCTGCTGAGGTCTTTCATAGGGATGCTCCTTTCATATGTTCCATAATCTTTCCGCGTTTTGATAGGCGATCAGCTCTTTTTCGCGCTCTGCGATCGGGGCATTTTCGATAAAGGCTGATGCTTCGTCATTCAGGATAAACGGATAATCCACCGAATGGAGGATCCTGTCTGCCCCCAGCACCTCCATGCAGAATTTGAGCTGCGGATAATCAAAAATCCCGCTGGGAGTCACATAGACATGTTCCCGGAAGGTTTCCGTCACGGTTCTGCGGAGACCTGTCACCGACTGTGGCAGCGCCTGATCGAGTCGGGAGAGAAAGAATGGCACCATCTCGCCCCAATGCCCTGTAATGATCTGCAATTTCGGGAATCGGTCAAACACGCCCGAGAGGATCAGGCGGAGCAACTGTATCCCGGTCTCATGGTGCCATCCCCAGCCGTATAGCGCAAGCCTTGCACTGAGCCGGTCGCCAAGACCATCGTAGTAGCTCTTCTGTACGCTTGTCATGGGCGGGGCCGGATGAAGATAGATCGGTGCGCGCAAGCTTTCCGCCGCCTCTAAAACCGGCAGAAAGGCAGGATCATCGAGAAATCGCTCCGCACCCGAGGCTCGCCCGGCAAGAAGGACGCCCTGGAAGCCGAGTTTGGTGATGGCTCGTTCCAGTTCCCTGACCGAAGCCTCCACATTCCTCCATGGCAGCGTGGCAAATGCGCCAAAACGATCGGGGTGCCGGCTGACGATCTCTGCCAGCTCGTCGTTGGCATCGCTTACGATCCCGGCTTCCTCCTTCGGCAGAAGCTGCGTGCAGACGGGTGCGGAAAGAATCTGCATTGTAATGCCGTGCGCATCCATATTTTCAAGACGCTTTTCCAGATTGCAATACAGCTCGGTGTCGGGGAAATAGGGAAGTCCGGGCGCACCGGCCGCCGAGGTGCGTGACGCATCCTCCGACGGGTAATTTTTCAGGGCTTTTCCAAGACATTTCAGCGGGATGTGTTCTTCCATAGTGATGATTTTTCTCATAGAAGCTCTCCATCTATCCACATTTGCCGGATGCGCCTGAGCGCGGTAATGTCTTTGTCGGGTCTGCCGTCTGTAAGAATGAGCCTGGCCCGCTTGCCTTCGGCAATGCAGCCGTGGTCCTGGAGGCCAAATGCTTTGGCAGCGTTACCTGTGGCGCTGGCCAAAACCTCGGCGGGCGTCAGCCCCGCCTTGCAGAGAAGCTCGGTTTCCCGGTGCAGGGATGTGCCGTAGGCAACGGCCGGAGAAAAGGAGCCCACATTGGCATCGGTACCGGCAAGGATCGTCACTCCACACGCATGAAGGGTACGGACGGCATTTTCCGCATTTCGATAGTGCTCGGGAAGGTAGCCATTTCTGCCACTGTGAGCAAAGGTTTCCATCATCACGAGGGTAGGAGCAACCGCCACGCCGCGCTGGGCGATCTCCTGTGCAAGTTCCCCGGGCAGCGCCTCCTTCAGCGGAACATGCAGCAGGATATCCGCGCCGCATTCCACCGCCAGACGCTCTGCCGTGACGCTGGTTGCGTGAACGGCTACTTTGAGCGAGCGTTCGTGGGCAGCCTGGCAGATGCTGCACAAGGTATCTCTTGGCATCAGATGCGGCTCAAACAACAGCACCTTAGTATATTTTGCACCGCTTTCCGCTGTCTTTTTGACATACTCTCTGCCGTTCAGCGGGCCCATGGCCATCCCTGCGGAGGAAATGATTTTAAGCTTCCGGGAGCCGGCAACCAGCGCAGCCGGTGCGCATACATCACAGGTGGCAGCAATACCGCTTGTCAGCATCGCTCCGATCTGTTCTTCGCTTGTTATATGTGTATGCGAATCGATCAGCCCGGGCATCAGCAGGCGGGAGCTGTCTGCGTCTTCCGTCCTGGAAATGGCGGTAATGATACTGTTTTCCATGGTAACCGAGGCGTTTTCGATGACCTTTTCTCCGTCGAACAACGGATAGCGAAAGGTTACCTGGCTCATTTTTCTACCGAGACCAGCTCGCTGAACTTCATCACCAGGCCGTAGTGATTGCTCATGACGAGGTAATTGGCGCGGACAACGACCCGGTCTCCAACTGCCACCCTGCTGTAATGCTCGTCGGTGGGGAAGATCACCAACGCAAAGGTCTGGCCATCTGTGCTGTCGGACAACTCGATCGAGGGCTTGCTATGGATGTCGGGCCCGACTTTTTTGGCAATGCCCGTCACCGCAAAGCGATGATCTACATAGCTTGCATAAAAGCGTTCGGCATCATCGTAAAACGCATCGCAAAGCGTTTTTACCGGGAAAGGCGCGTCCTGCGGGAGGAGCGGCATGGCCGAGGTTTCGATTGTGTGCGTTTTTTCTCCAGAGGGATGCCGGGGATAGAATTCAAGTTCTGTGTTATTCATGGTATGCTCTCCTTTTCTATCTATTATGATTCTGGTACAGCTAACCAAAGCCAATCGCGTGAACCGCCTTAGCAGCTGCCTTTTTTCTCCTGTTTCGGCACGGCACCGTACAGCTCCTCCAGCTCGTGCTGGATTTCCTCGGCGCGGTCGATCTGCTCGTTGAGTTTCCACTTGCCGATGTTTACACCGTCGCGCAGAAACATAGAGCCGCACTGATGAAAATAAAACTCGATATTACGCTCCTTCGCTTCCAGGAACAGGTCGCGTACCCATTCCCACTGGAGCGGTCTGACCTCGTTTTTTGGTGACATCTCGCCGCCGACATTAACGCATTTGATCAGCCCGGTGTCGAGATATTTTCCCAGAGAGATCGGCGCGATCAAAGGCGAACAGAACACTTCGCGGTGAGCCAGCGGCGCCTCCAGAAAATGCGTTAGCCGTTTGTCGGCCATTTCCTGATTCTCTATGGAAATGCTCAGGTGAAAATGCTCCCACCCCTCGCCCCAGTCGGGGGGAACGCAATCCCGGATGCGCTCTGGCCGCTTGGTGGTGGTGACGAAGATGCAATCCTTTCTGCGCCGGATAAAATCCCAGCAGCCGTCACGCCAGGCATCCGCTTCTTCGATAAAAAAGTCGGAGGAGAAGCAGAGCTTGACCAGCGAGCCGGGAGGGCAGTCCTTGTCCTTCAGCGCATAGGTGGTCTTACCCTTTGTGACCAGAGTGGTGTCGCGGCCGTATCTGCGATCCATCTTGTAGACAAAGCAGTTTTTACATCCGGGGCTTACTTTTTTGCATCCGTGCCAGGGATTCCACGAAACAGCCTTGCTGATTTCATTGTTTTGCATGGTTCTACCTCCTGTATGGTATCCAGAATCATTTGTGTTTTCTTCAGCAACCGGACAAGGGCATTAAAGTCTGCTTCTCCAAGCGCTGCTTCGATGGCTTGTAAGTATGCGGTCTGCCGCGCTTCAAATGCATCGGCAAGGGCCTTTCCTGCTTCGGTGGGACGGACAAAAAAGCTGCGCCCGTCCAGTCCCGATGCCTCCTTGCGGATGTAGCCCTTTTTTAGAAGTACCTGAATGTGCGCTGTGATCATCGGCTTGGAAACACCGATCATTTCGGCGAGCAGCAGGGGCGTAAAATCGCCCTTCCTGTGGCTGACGATATTCAGTAGGCCCATCTCGCTGGGACGGATCGGCAGATCCTTTTTCAGCCCCATATAGTCTCGTGAAAATCTGGAAAAGACCACATTCGCCTTCATATATTTATTCACGGGCATCCTCCTTACAGCCGGACAGTCTCGGTTCTCTGGTTTGAAAACCATTGCGCTTCAAAGCCGGTGAATTTCAAAATGCAGTAATCGGGGTCGGTCACGCCATTCTTGTGAAGACGGTAGGAGAAGGGCTTTCAGCAGCGTTTGAAGCAGTTCATACGCATGAACCATTATAGTTCATGTGTGTGAACTTTTCAAGAGGAACGGTGTGTTCTTTACAAATCTGATTG
>CAZYAD010000044.1:0-10287 GCA_964646225.1 uncultured Oscillospiraceae bacterium
ACCAAGTCCTACCTGAAGAAGGGCCAGGATGTGGTGGATATGAACCACAAGGCCATCGACCTGGGCGCTACCGCCTTCAAGAAGATCGATGTTCCCGCCGACTGGGCCACCGCCGAGGATCCTGCTGATACCAAGGAGCTGTCCGGCAAGCCCGAGCTGGTGAAGATGGTCAAGGGCATTCTGAATCCCGTTGGCAAGATGGACGGCGACAGCCTGCCCGTTTCCGCCTTCGTGGATCATGTGGACGGCCAGTTCGAGCTGGGCGCTTCCGCTTATGAGAAGCGCGGCGTTGCCGTTTCCGTTCCCACCTGGGACGCTGCCAAGTGCATCCAGTGCAACCAGTGCTCCTATGTCTGCCCCCATGCTACCATCCGTCCCTATGCTATGACCGAGGAAGAGGTCAAGGCCGCTCCCGCCGGTCTGAAGACCGCTCCCATCAAGGCCGGAAAGGGCAAGGATGTCTACACCTTCTCCATGGCCGTGTCTCCTCTGGATTGTATGGGTTGCGGCGTCTGCGTCAGCGTCTGCCCCGTCAAGGCTCTGACCATGGTTCCTCAGGAAGGCGAAGCCGCTCAGTGTGATGTCTGGAACTATGTGGTCGAGAAGGTTGCTGACAAGCCCGATATGCAGGATAACACCGTCAAGGGCAGCCAGTTCAAGCAGCCCTATCTGCAGTTCTCCGGCTCCTGCGCCGGCTGCGCCGAGACCTCTTATGCCCGCCTGGTAACCCAGCTGTTCGGCGATCGGATGTACATCTCCAACGCCACCGGCTGCTCCTCCATCTGGGGCGGTCCCGCCGCTACCTCTCCCTACTGCACCGATAAGCAGGGCCATGGTCCCGCCTGGTGCAACTCCCTGTTCGAGGATAACGCCGAGCACGGTCTGGGCATGGCTACCGCTGTGAAGTATCGCCGCGCCAACCTGGCCAACACCGTTAAGGCTCTGATCGCCGTTGATTACTGCGACGCCGATCTGAAGGCTGCCGGCCAGGCCTGGCTGAACACCATGGCTGACGGCGAGGCCTCCAAGGCCACTGCTGCCGCTCTGGTTGCCGAGCTGGAAGCTTCCGTTATGGAAGGCTGCACCTGCGAGGCCTGCAAGCTGGGCCGCGAGGTTCTGGAGAACAAGGACCTGCTGGTGAAGAAGAGCCAGTGGATCTTCGGCGGCGACGGCTGGGCTTACGACATCGGTTACGGCGGTCTGGACCATGTCCTGGCCTCCGGTGAGGATGTCAATGTCTTCGTCTTCGACACCGAGGTTTATTCCAACACCGGCGGTCAGGCTTCCAAGGCCTCCAACATCGGCCAGGTCTGCCAGTTCGCCGCTTCCGGTAAGGAAATGAAGAAGAAGTCCCTGTCCGAGATCGCCATGGCTTACGGCTATGTGTATGTGGCTCAGGTCGCTATGGGTGCTAACCCCGCTCAGACCATCAAGGCCATCACCGAGGCCGAGGCTTATCCCGGTCCCTCTCTGATCATCGGCTACAGCCCCTGCGAGATGCACTCCATCAAGGGCGGTATGACCAACTGCCAGCAGGAGATGAAGAAGGCCGTCGAGTGCGGTTACTGGAACCTGTTCCGCTTCAATCCCGCTGCCGAGTCCAAGTTCACGCTGGATTCCAAGGCGCCCGCCGGCGGCTATCAGGAGTTCCTGATGAACGAGGCCCGTTACAGCCGTCTGACTCGCGAGTTCCCCGAGCGCGCCACCACTCTGTTCGCCAAGAACGAGGCTGCCGCCAAGGAGCGCTACGAGCACCTGCTGAAGCTGGTCGAGCTGCATAAGAACTGATCAGGCGTCTCTTCCCCGTTTTTAACTGCAACGCCCCCGGCCGCAAGGCCGGGGGCTGTAAAATGCAATATCGTGTTTTGAAAAACGGCATGGCTTCGGTCATGCCGTTTTTCTGTGTTCAAAGCGTCGCTTTGTTGTTGCTTGTACCTTCACCGAAAAAAGACTCATGCAGCAGTCGCACCGCCTGACGGGCCTGCTCCTGCCGGACGATCACCGAGGCCCGCAGCGCCCCGGTGGTGATGTATTGCGGCCCGATGCCGCCCCCTTCCAGCGCCCGCAGCATTTTGGCGGCCACAGCGCAGCCGCTCATACTGCCGATCACCGATACCTTGGCCAGCTCGGTCTGAACAAGCAGGCCGGAAAAGCCCAGCGCTTGCTGATGCTCCCGCAGCAGCGCCGCCGTGCGGTCGCCATCCGCACCGCTGACGGAAAAGCCCACTCTCCCCTTTTCTCCGCCGGCAGAACGGATGATCACATCGACGGAAACACCGCTTTTATCCAGCAATTCGAACAGGCGGCAGGTTTCATTGCCGCTGCCGATGCCAAAGACGGTCAGCATGGTGATGGGCTCATCACAGGTGATCCCCCGCACGGCGGGCTCCTCCTGCTCGGCAGGACACAGCGCCGTGCCGGCGTCCTCCGGTGCAAAGGTGGAGCGCACCTCCACCCGTACCCGCTTCTCTCGCGCCAGTTCCACTGCCCGGCTGTGGAGCACCCGTGCGCCCAGATGGGCCATGGCAAGCATCTCGTCGTAGGAGATCTCCCGGTAAACCTGTGCCTGCTCCACCACCCGTGGGTCGGCGGAGCATACGCCGCGTACATCTGTATAGATGCGGCATACATCCGCCCCCAGGGCGTCCGCCAGCGCCACGGCGGTGGTGTCTGAGCCGCCACGACCAATGGTGGTGATCTCCGCTCCCGCAGTGACCCCCTGAAACCCAGCTACCACGGCCACCCTGCCCTCCTCCAACGCCTGAAGCACCCGCTGGGGCTCCACGGAGAGGATCGGTGCACGACCATGGCTGTCGCCGGTCAGGATCCCCGCCTGCCAGCCGCAAAAGGACATGGCCGGACAGTCTATCGCCTCCAGCCGGATGGCAAGCAGCGCCATAGACAGCTGCTCACCGCAGGCCAGAAGCATATCCATTTCCCGCGGGGCCGGACGGGGCGAAAGCTCCTGTGCCTGCAAAAGGAGCCGGTCGGTGGTGTCTCCCTGAGCGGAAACCACGACCGCTACCTGATCTCCCTGCCGCCGCTGATCGGCCACCAGCCGGGCCGCACGGCGGATATGTTCGGCGGTAGCCAGAGATGAGCCGCCGAATTTCATCACGATGCGCATAAGCATTCCTCCTGTTCTCCATGCTCCAGTTTATGAAGCAGCCGGGAGGGCTGTGTCTGCCGGTATGTTCCGCAGACGGCGGGGCATACTGTAAAAAAGTCTTGTGACACCGGGGAGGTGGCCGATTTGCTGCAAAAACCGCCTTTTCGGGAGGCATTTGTCCGGCTGAGTCTTTTGCTGCTGGCAGGCTGGTGCTTTTTCAAATGGCTGCTGCGGCCGCTTTGGCCGCTGCTGGCAGCCTTTATTCTGGCCTGTCTGCTGGAACGGCCGACACGATGGCTTCGCCGCAGGACGGGCTTGCCCCTGGGACTTTGTGCCCTGCTGTCGCTGCTGGCGCTTGTGGTACTGCTGATCGGCGGAGGGTGGGCGCTGTGCCGTCTGCTGACGCCCGGATTTCGCAGCCTCGCGGCCATTTTGCCCCAAATAATAGAAAATGTACTGCAAAGCTTTCAGGCTTTATAGTACAATATTTTTCATGATAAAATCATTATTCGTCTTTCGGAAAGCCCGGCAATTTCCGCTTTGGAGCCGGGACAACTGCTCACCTCACTTGGCTGGGCGGCCTCCTCCCTGCCGGATGCTCTGCTGACAGCGATTTTTATCCCTACGGCGGCTGTACTGTTGACCGGCCGCATCAAGCGAATGCTGGCCCGGCTGCAGCGGCAGTTCCCGTCCCCCATGTGGAGGGAGTCCCGGCGATGGCTCCGCTTTCTGCGTACCGCACTGCTGGGCTGGCTGCGGGCACAGGTGCTGCTGACAGCGGCGGTTTTTTCCCTTTTGCTGGCCGGATTTCTGCTGTTGCGTGTGGAACATGCCCTTCTGTGGGCGGCGCTTATTGCCTTAGCCGATGCCCTTCCTCTGCTGGGCGCGGGGCTGTTTCTCATCCCCTGGGGGCTGGCGGCTCTGGCTCTGGGCGACAGTTTGCGTGGCGTGGGGCTGCCGGTGCTGTTTCTGGTGCTCTGTGCGCTCCGCAGCGGGCTGGAACCCCGACTGGTGGGACGGCAGCTGGGGCTTTCTCCTCTGCTTTCTCTGACGGCCTTTTACCTCGGTTGGCGCTTCGCCGGAGTCTGGGGGATGCTGCTGGGGCCGCCGATCGCATTGGTACTTGTCAAATCGCGGGAATGGGGGTATAGTAAAGAGCGGAGGTGACCCCATGATGCGATTGATTTCCTGGAATGTCAATGGCCTGCGGGCCTGTGTGGGCAAGGGCTTTCTGGAGTTTTTCCGCCAGATCGACGCCGATGCCTTTTGTGTGCAGGAGACGAAAATGCAGCCCCACCAGCTTACGCTGGAGCTGGAGGGCTATATGCAATATTGGAACAGCGCCGAGAAAAAGGGCTATTCCGGAACGGCAATTTTTGCCAAAGAGGCGCCGCTGACCGTGACCTATGGTCTGGGTCTGCCGGAGCACGACAACGAGGGCCGGGTGATTACCTGCGAATATCCGGCCTTTTACCTGGTGACGGTCTATACCCCCAACTCCCAGAACGAGCTGGCGCGGCTGGGCTACCGTATGGAATGGGAGGACGCCTTCAGGGCTTATCTGCTGGCCCTGGACGCCAAAAAGCCGGTGGTGGTATGCGGCGACCTGAATGTGGCCCATCAGGAGATCGACCTGAAAAACCCCGGCCCCAACCGGGGCAGCGCCGGCTTTACCGACGAGGAGCGGGAAAAGCTCACCCTGCTGCTGGACAGCGGCTTCACCGATACCTTCCGTCATTTGCATCCCGATATGATCGGTGCCTACAGCTGGTGGAGCTACCGTTTCCGCGCACGGCAGAACAACGCCGGATGGCGCATCGACTACTTTCTGGTGTCTGACCGGCTTCGGGAGCGCATCGTCACAGCCTCCATTCTGCCGGAGGTGATGGGTTCAGACCACTGCCCGGTGATGCTGGAACTGGCGCTGTAAAGGCAACCACCATGACCCACATTGCTTTTCGGAGGTTCTTATGAAAAACAAGACCGAACTGCTTCGCACAGCAAAATTTCTGCTGTTTTCCGTCAGCGCCGGCCTGATTCAGGTCGCCGTATTCACCATCATGGAGGAAGCGCTGCACATCACCCATTGGCTGTCGTATCTGGCGGCGCTGCTGGCTTCCGTCCTGTGGAATTTCACCCTCAACCGCAGGTTCACCTTCCATTCCGCCGGAAATGTCCCGGTGGCGATGGCCAAGGTCGCACTGTTTTATCTGGTCTTCACCCCGGTGTCTACCTGGTGGACGGCCGTCCTGACGGGAGATCGTTTTGGCTGGAACGAATATGTGGTGCTGTTGCTGACCATGGCGACCAATTTTGTGACAGAGTATCTGTACGACCGCTTTGTGGTCTTCCGTGACAGCATCGACACCCTCCGGAAATAACGCTTCGCTGCAAAAGCGGGCATAGGCTACATGGAATTTACCGATTTTCGTAAAGCACCGGGTACCTGTTTTGACGCAAACGCAGCAAAACGGGTGCCCGCTTTCACTTTGCAAGCCTTTTTCTAATCTAAACAGGCGACATCCAACCAAAGCTGAATGTCGCCTGTTCTATCCTATCCTTTTTGGCGGTTACCGATTTCGTAATTTTGCTTAAATTACGCTCTTATCAGCGCACAGCCTCCTTCTCTTTTTTCAGGACCCGTTTCAGGTATTGTCCGGTATAGGAGCCCTTGACCCGAGCCACGGCCTCCGGCGTGCCGCTGGCGACGATCCGGCCGCCCCGGCTGCCGCCCTCCGGCCCCAGATCGATGATATGATCGGCGGTCTTGATCACATCCAGATTGTGCTCGATCACCACCACGGTATTCCCGGTGTCCACCAGCTTTTGCAGCACCTCGATGAGCTTGTGGACATCATAGCTGTGCAGACCGGTGGTGGGCTCGTCCAGGATATAGATTGTCCGACCGGTGGCCTTTCGCGAAAGCTCGGTGGCCAGCTTGACCCGCTGGGCCTCGCCGCCGGACAGGGTGGTGGAGCTCTGTCCCAATTTGATATAGGACAGGCCCACATCGTACAGCATCTGGAGCTTTTTGCGGATCCTGGAGAGGTTGTCGAAGAAGGGCAGCGCCTCGGCAACCGTCATATCCAGCACCTCATGGATGCTTTTGTCCTTATATTTGACCTCCAGCGTCTCGCGGTTGTAGCGCTTGCCCTTGCACACATCGCAGGGAACATAAATGTCGGGCAGGAAGTGCATCTCGATCTTGATCAGGCCGTCGCCGGTGCAGGCCTCGCAGCGGCCGCCCCGCACATTGAATGAGAAGCGACCGGGACCGTAGCCCCGGGCCTTGGCATCCTGGGTCTTGGAAAACAGCTCCCGGATATCGCCGAACAGGCCGGTATAGGTGGCCGGATTGGAGCGGGGCGTCCGCCCGATGGGGCTCTGGTCGATGGCGATGACCTTATCCAGATGCTCCAGTCCCTCGATCCGTTCGTGCTTGCCCGCACGGGTACGGGCTCCGTTGAGCTCGGCGGCCAGCGCCTTATACAGAACCTCGTTGATGAGGCTGCTCTTTCCGCTGCCCGAAACGCCGGTCACCACGGTAAAAGTGCCCAGCGGGATCTCCACATTGAGTTTTTTCAGATTGTTTTCCGCAGCGCCCACGATCCGGAGGACATTGCCGCTGCCCTTTCTCCGTTCCATCGGGACGGGGATGCGCCGTGCGCCGGACAGATACTGCCCGGTGAGGCTGTTTTCGCACTGCATGAGCTCCTGCGCCGTGCCCACCGCAAGGATCTCGCCGCCGTTGACCCCGGCGCCGGGGCCCACATCCACGATGCAGTCGGCCGCCCGCATGGTGTCCTCATCGTGCTCCACCACCAGCAGGGTGTTGCCCAGATCCCGCAGCCGCCGCAGGGTGGCCAGCAGCTTGTCGTTATCCCGCTGATGCAGACCGATGGAGGGCTCATCCAGCACATACAGCACGCCGGTGAGGGATGAGCCGATCTGGGTGGCCAGACGGATGCGCTGGCTCTCGCCACCCGACAGGGTGCCGCTGGATCGGGAAAGGGTCAGGTATTCCAGACCCACATTCTGCAAAAAGCGCAGCCGGGAGCCGATCTCCTTCAAAATCAGGTCGGAGATCTGCCGCTCCTTTTCGGTCAGCTCCAGCTCCTCGGTGAAGCGCAGGGCCTCGGTGACCGAAAGCTGGGTGAACTCGGCGATGCTTTTCCCGCCAACGGTCACCGCCAGCATCTCCTTTTTCAGCCGTTTTCCCCGACAGGCGGCACAGGGGATGGCGCTCATGCAGTCCTCAATGTCCTCTTTGGCGGCCTGGGTGGTAAAGCCGTCGGTATACCGCCGCTGCAGGTTGGGGATGATGCCCTCGAAGGGCCGGGGCTTGTGTTTGTTTCCCTCCCAGGAGAACCGCACATCCAGCTTGTCCTCGCCGGTGCCGTAGAGGATCATTTTGCGGGCGCTTTCCGGCAGCTCCTCCCAGGGGGTGTCCAGCGACCAGCCATATTGCTCGCTCATGGCACGCATATAGGTGCGAGAAATAGAATTTTCATCCAGCGTTTGAAAGCCAGAGGCCTTCAGTGCACCCTGATTCAGCGAAAGCTTGCCGTTGGGCACCACCCGTGCCGGATCCACCTCCAGCTTCATGCCAAGGCCATCGCAGGCAGGACAGGCGCCGTAGGGATTGTTGAAGGAAAACATCCGCGGCGTCAGCTCCTCAATGGAGATGCCGCAATCTGGGCAGGCGTAGTTCTGGGAAAAGGCCAGCTCCTCCCCTGCGCCCAGCCGGTCGATGACCACCAGCCCGCCGGAAAGATGGGTGGCGGTCTCCACCGAGTCGGTCAGGCGGCGGGCGATATCCGGCTTGACCACCAGCCGATCCACCACGATCTCGATGGTGTGCTTGAGATTTTTGTCCAGACGGATATCCTCGCTCAGGTCATAGACGCTGCCGTCCACCCGCACCCGGACAAAGCCGCTTTTGCGTGCGTCCTCAAACACCTTCTGATACTCACCCTTGCGGCCGCGGATCACTGGAGCAAGCACCTGCATCCTCGTTCCCTCCGGCAGGGCCAGCAGCCGATCGATGATCTGATCCACGCTCTGCTGGCGGATCTCCCGGCCGCACTTTGGGCAATGGGGGATGCCGATGCGGGCCCACAGCAGACGCAGATAGTCATAGATCTCGGTGACCGTTCCCACGGTGGAGCGGGGGTTTTTGCTGGTGGTCTTCTGATCGATGGAAATGGCCGGAGACAGTCCGTCAATGGAGTCCACATCGGGCTTTTCCATCTGGCCCAGAAACATCCGTGCGTAGGAGGACAGCGACTCCACATAGCGGCGCTGCCCCTCAGCATAGATGGTGTCAAAGGCCAGGCTGCTCTTGCCGCTGCCGGAGATGCCCGTCACCACCGTCATGGTGTTCCGGGGGATCTCCACATCGATGTTTTTCAGATTGTGGACGCGTGCGCCCTTGATCCTGATATAGCTTTCCATGCATTTACCTCATTGTTTCCCGGTTTTCTGTTCTTCCGCCTGCTTGCGCAGCTCCCGGATCTGATCCCGCAGGACGGCGGCGTATTCAAACTCCAGCATTTTGGAGGCCTCCTTCATCTGGCGCTCCAGACGGTGGATCTCTTCCTCCAGCGATGCCAGCGACAGCTTTTTGCGGCTGGCAGTCGGCAGCTTGGCAGAGGTGTCGTGTGAGATCTCGATCAGCTCCCGTACCGACTTGTAGACCGTCCTGGGCACGATGCCGTGCTCCCGGTTAAAGTTATCCTGCACGGTGCGGCGGCGCTGGGTCTCATCCATGGCGGCCCGCATGGAGGGTGTGACGGTGTCGGCGTACAGGATGACCCTGCCCTCGGCATTTCGCGCCGCACGGCCGATGGTCTGGATCAACGAGGTCTCCGACCGGAGGAAGCCCTCCTTGTCGGCATCCAGCACAGCCACCAGGCTGACCTCCGGCAGGTCAAGCCCCTCGCGCAGCAGGTTGATGCCCACCAGCACCTGAAACTCCCCCAGACGCAGATCCCGCAGCAGGGTCATGCGCTGGATGGTGTCGATGTCGTGGTGCATATACCGCACCCGGATGTCGTGCTTGGTCAGGTAATCGGTAAGATCCTCTGCCATGCGCTTGGTCAGGGTGGTCACCAGCACTCGCTGGTTTTTGGGCTCCCGCTCCCGAATCTCAGCGATCAGGTCATCGATCTGCCCCTCCACTGGGCGAACCTCCACCTCCGGGTCCAGCAGACCGGTGGGGCGGATGATCTGCTCCACGATCTGCCCGGAGCGGCTCTTTTCATACTCTCCCGGCGTGGCGCTGACATAGATCACCTGGTTCAGCCGCTGCTGAAACTCCGGAAAGGTCAGCGGCCGGTTGTCAAAGGCCGAGGGCAGGCGGAAGCCGTAATTCACCAGCATTTCCTTTCTGGCACGGTCGCCGTGATACATGGCCCGCACCTGGGGCAGCATCACATGGCTCTCGTCGATGAACAGCAGGAAGTCCTTTGGCATATAATCCAGCAGCGTATAGGGGGCGCTGCCCGGCACTCTGCGGGACATGACCCGGGAATAGTTCTCGATCCCGCTGCAAAACCCGATCTCCCGGAGCATCTCCATGTCGTATTCGGTGCGCTGCCGGATGCGCTGGGCTTCGATCAGCTTGCCCTCGCTCTCGAAAAAGCGGACGCGTTCCTCCATCTCCTGCTCAATGTCCACCAGCGCCTCCTCCAGCTTGTCCTTTGGCGTGACATAATGAGAGGCGGGATAGATCGCCACATGATCCAGCAGCCGCTGGGGCGCGCCGGTGACCGGGTGGATCTCGGAAATGCGGTCGATCTCGTCGCCGAAGAACTCCACCCGGATGGCGTATTCATCGGTATAGGCCAGACGGATCTCCAGCGTGTCGCCCCGCACACGGAAGCGGTTGCGGTCAAAATTCAGGTCGTTGCGCTCGTATTGCAGCTCCACCAGGCGGCGGCAGAGGGCGTCCCGATCCCAGCTCTGACCGGTGCGCAGCGAGATCACCATATTGGCATAATCGATGGGGTTGCCAAGGGAGTAGATACAGGAGACCGAGGCCACGATGATCACATCCCGCCGCTCAAACAGGCTTGAGGTGGCGCTGTGCCGCAGGCGGTCCAGCTCGGCGTTGACATCGGAATCCTTTTCGATATAGGTGTCGGTGGAGGGAATATAGGCCTCCGGCTGATAATAAT
>CAZYAD010000045.1:0-10252 GCA_964646225.1 uncultured Oscillospiraceae bacterium
CTTTTTTATTCTCTTGTACAATATCTATTGTAGTCCTACAGCGAAACCTGCGTCTTTGTCAAGGGAATACTTGCGCGCCCGCCAGAGATTTGCTATAATATTTTATCAAGCAAAAGGACGCAGGAGCTTCCTGCTGTCCGTCCGGCTGACCAAAGAAAAGGAGGCGGCTCCATGGACTGGAATGACAGACTGCAAGCCGAAAGTCTGCGCTATCTGGGCGTTCGAGGGCAGCCTCCGCCGGAACTTTCGGCGCAGGTGCGGGATGCATTTTCTCTTCTGCTGCCGCAGTGCAGTCCCCGTTGGAGCTGGCGCACGGAAGATAAGGCGCAGCTCTCCGCGCTGGGTCTGGAGCTGCCCGGGCAGGACATCCACACCCTCCTGCGGGATTGCCGCCAGGTGGTGCTTTTTGCCCTGACGCTGGGACAGGAGGCCGATCTGCTCATCCGCCGCGAGAGCCTGCGCTCCCCCGCTTCCGCTCTGATTCTGGATGCCTGCGCCAGCGCCGCCTGTGAGCAGGCCTGCGATCAACTGCAGGCCCGGCTGGAGAAGCAGCTGTGTACGGAAGGGCTGTTTGCCACCGACCGGTTCAGCCCCGGCTACGGCGATCTTCCCCTGTTGGTGCAGGCACCCCTATTGGAATTGCTGGATGCCCAGCGCCGCTGCGGCATCACCCTTTCCCCCGCCCTGCTGATGACACCGCGAAAATCGGTGACGGCGCTGTTCGGTCTGGCGGACAGGCCACAGGGCAAGCGTGCCCGGGGCTGCGCCTTTTGCTCCATGCGACAAAATTGTTCTTATCGAAAGGCAGGGATCACCTGTGGATAATCGTATCACCTTTTTGGATGGCGGCTTTGGCACCATGCTGCAAAAGCAGTGCGTGCCGCTGGGTCACAATCCGGCGCTGGTGTGTCTGGAGCAGCCTCAGTCCGTCACCGCCATTCACCGGATGTATGTGGAGGCAGGAGCTGATATTGTTTACGCCAATACCTTCAGCGCCAACCGGCTCAAGTTGGAAGGCACCGGCCACACCGTCGAAGAAGTGATTTCGGTGGCAGTCGGCTGCGCCCGCGACGCTGTCCGCGGCACCAACGCCCGCGTGGCGCTGGACATCGGTCCCATCGGCCAGCTGATGCGTCCTCTGGGCCCCCTGCGCTTTGAGGACTGCTATGATATTTTCAGGGAAATGTGCCTGGCCGGTGCCGAGGCCGGGGCGGATCTGATCGTTTTCGAGACCATGATGGATCTGGCCGAGGCCCGCTGCGGCGTTCTGGCTGCAAAGGAGAACACCGTGCTTCCGGTCATCGCCACCATGACCTTTGAAGAGACCGGCCGCAGCTTTCTGGGCTGTGACGCCGGTGCTGCCGCCATGGTGCTGGAGGGCGTGGGCGCCGACGCCGTGGGTCTGAACTGCTCGCTGGGGCCGGATCGGCTGCTTCCGGTGGTGCAGCGGATGGCCGCACACACCTCGCTGCCGCTGGTGGTCAAGCTCAACGCCGGTCTGCCCGACCCTCAAACGGGCGAATACTCTCTCTCTCCTGAAGAATACGCCCGGCAGATGGCTCCCATCCTGGAACTTCCGGTCTCCTTTGTCGGCGGCTGCTGCGGCACGACGCCGGAGCACATCAAAGCGCTGAAAAATCAGTATAGAAACCACGCTGTAAAGCCATCTTGCTTTACGCCATCTGCCCGAGTCTGTTCCTCGCGCAGAGTGGTGGAGCTGGACCGTGTCCGGGTGGTGGGTGAGCGCATCAATCCCACCGGAAAGAAACGCTTTCAGCAGGCGCTGCGGGAGGGCGATCTGGACTATATTCTGGCCCAGGGTGTGGCCCAGGCGGACGCCGGAGCGGACATTTTGGATGTCAATGTGGGGATCCCCCAGATCGACGAGCCTGAAGTCATGGCCCAGGTAGTGGAGGGCTTACAGGGTGCACTGGATCTTCCGCTGCAGATCGACTCCTCGGATCCCATCGCACTGGAGCAGGGCTTGCGGCATTATTGCGGCAAAGCCATCGTCAATTCCGTCAACGGCAAAACAGAGGTTCTGAGCCGGGTGCTGCCCATCGTCAAAAAATACGGTGCTGCTGTCATCGGCCTGTGCATGGACGAGCGTGGCATCCCGGAAAGCGCTGATGCCCGCCTGGACATCGCCCGCCGCATTCTGAACGCCGCCTTACAGGCGGGCATCCCCCGGGGGGATGTTTATATCGACTGCCTGACCTTGACTGTCTCGGCACAGCAGGAGCAGGCGCAGGAAACGCTGGACGCGCTGTCGCGAGTGCACTCGGAGTTGGGCCTGAAAACCACGCTGGGTGTTTCCAATATTTCCTTTGGTCTGCCTGAACGGGAAAACATCAACCGCACCTTTTTGACCATGGCCATCGCGCGCGGGCTGGATCTTCCCATTCTGAATCCCAATAACCGGGCCATGATGGATGCCGTCCACGCCTGTGCCGTGCTGCAGGGCTTTGACCAAGGAGCTGCGCAATACCTGGAGCGCTTTGCAGATCGGCCAGCCGAGGCCGTCCCTCCCACAGGTCAAACCCGTTCTCTGGAGGAACTGGTGGAAAAAGGTCTGCGCCGGGAGTCCCGTGATGCCGTCGCCGCTCTGTTGGAGACCCAGCCTCCCATGGAGATCATCCAGCAGCGGCTGATCCCCGCGCTGGATCGGGTAGGCGTTTTGTTCGAACAGGGCAAGCTGTATCTGCCGCAGCTGATGAACGCCGCAGAGGCTGCGCAGGCCGCCTTTGACCTGCTGCGGCAGCGTCTGGAAGAGACCGGAAGCCGCCAGGAGAGTCGGGGCACAGTTGTAGTGGCCACCGTGCAGGGCGACATCCATGACATCGGAAAAAACATTGCCAAGTGCATTTTGGAGAATTACGGCTACCATGTGCTGGATCTTGGGCGCGATGTCCCTCCGGAAGCGATCGTAGAGGCTGTGATCAGGCATGATGTAAAGCTGGTCGGCCTGTCAGCTCTGATGACTACCACTTTGCCCGCAATGGAGAAAACCATTACCCTTCTGCATGAAAAATGCCCCGCTTGCCGTGTCTATGGCGCAGGTGCAGTGCTCACTCCGGACTATGCCCGGGAGATGGGCGCCGATTATTACGCCAAGGACGCGAAGCAGGGCGCGGATATTGCAAAGGAAGTCTTGGGCTGTTAAGCCCGCAGGCGGCCTTTTAAGGAAGCTTTTTTCCGCATTTCGGACAAAAGGAAAAGCCATCGCTCAGGGATGCTCCGCAAAACGGACAAAACCGCGCATCAGAAGACGGCGCTTCGGCCTCGTCCTCCTTCGACCCCTCGGTGCCTTCCTCCGTCTCAACGATCTCCAGCAGTGAATCCCGGTCTTCCGGCTCTGCATGGGCGTTGCTGCTGTGATACATCAGATTGTAGACACTGATACCTATAAACACCAGGCCAAACAGCGGGAATACCAGCCCGATAAAGCCAAATGCGCCACTGGCGCTCCAGGCGATGGATGCCGCCGCGATCGTCCAAAAGATCCCAAACAGGATCCCAAAAGCCGAGCCTGCCGCTGCCTGTCGGGACGGTCCTCGCCCAGGTTTGATGCTTTTCATAACAGATGCCTCCTTGCAATTCTTGAGCTGCGCTTATCATATCAGCTTTGCCCTCAAAAGTAAAGGGCGCAGCCAAGATACAGGCAGGTGCTCGTAAAACAGACAAAACGACCCATGTCTATAGCCATGGGTCGTTTTTGTGTCTTAGGTACTATTGATGCGACTTCTCAAAATAGCACGCCTGCCGCCAATGCCGCAGCAGACGCAGCCAGCGCTACCAGAATCAGCGGTTTTCCCAGATAGGCCAGTACAACAGCCGCCGCCGTCCCGGCAATGGCAGTAGTCAAGCTGCCGGTGGAGGAAAAAATTGCCGGAATCGTCATGGCGCTGAGTACCGCATAAGGAATATAATATAAAAAGCTGCGGAAATAGGGCGATGTGATCTTCTTGCGGAACAGCGTAAATGGAATCAGACGGATCAGATAGGTGACACCGGCCATAACAGCAATGTAAACTGCGGTACTCACGCCTGCTCCACCTCATTTTCCGTCCTCGGAAACGCGAAGGCGCAGACCGCAGCTGACAAAATCGCGCTGATAATCACCGAAAAACCACCGGATACCGCTGTCGGCACATAGGCAAAGAAAATGCTGCACAGCGCCGCCAAGGCGGCTGACATCCGTATACCGTGCTCTTTTTTTGCTGCGGGGATGACCGCTGCCAGAAACATCCCATAAAGCATGATCCCCATGGCATCGGACAGGGCCTGTGGCAGGATCCGTCCAAGTAACGCTCCCAAAAAGGTGCCTCCGCCCCACCCCGCTGCCGAGACCAGAATCAGTCCATAAAAATAAGCCGGCTTCAACTGGCCGGGCTGGGCATAGGCTACAGCAAAAATCTCATCAGTGATCCCGAAGGAAGCCAACACACGATGCGGCGTTGTAAAGGAGGGATCCAGCTTTTGCGAAAGCGACATCCCGAACAGCGAATAGCGCAGATTAATGACCAACTGCGTCAATGCCATTTCCACCAGCGTCCCTCCGGCTGCAATGATCCCCACACCAGCCACCTGCCCGGCTGATGTCAAATTAGTCATGGAAATACCAACGGCCGCAGCCACGGATAATCCCAGGTTGATGCACAAAATGCCAAAGCCAAAGGAAACGGAAAAATAGCCCAATGCGATGGGAATGCCGTCCCTCAGCCCCTTGCAAAACAACTGCTTCAAAAGGAAATTGCCCCTTTCCCAGTAGGATGCCGATATTATAGCATATCTCACGCTAAAGCGCTACCAAAGAAAAGAACAGAAAAACGGAGGGTTTCCCCCTCCGTTTTTGTGCAGTTCTGAAAAAATGCTCAGTTCTTGGTGACAGCGGTGATATGGGTGTTCACGCCCTCGTACCAGTACAGGAAGCCGGTCACATCCACAGAATCGCCCACAGCCAGCGTGCCGACCGTCTGATAGACCTCGGTCTCCGTGCCGGTCAGATAGACCTCCACGCAGAAATCGTAGCTGACGCCGTCCTTAGACAGCGTGACATAGATATCATCGCCGGGCTCATCGTTCTTGTAGGACACATTCTCCACGGTCATGCCCTTGAAGGTAGCCAGCTGGTTCTGATGCTTGATCAGCTCGTCCGTACCCAGCCAGGCAGTGGCATCCACAGGCTCTGCCACATAGCTGCCTTCCATAATGGTAAAGGTGCCATCCATGATCTCGACCTCGCCGGCCCATTCGCCCTTGTAGCCCTTGACCTGGATCTTGGTGCCGGGAACCAGCTTGGCAGCGTCCGCCTCAGAGCAGGCCAGCTCATACAGGAAATAGCCGCCGTCCTTATCCTGGGCATAGACCGTGATCTTATTGTCCCACCAGGACTGCGTTGCCTGCACATAGGCCTCGATGACCACCTCGGAATCCAGCTCGGCCGCAGCATACTCTTCGTAGGTCATAACGCCTTCGGATTTCTTGTCGGCGTCATCACCGGCTTCGTTGCCGCAGGCGCCCAGTGCCAGAACCATCATCATGGCCATCAGCAGTGCGAGAAACTTCTTCATTTTGATAATCTCCTTTTTCAGTTCGGTGTCTTGACATCAGCAAGACCACACTCATTATACATCAAAATTCAGGAAAATCAATCGTTCTTTCCGATATTTTTTCCTTTTCTCCTTTGCAGCAGCAAATAGGCGAGAATTCCCAGCCAGGCCACAGCCAGCGCGAGCAGCAGCGCCCGTGCTGCACCCGGCAAAGGCCCCAGCTCCTCCTTCCCTGCCGCAGAAGCGCTCCCGCTCTGATCCAGACGGTACAGGGCCGTTACATTGTCAAACATCATCTCCAGCCAGGCCTCATCCACCGTTTCGCCCCGGCGCACCGACTTGACAGTGTTTTCAATGAGCTGCCCGGCGGCATCACGCAGAGAGGCTGAACCATTGAACACCGGCGTAACAAAGGTGTTTTCGGTGTTGTCCAGCAGCAGCTTGGCGGCCTGGAGCTTGACCGCATAATGCAGCTCATGATCCTCTCCCTCCCGGGAAAGATAGTCCTGATAGATCTCGGATTGCTGCGCTGCGGAGGTCACGGGAACATAGCCCTCCGTCTGAGAATAGGGTATCTGCACCCCATCCGTCAGCAAAAACTGCGCAAACAACCAGGAAGCCAGCACCTCCTGCGGGTCGCTTTTATTGAACACACAGACCGATGGCCCCTGAGAGATCATCTGCGGATGCTCCGGATCATACTGCGGGATGGTCATCACCTGTGTTTCAAACTGCACCAGCTTATCCTCGGCAATATCGCACAGCGGGGCCTCCGAGCCCATCCAGGTGGCACCTCCGGTGGAGTCAATGGCGAAGATGCATTGCCCGGCGTTCAGGAAATTGGCCGGATAGCTGGAGATCTTGAAGGTGGAAAAGGCCTCCGCCGCCACATGCTCCGCAATGTTCATCAATTCTGCCCGGGTGGTGTCATTGAACAGCAGGATGTCGCCCGCCTCGTTGGAATAGCCTGCCTCCTGCTGCCGCAGCAACTGGATCATCATATTATCGCTGGACTTGTACAGGAACGGGATCATCACCTTCTGGCCGTTGACCAGATAGTTGCCGTCCGCGTCCTTCCGTGCGGCAGCGTCGGCCACTTCCCAGACAAAGTCCCAGGTCAGAGTCTCCGGCAGCGTATAACCCAGCTTTTCCACATAGGTTTTATTCACATAGCAGGCCTCCGTGGAGCGCATATACGGGATCGCGTAATGCATGCCGTCAATGGCGCACTCCGCAAGGAACTGCGGGATGATCTCCCCCTGTGTCGGGCCCTGAAACCGCAGCTCACTGCCGCCAAGACCATAGCGCGGGTCTGCAAACAGCTCGTCCAGCGGAACCACGCTGTTGGTACCGGTGAGATAGGTGGCAATGTGGTCGGGATAGGTGATGCACACATTGGGCGTGGTATTGGTGGCAATATTGGTGATCACATCGTTATAGATCCGGCTGTAATCGGTATACAGACGCAGCTCCACATGGATGTTGGGATACAGCGCCTCAAAATCCGCAATAGCCTGCTCATAAATCTGTACCTGTGTGACATTGGTGTCGTTTTTGGCCCAGAAGGTGATGGTATACTCCCTGGAAGCTTCCCATTCCTCCGGTACAGAAAAGGCCTCCAGCCCACGGGAACCATGGCAGCCGGCCAGCGACAGCAGGCACAGAGCCGCCAAGAGAAATGCAGCCGTCTTTTTCATCCCTTGGTGCCTCCTCTCGAAACGCCCTCCATGATCTTATCCCGGAACAGCAGAAACAGCACGATCAGCGGGATGGAAATGACCACCACGGCGGCCATCATAGCTGGGATATTTTCCCGTCCAAAGCCGCTCTCCCGGATGGCCTGGATCCCGTTGGAAACCAGAAAACGACTCTCGTCATCGGTAATGAGCCGGGGCCAGACATAGGAATTCCAGCACTCGATGACCTTCAGAATGGTGACCGTCACCACGGTGGGGCGGCAGATGGGCAGCAGCACCCGGGTCAGATAGCGCAGATCCGAGCAGCCGTCCACCTTAGCTGCATAATACAGCTCATCCGGCACCTGCGCAAAGTTTTCCCGCAGAAGGTAGATGTAAAAGACCGAGGTGACCGAGGGCAGGATCAGCCCCAGGAAAGAATTGCGCAGTTCCAGGTCGGTGATGGTGACATAATTGGTGATGACCACCAGCTCGTTGGGAATCATCATCAGGGCCAAAAACAGGGTGAAGGCCAGTTCTTTACCGCGGAAACGCAACCGCGCAAAGGCAAAAGCAGCCAGCACAGTGACAGCAAGCATCAGCGCGGTGGTGCTGACGGTAAAGATCAGGGTGTTGAGAAAATACCCGGCCAGCGGCACCTGAGTAAAGGCATCCCGGTAATTTTGCAGCGTGGGCGAAAGGGTAAACAGCTGCGGGATGTACTCTCCGTTGTAAGCGCTGTAGCTTTTGACCGAGGTGAGCAGCATCCAGTAAAAAGGAAACAGCACCAGCAGACCCCACAGAGTCAGCAGGCCGTAGATCAATGCCCGCAGGGGCTTTTTCCGTCCGCGGAGGGACGGTTGCTTCTGACGATCCATAACGCCCTCCTTAATAATGCACATGTCTGCGGCTGACCAGAAGGTTAATCACCGTAATGGTCAGCACGATGGCAAACAGCAGCACCGCCGCCGCCGAAGCGTAGGACGGATAACCGCCGCTGTTACCGTAAAGCATATCGTAGACATAGCCCACGATGGTGTTCATCTCCGCAGCATTCAGATCGGTTCCAAACAGGGCCACCGCGTCGGAATATGCCTTAAATGCACCGATAAAGCCGGTGATTACCAGATAAAACAGCGTGGGCGAGATCATGGGCAGAGTGATACGGCGGAAGATCGTCCAACCGGAAGCTCCATCCAGCCGTGCGGCATGGTAATAGTCCCGGTTCACTGAGGCCAGCGCCGAGGTCAGGATCAAAATCTTGAAGGGCAGCACCACCCAGACGGTATAAAAGCACAGGACAAACATCTTTGCCCAATACGGCCCGCCGATAAAATCCACCGGCCCCGCACCAAACCAGCTCAGCACCAGATTGGCCAGGCCGTCGGTATAGGGCGTTTGCCGGAACAGGATCATAAACACCAGGCCCACCGCAAGGGTATTGGTCACATACGGCAGAAAATACACCGTCTGATACAGCCTGCGCAGCTTTTCAATGGAGCTGAGTCCCACCGAGATCAGCAGCGCCAAGCCGGTGGACACCGGCACGGTGATGATCACCAGGATAAAGGTGTTTTTCAGTGCCTGCAAAAAGTAAGGGTCATGGAGCACATAGGAATAGTTATACATTCCCACGCCAAAGAATGTCTGCGACGCAGAATTGTACCCCTCCTCAAAGGAGTATACAAAGACATCCACCAGCGGATACACCAGAAAGACACCCAAAAAGATCAGCGCCGGCAGCAGATACAGCCAGGCCTTCTTGTCATTTCGTTCCATCAGCGGCCTCCCGTCACCGGATGTCGAACCGCAGTCGGCGTTCCGTATCCGCCGCAAACAGGAAGACCTTCTGCGGCCTGATGGAAAAACGGGCGCTTTCGCTCTGTCCGTCCCCAGCATACTCAGCGCTGACAATGGCGCGGATCGCGCCGGATCGGCAGGCAGGATGGGTGCAGACCATGCTGACATCTCTACCCATGACCTCCACGCCGGACAGCCCGCACACCAGCGGCCCGCCCGCATCGGGAAGAAAGCCCTCCGGACGGATGGCAGCAATTACCGGCCGGTCAGCTGCCGATGGCACAGAAAGCACGGCAGCACCGCCTATGTAAAGCTGCTCGTCTTTCACCTCTCCCTGGAACACATTGATGGGCGGCGTCCCCAAAAAGGTTGCCACGAACAGATTCTCCGGATCGTCATAAACCCGCTGGGGGTGTCCGGTTTGCTGCACGACCCCCTGTTTCATCACCACGATGCTGTCGGAAATGCTCATGGCCTCCTCCTGGTCGTGGGTGACAAAAACCGTGGTGATCCCGGTTTCCCGTTGGATGCGTCGGATTTCCTCCCTGGTCTGAAGCCGAAGACGGGCATCCAGATTGGACAGCGGCTCGTCCATCAGCAGCACCCGGGGCATTTTCACCAGCGCCCGGGCAATGGCCACCCGCTGCTGCTGTCCGCCGGAAAGCTCCGCCGGCTTGCGATCCATCAGTGCATCCAGCTGCACCAGCCGGGCGGCCTCCAGTGCTTTCTGCTCCATAGCCTCCCTCGACAGCCGCTCCTTCCCCTTCCGATTTTGCAGGGGAAACAGGATGTTCTGCCGGACGGTCATGTGCGGATACAGCGCGTAATTCTGAAACACCATGCCCACGCCCCGGGCTTCCGGCGGCAGCGCCGTCACATCGTCCTCTCCAAACAGAATTCTGCCGGAGGTGGGCGTCAACAGGCCGCACATCAGATTGAGCGCCGTGCTTTTCCCGCAGCCGGAGGGTCCCAGCAGGCCGATGAGCTTGCCATCGGGGATCTCGAAGCTGACATTGTTCAACGCCAAAACCGACGGTTCCTGTTTCCCACGCCCGGGGAATTCCTTCGTAAGGTTTTCTAAGGTGATCTTCATCTCTCCACATTCCTTCCAATCGGACATTATTCTCATTATACCCGCTGCTCACTGCTTTTTCAAGGGCTGCTGAAGGATTGCCGACCGCAAAGCTGCGCTCCCGCAGGGGAGCGGCATGAAAAGTTACCGGA
>CAZYAD010000046.1:0-9935 GCA_964646225.1 uncultured Oscillospiraceae bacterium
CAGGGCGATGGTACCGGCAAGTTCAATCCCAATGACTATGTCACCACCGCTGCTGTTGCCAAGATGCTGCTGACCGCTATGGGTTATGTGGCTGAGGATCGCGGCTATGTGGGCGCCAACTGGGAAAAGAATGTCCTGGCCGATGCCAACCTCGTCGGTCTGCTGTCCGGCTACAACTACAGCACCACCGGCTATGCTCCCCGTCAGTGGGTCGCCGTCATGTTCTACAACGCTCTGCTGAAGGGCGCTTGCATTGACAACATGACTCCCGGCAGCATGACTGGCGTCATCTATGGTCCCACCTATGGTACCAATGTTACCGCTCGCAAGACCCTGGGCGAGAAGTACTACGGCCTGAAGACCTACACCGGTTATCTGTATGCTACCAGAAATGCAGTTCTGGACACCGTTGATAACAGCGGCAGACCTGCTTCCGGCAATGTCATCATTTCCGATGGCGACGATTACATCGAAGTCAAGGCTTCCGGCCTGACCGCTGCCGATCTGGGCCAGCAGTTCCATGTGATTTACAAGGAAGGCGGCAAAACCGTTTATTCCGTTCGCAACACCGGCAAGTCTGTTGTTGCTGAAGCTCTGGGCGAGACCATCGACAAGGATCTGGTTTACGGCACCGGCGCTCGCACCGAAGAGGATACCGCTGAGGCTAAGAACCACTACGAGTATACCGTTGATGAGACTCAGCTGGCTCTGGAAGCTTCCATCCGTGTTCTGACCAACAAGGATGCCTATCTGACTCATCCCATCAAGGCCAACGAGGAGAAATCTCCCGTTTCCGCTATGGACAAAATCATTGCTGCCGATAAGAAGACCTCCAATCTGGTCAAGGTCATCGACCGCAATGGCGATGGCGAGATCGATTATGTTATCGAGACCGTCTATGCTTACGCTAAAGTTACCAAGGTCAACTCCTACAGCTACGGCGACTATGTCTGGCTGCAGTTTGTCGATAAGCAGACTGCCACCAAGTACTATGTTGACGACTCTATCATCTGCGATGAGGATCTGGTTGTCGGCAACTATGTGAAGGTTGCTGTCGATTATGACTCCAGCGTCTATGCTCTGGAAGTTCTGGATGTCGAGTCCGATGTGACCGTCACCAAGATCAAGAGCGGCGTTTACACCATCGGCGGCGCGGATTATCGCATGGCCAAGAATGGCTGGAATTCCAAAGTCTCCCTGAAGGATGACCTGGACATCGTTTATGATGGCGACCTGCTGGTCTATGCCGGTGAGCATGTGACCTATGTTGCTGATCTGGACGCTCTGAACGAGATGCTGTGCGTCGTTACCAACACCTCTGACCACTATGTCTTCAACAACGTTGGCGGTTACAATGCCGTTAAGGTTCTGACCATTGATGGCAACGAGGAGTGGTATCGCCTGTACAACGAAGATAAGGATGTCGAGACCTTTGAGGGCAACCTGTACTGGCTGACCATCAAGTCCAACGGCTCTGCCTGGCTGCGCGACTACACCGAGATCGACAACTGCGCTGTTGCTGATCCCATCGCTCCCATCGAGGATGGCACTCTGAAGGCCACCGAGACCAAGACCACCTATCGTAAGGATACCAAGAGCGAGCTGATGTATGTTGATACCGAGGCTACCTTCTTCCTGTATGACACCGATGAGGAAGAGTACTCCATTGGCACCGTTGGCGAGCTGGGTCTGGGCACCGACAACGCTTCTGACTTCCAGGGCTTTGTCAACGACGATGACGACTGGACTTACATGGTCGCCGGCCTGATCAAGGGCGATCCCTCCGGCGCTTCTGCCAAGGGCAAGGGCTACGCTCTGACCGTCAGCGATGTTTACACCATCTA
The DNA here is from genome assembly GCA_964646225.1 of uncultured Oscillospiraceae bacterium. GTDB lineage: Bacteria > Bacillota > Clostridia > Oscillospirales > Butyricicoccaceae > UBA4644. The sequence goes on from CAZYAD010000046.1 coordinate 1,845, forward strand.
CGACGAGGATGATGATGAGACCTACAATGTGGTCGATGTCATGTTCCCCGGCGATGAGGAAGCTACCACCATCATCCTGGCCAACGAGAATCTGACTGCTATCACCGTGGATGAGCTGTTCTACTACAACTATGTTGGCAAGAAGTACACTCTGTCTGAGGTTGAGTGGACCGGCGAGTGGACCAACAACAGCAGCGTTAAGGATGCCAGCAAGTACGAATCTGGCTATTATGAAATCTACAATGTCGATGGCACCGACTTCACTGCTGTGCTGAACGAAGACGTGCGCTACGATGTGTGGACTGCTGACAGCGACGGCGTCGACATTCTGGTTCATATCGTGAACTGGTCTGCTGCTGACGAGGACGGCAAGCGCGAGGTCACCGGCGAGAGCTTTGCCTTTGCCGAGGAGCTGGATGGCGACATGATCGATGGCAAGTACGATGGCAACACCAAGTACTTCTCTGACTTCAGCGCTATCTATGAGAAGACCAACGAGGATTGGGATCGCGAGTACAGCCTGCTGTATGTCACCATCTATGTCCTCGAGGACTATGTTACCGAATAATCCCCCCTCTTTCCTTCCCCTTTAACGCATAACCAGACGCCCCCGGCTGTATGCCGGGGGCGTCCTTTTTGCATTTCTCCGTGACATCTGCGGCCATCTGTGGTATACTACCTTCAAAGAAGGTGATCTCATGCCCGAAGTCCCCGCCCCCGGCACCCTGTATGTGGTGGCGACACCCATCGGCAATCTGGGCGACCTCTCGCCCCGCGCGCTGGAGACCCTCCGCGCTGTGGATTTCATCGCCGCCGAGGACACCCGTGTCGGCGCCAAGCTTTTGAATAAATTCGAAATCAAAAAGCCGCAAATCTCCTACTTTGAGCACAATCGACGCACAAAAGGGGAGTATATCCTGTCCCGCCTGCTCTCCGGCGAGTCCTGCGCCATCATCACGGATGCCGGCACCCCCGCCATCTCCGATCCCGGCGTGGATCTGGTGGAGCTCTGCCGGCAAAACGCCATCCCCGTGGTGTCGGTGCCCGGCTGCTGCGCCGCCGTGGCCGCCCTTTCCATCTCCGGGATGCCCTGCGGGCGGTTCACCTTTGAGGGGTTTCTTTCCACGACTGCCAAAAACCGGAAGGAGCACCTGAACGAGGTCAAATACGAAAAGCGCACCATGGTTTTTTACGAGGCGCCCCACAAGCTGCTGCGCACCCTGCGGGATATGCTGGATTGCTGGGGCGACCGCCCCGTGGCCCTCTGCCGTGAGCTCACCAAGCTCCACGAGGAGTGCCTGCGCACCACCCTTTCCGGCGCGCTGGAGCATTTTTCCCAGACGCCGCCCCGGGGCGAGTTTGTGCTGATCGTCGGCGGCGCGGAGGAGGCTCCGCCCCCCAAGGCCCAGACCGACCTGCTGGCCCAGGTGCAGGCCCTGCTGGAGCAGGGGCAGCCGCTGATGGCTGCCGTCAAGCAGGTCTCCCGGGAAAACAGCGCCCCCAAAAACCGCCTCTATCAGGAGGCGCTGGAACGATTTGGACGCCGGGATGGGGACTAAGCTGCCGTCTGCGGTCTATCAGGCCGATGCCATTACCCTCGCCCGGCGGCTGCTGGGGTGCCGTCTGCTCCACCGGACGGAGGCCGGCCTGTGCGGCGGCGTGATCGTGGAGACCGAGGCCTATATGGGCTTGGAGGACGACGCCGCCCACAGCTATCGCGGCCGCCCGGGAGGGCGGGTCAATGTGCAGTATGGCCCCGGCGGCACCGCCTATATTTACCTGATCTACGGCCTGCACAGCTGCATGAATGTGGTGGCCAACGCGCCCGGCGTGCCGGAAGCGGTGCTCATCCGCGCCCTTCGTCCCGATGAGGGCCTGCCGCTGATGCGTCTCCGCCGCCCCAGGGCCAGAAACGACCGGCAGCTGTGCGCCGGCCCCGGCAGACTGTGCGCCGCGCTGGACATCACCCGGCAGCAATACGGGCTGGAGCTGACCGGCGACACCCTCTGGATCGAGGACCGTTCGCAGCTGCCGCCTATCACCGCCAGTCCGCGCATCGGCGTGGATTATGCAAAGCTATGCGGACAAAAGCCCTGGCGCTTCACCATCACCGGCGATCCCTGGGTCAGCGTCCGCCCGCCCTGCGAGCCCGGAAAGGAGCTTGAGCCATGACAGAATTGGACTGGAGCGATTTTCGCTCTGAGCTGAACCCGGAGGCACTGTCCCGCAGCATTGCGGCGGACAGCAGCCCCCAGAACAAGGCGCGGGAGTTTGCCGTACTGAAAACGGCCTCCTTCCTGATCTTCGCCCCCGCGCCCGGCAAGGCCGCGGCCATCCTGAACAAAAACAAGGAATCCCTGCTGGCGGCCTTCACCTCCATGGAGGAGCTGAACAAATGGCCCTTCCCCCGGAACGAGGTGGAGGAGGCCAGCTTTACCCAGCTGCAGCTGCTGGTAGAGGAAAACCCCCGGCTGGAGGGCATTGTGATCGATCCCTTCGGCAAGTCCCTTGTCCTGCGGCGGGGACATCTGGCAGACATCGATGCCACCCTGGCGGCGGCCTGTCCCCAGCGGGAGCTGCAGCTGCGCCCCACCCGGGATTATCCCGTTGGCCTGCCGCTGGCGGTGCGGGAGCTGTGTGCAAAGCATCCGGAGGTCTATCGGGCGTGGCTGCTGGCCGCCCGCGCCCCCGGTGACCCTCGGGACTACAAGCTGCTGGTGGTGGATCTGGACGGTGACGGAAAGACGCTGTTCCCCCAGCTGGCAAAGGCGCTGCGGCTGTATCTCCGTCAGGGCGAACGGCTGGAGCTGCGCAAGGCGGACATCGGCCTGCTGCGGATCGCCGAGCAGGCTACCCGCCCGCTGTATGAAAAGCCGTGACTGCCATGGAAGAAATTTTGCTGGCGCACTTTGCCGCCTATCCTGCCATGACGCCGCAGGACGGCGTGAAGCTGCTGTATCAGAGCGCCTTCGGCCCCGGACACCTGTTGGCCGCCCCTGACCGCGCCCTGACCTTTTTGCGGCGGGAGCTGGAGGAAACGCTGCCCGCTCCGGGCCCGCTGTATGAGCCCATCGGCGGCGGCTATGCCCGCCTGCAGCTGGCGGCGGCCCGCGATGCCGGGCTTTCGGCAGAAACGATCTTCCGGGAATTTTCCCGCGCGGCGGAAAGTCCCTGCCTGGGATCTGCCGCCTTTGAGGAGGGCCTGGCGCTGCTGGAGCGACTGACCGCCCGGGACGCAGCCCCCTTTTCCTCCGACGGGCTGGCGGCCTATCTGCGGGAATACCGGGCCGCAGGCTGCCCCATGGTCTCTCACAGCCCGGTTTATCGGGAGCATTACCACCCCGCCTACCGGGTGGTCTTTGCACCAACGCGCACCTGAGGACAGCGACCGCTGCATATTACTTAATAAGGTGCAGGAGCCTCCTGCGGTCTCCTGACAGCCTCAACAGCCCTCCGGCGCCTGTGCCGGAGGGCTGTTTTACCGTTCAGGGGCGGGACTTGTCGCCGCGGATCCGTTCCAGAAGCCGTGCGCAATGGCTGTCCAGTGCGGCAAGGTCGAGATGGGGCCGATAGAGCGCCTCGATCCGGTCGTGCAGCCCGTGGGCGGCGGCGATCTCCGCCACCGCGTCCTCCAGCAAAGCATTCTCGGTTCGCTGCTTGAGCCGTAGAAGTCCCCGCTGCCCCGACAGCCTCTCCCGATCCAGCAGCCCCTCCAGATGCACCCGCCGGGAGGGAGAAAAGGACGTGGGCCCGGAGACAAAGGCCAGCCCGCAGTCGGGCAGCAGCAGATGCCGCAGCCGCCGGGGCTCCAGCGGATCATAGCAGCCATAGACCGTCTGTCCCCGCTCCAGCCCCTCCTGCATCAGCCGCTGCAGTAGCCCCTCTGCCAGTCCGCAGGGATCCTCCAGGGCGATGACCCGGGCAAAGTGTGTTTCCACCGTTTCCCACAGACACAAATACCCTTTGGGCGTGCAGCCCTCCAAAAACCGCCGCCGCAGCCGTCCCGGCCCCTCTGCACGGGGAATTTCCCGCAGCAGCGGTCGGATGCGGCATTCCGGCTCCCGCAGCAGCGCCGCACGCAGCCGTTCCCGCCGATCCTCCCGCAGCAGCACCGCCGCCTTCAGTAGCCGCCAGGCCTGGGCGTAGTGCTGTCCCGCCGCCGCTTTGAGGGCATAGAGCACCGGCCGCTGGGCCGCCAGCCCCTCCTGATCCAGCAGCGGCGGCAGCTCCAGATAGTCCCCGTCGCAGCCCGGGAAGACTGGCTCGAACACATGGGGCGCGGTGGCGTCCAGCAGTGCGGCCCCCGACACCACTGCCCCGTCCAGCGAATCGGGGTCGGAGGAGCAGAGCAGCACCTCCTCCGCGCCCCCCAGCGCCTCTGCCAGCTGCCGGATGCAGGTGGACTTCCCGCACCCCGGCCCGCCCTTCAATGCATAGAGCCGCCGATCCTCCTCGCGCTGAAAATCGGGAAGCAGCGAAACGAACCCCTCCCCGGAGTTGGCCCCCAGAAAAAAACCATACGCCATGCCATACACTCCTTTGCAAGATCATTTTGGCCCATTCTATGGCTCATCCGCCGGGAATGTGCCGCCCGATGTCCCGTCAATTCATACAAAATTCAAAAGTTTTCGCAAAAAAGCCGTGCATTTTTTCGGCGCGTATGCTATTATTATCCTGTGTAAATTCGTCCCGTTGATAATTTTAGAAAAAAGGAGGGCGCGCCCATGCGTTTCGATACTCAAAACGGCGTCATCGGCATCTCCAACGAGGTCATCGCCTCGGTGGCGGGAAAGGCCGCGGCAGCCTGCTTCGGCGTGCGGGGATTGGCCGCACGCTCGGCCCTGGACGGACTGACCCGTCTGCTCCTGGGGGAAAAGCAGACCCAGGGCGTTGCCATCCACAGCGCGGAGGACGGCGTAGCGCTTGACCTGCATGTGGCGCTGGACAGCGGCGTCAATGTTCGTACCACCTGCCGCAACCTGCGGCACCAGGTGCGCTATCAGGTGCAGCATACCTGCGGCGTCCGGGTGGGCACCATCAATGTTTATGTGGAATCGGTCAAGCCCTGACCCCGCGCAGTAAGGATAGGAGGCAATCAACAATGGCAAAAATGATCGATGGCGAAGCCTATAAAGAAATGATCCTGCAGGCCGCCGCCGCCGTGGCGGAGCGTGTGGAGGAGGTCAACGCTCTCAATGTGTTCCCCGTCCCCGATGGCGACACCGGCACCAATATGTCCATGACCCTGAACAACGCCGCCGACCAGCTGAATAAGCTGGAAAGCCCCACCCTGGGCCGCGCACTGGAGGTCACCTCCAGCGCACTGCTGCGAGGTGCCCGGGGCAACTCCGGCGTCATCACCTCGCTGCTGTTCCGCGGCATCGCCAAGGGCATGAAGGATGCCCGCACCGCCGATGGCGCCGTTCTGGCAGAGGGTCTGCGGGAGGGCGCGGCCACCGCCTACAAGGCCGTGATGAAGCCTGCCGAGGGCACCATCCTCACCGTGGCCCGCATCGCCGGTGATGCCGCCGTCAAGGCCGCCAAAAAGACCCGGGATCCCGAGGCCGTCCTGGGCGCTGCCATCAAGGCCGCCAAAAAGGCGCTGGATGAGACCGTCAACCAGAATCCCGTGCTGAAAAAGGCCGGTGTGGTGGATGCGGGCGGCTACGGCTACCTGCTGATCCTCCAGGGAATGCAGGATGCCCTCAGCGGCACCATTACCCGTCTGGCACGCAGGATCCCTGTCCCGGTGATCAACCCCGCCGTTACGGTGGAGGGGGCCGATTTCTCCGAGTTTGACGAGGGTGAGATCAACTTCGACTACTGCACCGAGTTCATCGCCGCCCGGGAGACCGACAAGGATCCCGAGGATCTGCGGCAGTTCCTGCCCACCATCGGCGACTGCGTGGTGGTGGTGGAGGATGCCGAGATCGTCAAGGTCCATGTCCACACCAACGAGCCCCACCTGGCGCTGGGCGAAGCGCTGAAATACGGCCAGCTCCTCACCGTGAAGGTGGAGAATATGGTGGAGCAGCACCGTAAGATCGTCACCGAGGAGACTGAGAGCGAGATGGGCAAGCGGGAATATGCCGCTCCCGTCACCCGCTATGGATTTGTTGCAGTGGCCGCCGGCGAGGGCGTCATGAACCTCTTCCGCGAGCTGGGCGCCGAGCAGGTGGTAGGCGGCGGTCAGACCATGAACCCCTCCACTGAGGATATCCTCCGGGCCATCGACCTGACCCCGGCGGAAATCGTGTTTGTCCTGCCCAACAATAAAAATATCATCATGGCCGGCCAGCAGGCCGCGGCCCTGTCCGACAAGCAGGTGGTGGTGCTGCCCACCAAAACCATCCCCCAGGGCATCAGCGCCATGCTGTCCTTTGACCACGATCTGGATCCCGAGGACAACCGCCGCGCCATGGAGGAGGCCGTCGCCGCCGTGCGCTCCGGCTCCATGACCTATGCTGCCCGGGACAGCGAGTTTGACGGCCGCTCCATTCAGGCCGGGGATCATATGGCCCTGGCGGAGGGCAAGCTGCTTTCCACCGGCAAGGACTTCACCGCCGTGATGACCGACCTGGCCCATGCCCTCTGTCGGGAGCAGGCCAACTTCATCACCATCATTTACGGCGAAGGAGCCGACGAGGCCCAGGCTGACCAGGTGCGGGAGCTGTTCCAGAAGGCTGCCGGCGACGCCGAGATCAATGTGCTCTGCGGCGGCCAGCCGGTCTACAGCTACCTGATCTCTGTAGAATAACATCCGTGCCGGCGGGCCGCCCTTAGACAGCCTAAGGGCGGTCTGCTTTCATTTCCCACAGCTGCCTTACGGGCAATGCTGATTTTTTAAGGAGGCGTCTCTCTATGATCGAACAATGGCTTCAGGAAAAGGCCGTCCCCACCTCCCGCGAGCTGGGGGCGATCACCGCCAGCAATACCGGCGACGGTGCCATCAGCGGCTACGGCATGAAAAACAAGGTGCGTCGGCTTATCGACCTGGTGCGCTGCGCCATGTATCCCAATATCTATCACGATGGCCCGGTGGATCCGGCCTTTGTCCCCACCTTTGTCACTGGCAAGCTGCAGGAGGCTGCCATGCTGCTGTTTGATATGTGCAGCAATGTGATGAGCGCCACCTGTCAGGAGGCGGGAAAGGGCGGTGCCCAGTGCGACTGCTGCCGGGAAAAGGCTGACCAGGCCGCCTGCGCCTTTCTGGACAGCCTGTGCGAGATCGCCCGGGTGCTGAACACCGATATTCTGGCGGCCTATGTGGGCGACCCCGCCGCCCGCTCCACCGAGGAAATTCTGTTGGCCTATCCTGCCTTCGAAGCCATTTCCATCTATCGTCTGGCTCACTGCCTGTTCCGGCTGGGAGTGCCGATGATCCCGCGGATGATGACCGAATATGCCCACCAGCGCACCGGTATCGACATCCACCCCGGCGCGTCCATCGGCGAGTATTTCTTCATCGACCACGGCACCGGCGTGGTCATCGGCGAGACCTGTGTCATCGGACACCATGTCAAGCTGTATCAGGGAGTCACCCTGGGGGCCAAGAGCTTTGCCTGCGATGAGGACGGCAATCCGGTCAAGGGCGTTCACCGGCATCCCCGCGTGGGGAACCATGTGGTAATCTACGCTGGGGCCACTATTTTGGGCGGCGATACCTGCATCGGGGACAACAGCATCATCGGCGGTAGCGTCTGGCTGACCCATTCGGTGCCGGAAGGCAGCGTGCTCTACAATAAATGACGCAAAAAGCGCGTTCCATGCATCCGAAAAGCTTTGCGGGAAAAATCCGAAATTTTTTGAAAAAAAGTGTTGACAAAAGGGAGGGGTCGTGGTATTATAAACAAGCGCTCGAGAGAGCCGGTCAAAAACGGCCCACGATGACGGCGCGAAAAGCACTTTGTAAATTAAACAACACCATGAAAACAAGGAACCTGAAAATTATTTGAGTTTGAAAAGTATTTTTCGAACAGTATTTTGAGAAGCCAAGTTTGAGCTTATCTAAAAAGATTTGAGGTACCCGAGAGGGCACTTTAGATACAATTTTTTAGAGAGTTTGATCCTGGCTCAGGACGAACGCTGGCG
>CAZYAD010000047.1:0-9822 GCA_964646225.1 uncultured Oscillospiraceae bacterium
ACGCACTCATCGGGGTTGATGCCCTTGAAGCCCTCCTTGCCGGTGATCTTCTTCACGGCCTCCTGCACGGCGGGGATCCGGCTGGAGCCGCCCACCAGCAGCACGCGGGCGATCTCACCGGCGGAAACGCCGGAGTCGGACAGCACCTGACGCACGGGGCCGGTGGTAGCGTCCACCAGATCGTGGGTCAGCTCATCAAACTTGGCCCGGGTCAGGGTCATGTCCAGATGGCGGCTGCCGTTGATATCCGCAAAGATATAGGGCAGGTTGATGGAGGTGGAGGTGACGCCGGACAGCTCGATTTTGGCTTTTTCAGCGGCCTCCTTCAGGCGCTGCATGGCCATCCGGTCGCCGGACAGATCCACGCCCTGCTCCTTTTTGAACTCCTGCACCATCCAGTTGACGATGCGCTCGTCGAAGTCATCGCCGCCCAGGTGGTTGTTGCCGGCGGTGGCCAGCACCTCAATGGTGCCGTCGCCAATGGACAGCAGGGACACATCGAAGGTGCCGCCGCCCAGGTCATACACCATGACCTTCTGCTCGTTTTCCTTGTCCATGCCATAGGCCAGCGCCGCGGCGGTGGGCTCGTTGATGATCCGCTTGACCTCCAGACCGGCGATCTTACCGGCATCCTTGGTGGCCTGACGCTGTGCGTCGGTGAAGTAGGCGGGAACGGTGATGACTGCCTCGGTGACCTTGTCGCCCAGATAAGCCTCGGCGTCGGTCTTCAGCTTCTGCAGGATCATGGCAGAGATCTCCTGGGGAGAATAGCTCTTGTCGTCGATGCTCACCTTATAATCGGTGCCCATGTGACGCTTGATGGAGCTGATGGTGCGGTGGGGGTTGGAGACGGCCTGCCGCTTGGCCACCTGACCGACCATACGCTCGCCGGTCTTGGAGAAGGCCACCACGGAAGGGGTGGTACGGGCGCCCTCGGCGTTGGGGATCACGACGGCTTCGCCGCCCTCGATGACGGACACGCAGGAATTGGTGGTGCCCAGATCGATACCAATGATTTTAGCCATAACTGTATTTCCTCCGTTTAAGATAAGATTTTCTGATGAAAGGTAGAATATAAAAAGGGATCGTTCGGTTTGTTCAGCCGATGGTCTTGACCATGGCGGCCCGCAGCAGGCGGCCGTTCATGGTGTAGCCCTGCTGCAGCACCTGCGCAATGGCAGTCTCGCCGCTGCCCTCGCCCTCCTCATGAAGAACGGCGTTGTGCAGGTTGGGGTCGAAGCTCTGTCCCTCTGCGGCACAGGGCTCCACATGATATTTGGTCAGGATATCCCGGAGCTGCTTGAGGATCAGCCGGACGCCCTCGTCGGCGTTCTCTGCCGAGGCTCCCCGCTCCAGATTGTCCAGCACCGGCAGAAACGCCGCCACGGCGGCCATCTGTGCGTCCTGCCAGGTGGTTTCCCGCTCCTTCTGGGTGCGCTTGCGGAAGTTGTCGTACTCCGCCAGGATGCGCTTGTAGCGCTCCTCCTGCCGGGCAGCCTCCTCCTCCAGCTGCCGGAGCTTTTCCTCCAGCTTTGCGGCCTGCTTCTGCTCCTGCCTGCTCATGGGCTCAGCCTCCGGCGCCTGTTCGGCAGCGGGCGCCTGCTCTTCGGGCTGGGCCTCAGTGGGGTTTTTGATCTCTTCGCTCATCACTGTCACCTGTATCCTTTAATTGTTTCCTGTTGGGTCCGGTCACGCCGGCCACCGCCTGAGTAAAGGTCAGCAGCTTGGCGCAGACATCGGCGTAATCCATGCGGGCCGGGGCGATGATGCCCACGATGCCCCGTGTGTTGTCATCGATCTGATAGCTGGTGAACACCAGACTGGCGTCCCGCATACTGGGATCCTGCAGCTCGGGGCCGATGCGCACCTGGATCATGCTCCCGGCGTCATCCTCCCGCAAAAGCTTGCCCAGACGGCTGCGGTCAGAGAAGTATTCCAGCATCTCCCGTGCCCGCTGGGTGTCCTGATATTCCCGGTTGTCCAGCAGACGGGCCGCGCCGTCGATATAGACCTCCGGCTTTTCGCCCTCCTCGGTGACCCGGATGAACTCCAGCACCCCGGCTGTCAGCTGATAGACTGCGGAGCTTCCGCCCATGCTCTGCTGCACCGAGGGCAGCAGATATTCCAGCCGCCGCTCGCTGAGGGCCAGATTAATGGCCGTACCCAGTACGGCAGCGGTGGCGGGCTCCACCGGCTGGGTCAGATGCAGCAGCTTGTTGGTCACCTGACTGTCGGTGACCAGCACCACCGCGTAGGTGTATCCCCCGTCTATATCGATGAGCTCGCACTTTTTGACCCTGCGGCCCCCGGTATGGGAGATCATGGAAACGGTGGTGTGCTGGGTCATTTCCCCCAGCACCTTGGAGGCGCTGACCATGATATTGTCGATCTCGCGCATTTTGGCCTGCATCATCAGGCGCATGGCCTCCAACTCATCAGTGGCCACCCGATGGCGCTCCATCAGCTCGTTGACATACAGGCGATAGGCGGCAAAGGAGGGCACGCGGCCAGCCGAAACATGAGGCTTTTCCAGAAAGCCCAGCTCCTCCAGCTCGCTCATTTCGTTGCGGATAGTGGCGGAGGAGATGGGGGTATCAAAGCTGTTGACCAGCGTTTTGGAGCCCACCGGCTCGGCGGTGTCAATATAGCTTTCCACGATGGCCTTCAGGATCCGGCGCTTTCGTTCGGGCAGCTCCATGGGGACTCCTCCTTTCGCACTGTTAGCACTCCTCGTTCCTGAGTGCTAACCTTATTCTATCCTTTTCCCCGGGTTTGTCAATAGTTTTTGCGAAAAAAATATGAACAAACTTGGAATTTTACCGGACGGATTTGTAAATGTCATCGGAGAGTGCTAATTTTGACGAAAAACGGTGGGGAGAACAGCAAAAGGGCGGAGCTGCGGCTCCGCCCTTTCCAGGTGCTTGCTTATTGATTTTCCCACTTCCAGTCGCGGATCTCCGGCAGATCCTGACCGTACTCGGCGATATACTGCTTGTGCTCCACCAGCTTATCCCGCATTTTTTGCAGGACATAGGCCCCCCGGTTGCCCAGCTGGGGCAGATGCTTGACGGCATCCATCACCAGATGGAAGCGATCGATGCTGTTCTGTACCCGCATATCAAAGGGCGTGGTGATGGTGCCCTCCTCCTGATAGCCGTGGACATGGAGATTCTTGTTATGCCGGTGATAGGTCAGCTCGTGTACCAGCTTGGGATAGCCGTGGAAGGCAAAGATGATGGGCTTGTCAGCGGTGAACAAACTGTCGTAATCCACATCGCTGAGACCGTGGGGATGGTCGGTTTCGGGTTGGAGCTTCATCAGATCCACCACATTGACCACCCGGATCTTCAGCTCAGGCAGCTGCTCCCGCAGGATGGTGACGGCGGCCAGGGTCTCCAGGGTGGGGGTGTCGCCGCAGCAGGCCATCACCACATCGGGCTCCTGCCCCTGATCGTTGGAGGCCCACTGCCAGATGCCGATGCCCTGGGTGCAGTGCTTGACGGCCTGCTCCATGGTGAGCCACTGCGGCCGGGGATGCTTGGAGGTCACCAGCACATTGACATAATTCTTGGAGCGGATGCAGTGGTCAAAGCAGGACAGCAGGCAATTGGCATCGGGGGGCAGATAGAGGCGCACCACATCGGCCTTTTTGTTGGCCACATGATCCAAAAAGCCCGGATCCTGGTGGGTGTAGCCGTTGTGATCCTGCTGCCAGACATTGGATGACAGAACAAAGTTCAGAGAGGCAATCTCCTCCCGCCAATGGAGGTTGCGGGTGATCTTGAGCCACTTGGCGTGCTGAGCGGCCATGGAATCCACAATGCGGATAAAGGCCTCGTAGCTGTTGAAGAAGCCGTGACGGCCGGTGAGCAGGTAGCCCTCCAGCCAGCCCTCGCACATATGCTCGGAAAGCATACCGTCCATAATGCGGCCCCCCAGCGCCAGATGCTCGTCCCCGGGGACGGTCTCGGCCGACCAGGCCCGCTGGGTCTCCTCGAACATATGATTCAGCCGGTTGGACATGGACTCATCGGGGCCAAACACGCGGAAGTTGCGGGCCTCCCGGTTGAGCTTGAAAATATCCCGGACAAAGGCGCCCAGCTCCATCATGTCCTGCGCCTCCACCCCGCCGGGGGCGGGCACGGGCAGACCGTACTCCCGGAAGTCGGGCAGCCGCAGATCCCGCAGCAGCTTGCCGCCGTTGGCATGGGGATTGGCACCCATGCGCCGATCGCCCCGGGGGGCCATTTCCCGCAGCAGGGCGCAGGGCGCACCCTTTTCGTCAAACAGCTCCTCGAACCGGTAGCTGCGCAGCCACTGCTCCACCAGACCCAGATGCTCGGGCTTGCTCATATCCACCGGCACCTGATGGGCGCGGAATGTGCCCTCGATGGCCTTGCCGTCGGCGGCCTTGATGCCCGTCCAGCCCTTGGGAGAGCGCAGAACGATCATGGGCCAGCGGGGACGGGCGGTCTCGCCCTGCTCCCGGGCCTTTTTCTGGATAGCGCGGATGTCCCGGACACACTTGTCCAGGGTGTCGGCCATATCCCGGTGGGCCTTTTTGTTGTCCTCGCCGTCGGCCTCGACGAAATAAGGCTTCCAGCCGCAGCCCTCAAAGAACTTCTGCACCTCCTCCCGGGAGATGCGGGAAAAGACGGTGGGGTTGGCGATCTTATAGCCGTTCAGGTGCAGGATGGGCAGCACCGCGCCGTCGCCCCGGGGATCCAGGAACTTGTTGCTGTGCCAGGCGGTGGCCAGAGGACCGGTCTCGGCCTCGCCGTCGCCCACCACACAGGCCGCGATCAGGTCGGGGTTGTCAAACACCGCGCCAAAGGCGTGGGCCAGGCTGTAGCCCAGCTCGCCGCCCTCGTTAATGGAGCCTGGCACCTCCGGTGCCACATGGCTGGAGATGCCGCCGGGGAAGGAGAACTGCTTGAACAGCTTCTTCATCCCCTCCTCATCCTGGCTGATGTTGGGGTAGACCTCGCTGTAGGAGCCGTCCAGCCAGTCCTGGGCCACCATGGCGTTGCCGCCGTGGCCGGGGCCGGAGAGATAGATCATGTTCAGATCATACTGATTGATGATGCGGTTCAGGTGGGTATAGATGAAGTTCTGGCCAGGAACGGTGCCCCAGTGGCCCACGATCTTCTTTTTGATATGCTCGGGCTTCAGCGGCTCCTTCAGCAGGGGGTTATCCAGCAGATAGAGCTGTCCGGCGGAAAGGTAGTTTGCAGCACGCCACCAGGCGTCCAGCTTGTCCAGCATGGCGTCAGAGATCATAATCGTTCCTCCTGTACAGAAAATGTTAAAAGCTTCACGATATACCTTTCTATTATACCCGTTTTCCCGTTAAAAGTAAAATGAAATTTCTGTGGCGGAGCAAAAAATGCCTGCGGTGGACGGTGCTTGTGAGGTTTTGCCCACACCCTGCGTTCTCGCCGGGCGGACAGTGCTTTTGTCCGATCAAAGTCACGCGAGGCCCCGCTGCTTCTCCGACCGGCAAAAGGCGGCAGGGTCTCCCCTGCCGCCTGCGCGTCGATATTTTCTTCGGTTAGTTGGCCCGCATGGCCTTCATGTTCCTCCGCAGAAAGATCACAGCCATCACCAGCACCAGGGCCTCGGTGATGAGGGCGGTGAACCAGATGCCGCCTCCCTGGGTCGCGGCGGCCAGCGCCACCAGCACGATCGACTGGATCACCAGACCACGGCCCACCGAAATACAGATGGCCGGGAAGGGCCGCTCCAACGCGGTGAGGAAGCCGCCGATAACCACATTGAAGCCCACCAGCAGCCAGGAGAAGCCATACTGGCGGAAGGCCACGATGCTCTGGGCGATGAGGGAATCGGAGGATTCGCTGAGATAGGTGCTGACCACCTGCGGGGCGAAGATGTACAGGGCGATGAACACCGGCACACCGATGACCGCCACAGCGGTGAGGGCATAGCGCAGCAGGGTTGTGTAGCCGTCCCGGTCATTTTTACCGTAGCGGAAGCTCACCAGCGGCTGAGAGCCCTGAGAAATGCCCATCATCAGATTGATGACGATGGTATTCATATAGGCAATGACGGTATAGGTCACCAGACCGTCGGCGCCCAGATACTTCTGCACCGTGCGGTTGAACAGCAGGATCATCAGGCCATTGCACAGCTCGGTGACGCCGTCGGACACGCCGATGGGCAGCAGACGCTTGTAGATATGGGGATCAAAGCGAAACTTATGCAGCGAGAAGGTGCATTTGGGGCCGAAGAAATGTACCAGATAGATCACACAGGTCACCAGCTGGGAAATGCCGGTGGCAATGGCCGCGCCGAAGACGCCCATATCCAGCCAGAAAATGGCCACATAATCCAGCACGCAGTTGGTCAGCGCACCGGTGATGACGGTGATCAGTGCCAGCCGGGGGAAGCCGTCGGTCTTGATGAGAACTTCCAGATTGTAGGAGATGATAAAGCAGGCGCTGAAGGGGGCGATGCCCGCCAGATACTGCTTGACATAATCCAGCGTGATCTCATCCGCGCCCAGCAGATAGGCAATGGGCTCCCGGAAGATCAGCACCACCACCGAGATCACAACACCCAGGCCCAGCAGCAGCCAGAAATTCTGAGAGAAAAGGGCGTCGGCCTCATGCCTCTTTTCCTGTGCCAGATAAATGGCGATGATGGTGGAGGTACCCACCGCGAACAGGACTGCAATGGAGAACAGCAGGTTGGTAAAGGGCAGCGACAGGTTGACGGCGCCCATGGCGTATTCGCTGACACCCCAGGAGACCATCAGGCCATCCACCATGGAGTACAGGGAGAAGACCATCAGCGAAGCGGCGGTTGCGGTGGCAAAGCGGAGAAAATCGGAGCGGAGGCTCTTGTTTTTCGACTGCAAAATAACAAATCCTTTCGTATTCCCACGGCCCGCGGCTGATTTCCGCTGTGCAGTCAGCGGCCCGGCGAGCGTGGTTTCTATACCAGATTATACCACAGGAGCCCCGGGCTCCGTCAACCCCGGCCGTTTGGGAAAACCGCCGTTTTTGGCGGGACTTTCAGCGTTTTTTTCAATAGGATGTGCCGTCCTGCGTTTTCCTCCGCCGTCATCCGCCGTCATCCGCCGTCCTCCGTCCGGGCGGCCGCCTCCTGTAAAGGCCAGGCGCCTTTGGATCTTGCCCCACTCCCTGCGTCCTGCCGGGCGAGGGTATTTGGACTTTTTCCTTGACAAAGTGATACTATGCGTTGTATAGTATTATGCGATGGGAGGTGTTGTATGGACATTCAGCTGAAGCGCGGCCTGCTGGAGGTCTGCGTCCTCAAGGCGCTGCAAAAAGAGGATTCCTACGGCTACCGCATCATCCGGGAGCTCTCCCCCGCCGTGGCCCTTTCGGAATCCACCCTGTACCCCATTTTGAAGCGCATGGAGCAGAGCGGCTGCATCGACGAGTATTCGGTGGCCCACAACGGAAGGCTGCGGAAATATTATCATCTGACCCCGCTGGGTGAGCAGCGGATCCGGGGCTTTCTGGTGGAATGGGAAGAGGTTCGCCGGGCCTATGACTATATCAGAGGTGAAACGCATGAATCGTGAATTGTTTGAACGCTGGCTGCGGGATCGGCTGGACGATCTTCCGCCGGAGGAGCTGGAGCGCATCTGCGCCTTTTATCTGGACGCCATCGCCGACCGGATGGAGGAGGGCATGACCGAGGAGCAGGCCATCCACGATCTGGGAGAGCCGGAGGCGCTGCTGGAGGGCATTCGGGCCTCTCTGCCGGAGCACACAGCCTACCGGCTGTCCCGGCAGAGCCTACAGCCCGAAGTGAGCCGTAGAAAATGGCTGCTGGGGGCCGCCGGAGTGGCGCTGCTGGTGGTATCCATCCTGACGCCGGTGCTGTGGATGACCCGGACGGCGTTCCATACCGTGGTAGAGAAGGTGCCGGTCATCGAGCCCGGCTCCTTCAGCGTGCCCATCGACAACAGCAATTACGCCACCGAACAGGCAGAGGTCATCCAGATCTCGCCCGATCCGGCTGCGGAGGTTTCCTACTGCGTGGGCGACGCCGGACAGCTGACGGTCTGTGTGCTGAGCGGGGCGCTTCTGGTGGGGCCCAGCCCGGACGATGATCTGCACCTGCTGGGCCCGCACGAGTATGTGCTGCGGCCGCTGGATGACAGCATCATCCTGCTGGAGGATGTGCAGACCGACCTGCAGCTGCTGGTGCCGGAGTCGCTGGCTCTGCTGATCAAAAGCGACATGGGGGATGTGTCCCTGTCCGATGTGCGGCCCCTTTCCCTGCAGGTCAGCTGCGCCTTAGGCGACATCTCGCTGGATCGGGTCTCCGCCCGTGACAGCATCGTTCTGGAAAGCCAGCTGGGCGGCATTTTCGGCATGCTGTCCGGCGGCCAGCGGGAGTATACCATCCACTCCTCGTCGGCGATGGGGAGCAACACCCTGCCCGACGAGCAGAAGGGCGGGGAGATCGCCCTGACGGTCACCGCCGACACCGGCAGCGTGGAGCTGTTTTTCGAGGCGGAATAACTGGCCGCGCCCGTCCTTTTTCCTCAGCCTTGCTCCACGCTGCGGGAGCCGGACAAGCAAGAGGGAGAAGCCGCGCTGACGGAGACAGCCCGTGCCGAAGGTCTCCCCGCTCACTCCTCCAGCGCCGCCAGCTCCGCCCAGGCCTCGCTCTCGGTGTCCGCCGAAAAGAGGAACCGCCCCGACGGCCCATACACATTATAATGATTGAACACATATTTGACCTGATACATTCCGGAGCCCTCCGTTTTTCTCTTTGTGATGCTTGCATCCTACCAGCATCGCAGTCCGATAAAACGGTCTCTCTTCCCTGCCCCGCCGCCGCGGGCTGGCGAACTTCCCCAAAATCTTTGTGAATTTTCACGACCCGCCCCGGCCCCGGCGGCCATTCAGCGGCGTTTCCGCTGTTTTTTGTGACGAAATTTCATTTTTCTGGGTTTAACCCGTTGCGCAGTTTTCTTGTTTTTGCTATAATACCTCCATGGGCCGAGCGCCCGATCCATTGTGTTCACACTACCTGAAAGGGGATTCCATATCATGAAAAAACTGTATGAGGGCAAGACCAAAAATGTCATGCTGGACGAGGCCAACAACATCGTCTACCTGTTCTTTAAGGACAGCGCCACCGGCGAAAACGGCGTCTTTGATCCCGGCTCCAACTCCGTCGGCGGCAGCGTAGAGGGCAAGGGCCGGATCGGCCTGGCTGTCTCCAAATATTTCTTTGAGCTGATGGAGAAAAACGGCATTCCCACCCATTATCTGGGCTCCGATCTGGAGCAGGGGCTGATGAAGGTGCGCAACCTCACCGTCCCCAAGCTGGAGTTTGTGCTGCGGTATTTCACCGCCGGCTCCATGTGCCGCCGGTTCGACCTGGAGCAGGGCATCCCCTTTGATCCCCCCTATTGCGAGGTCACGCTGAAGAGCGACGCCCAGGGCGATCCCCTGATTACCGAGCGTCTGTGCATCATGAAGGGCATGCTGAAGGAGGGCCAGTACGATCAGGCGCTGGACATCCTGGTGAAGGTAGGCGAGGTTCTGAAGAAGGAGCTGGCCGGCATGAACCTGCAGCTGCTGGACTTCAAGATCGAGGTGGGCTACGACGAAAACGGCAAGATCTATGTGGCCGACGAGATCACCCCCGACATCTGGCGCGTCAAGGACGAAAACGGCAACATCCCCAACCAGATCGACTGCGCCAAGCTGATTCTGTCCAAGATCCAGTAACATCTCTCTTTTCCAAAAACGCCCCCGACCATGCGGTCGGGGGCGTTCTGCCTATTTTTTTATGTACAGTGTCTGAACCCAT
>CAZYAD010000048.1:0-9588 GCA_964646225.1 uncultured Oscillospiraceae bacterium
AGGGGTGCTTGGGATCGTAGAACACCTCTTCGCAGGTGCCGATCTCCACGATATCGCCTGCATACATCACGGCGATACGGTCGGCCACATTGGCCACCACGCCCAGGTCGTGGGTGATGTAAATGATGGTCAGTGCATATTTGGCCTGAAGCTTGCGCAGCAGATCCAGGATCTGGGCCTGGATGGTAACATCCAGGGCGGTGGTGGGCTCGTCGCAGATCAGGATCTCCGGAACGCAGGCCATGGCGATGGCGATGACCACGCGCTGGCGCATACCACCGGAAAACTCGTGGGGATACTGCTTATAGCGGCGCTCGGGATCGGGGATGCCTACATCCTCCAGCAGCTCCAGCGTGCGCTTTTTGGCTTCCTCCTTGGTGACCTTGTTGTGCAGGGTAAAGGCTTCTTCGATCTGCTTGCCAATAGTCTTCAGGGGGTTCAGAGAGGTCATGGGATCCTGGAACACCATGGCAATGCGCTTGCCGCGGATCTGGATCCAGTCCTTTTCGGTCTTGAACTTGGCCAGATCCATGCCGCCATACTCGATGGTGCCGTTGTCGATCCAGCCGTTGTTGTCCAGCAGACCCATAAAGTTTTTACAGAAGACCGACTTGCCGGAGCCGGACTCGCCAACGATGGCAAGGGACTCGCCCTTGTACAGGTCCATGGTGATGCCGCGGAGGGCGGTAAGCACCTGTCCACGCAGGTTGAACTTGACCACCAGATCCTTGACGCTCAATACGATTTCTCTATTTTCGCTCATAAGACACCTCCGTCAGCGGTGGTTGCGCGGGTCGGAAGCGTCTGCAAACGCGTTGCCCAGCGCATAGAACGCGACTGTGATGGCGGAAACCATCAGCATGGGGTAAAACAGCTGATACCGCTGCGCTTCCACTAGCATGACCTTACGGCCCTCATCCACCAGGTTGCCCAACGAGGGGATTCTGACCGGCAGGCCCAGACCGATATAGGTCAGGAACACCTCGGAGCCGATGGCACCGGGGATGGCCAGGGCGGTTTGCAGCATGATGACCGAAACCAGCTGCGGCAGGATGTTGCGGGTGATGATCTTGAAGCTGGGAGTACCCAGGCAGCGGGAGGCCAGATTGAACTCGCGGTCACGATAGATCAGGATCATGTTTCGGATGTACTTGGCC
This sequence comes from uncultured Oscillospiraceae bacterium, assembly GCA_964646225.1. Classification (GTDB taxonomy): domain Bacteria; phylum Bacillota; class Clostridia; order Oscillospirales; family Butyricicoccaceae; genus UBA4644. Next base: position 1,158 of record CAZYAD010000048.1, read on the forward strand.
ATGCCCAGCCAGCCGGTCATGGACATAACAATAATCATGGTGGTAACGCTGGGGCGCATGATGTAGATCAGCAGCATACGCAAAATGGTATAGGGGATATTGTCGAACAGGTTGTAGATCTCGGTAAACAGCCAGTCCATCTTACGGGCATAGCCCCAGGCGCAGCCCATAATCAGGCCAAGAACCATACTGACCGCAGAGGAACACAGCGCGATCAGCAGGGAGTTGCGGCTGCCCTGCCAGATGCGGGACCACAGATCCTGGCCGATGGCGTTGGTGCCAAACCAGAAATCGCCGTTGGGCTTGAGGTTGCGCAGGGTCTTGCCGGTGATCGGGTCATTGTTGACCACATAGGGGTCATGCTGATTGGGCAGATAGGGCTGGACGAAGGTGAACAGCAGCAGCACCACCAGGAAAATCAGGATCGCCACCGATACCTTGTTTTTCAGGAAAACACGGAGGGTGGAACCCCAGTAAGAATAGTTGGAATAACCGCTGCGCTCGGCCTCGGCATCGTCATAGGGCACCTCGACGAACAGGTCGTCGGTAATGGGGGTCTCGCCATCGTCACAGACAATAGGCATCTGGGCAGGGATCTTTTTCAGATCCTCCAGATAGTCGGTCTCGGCAAAGCCCTCCTGCAGCTCGATGACCTTTTTGTCGGTATAGCTGCGGAAGAAGGGGTTTTCCTTGCTCTCCGGGAGCTTATTCTTGTTATCGGACATCAGCGGCTGCCTCCCTTCTGGGTAAAGGTGATTCGGGGATCCACCAGCATCATGGCCAGGTCGCCCAACAGCAGACCCAGGACAGAGATGACGGAATACAGCAGGACCATGGCCTGCACCAGCGTGTTATCCTGACGCTGGATGGAGCTGATCAGCAGACCGCCCATGCCGTTGATGGAGAACAGAGACTCCACATACAGCGAGCCGGAGATGGTGAACAGCAGAGAGGCCGGCAGACTCTGGACCATGGGCACCAGCGCGTTGCGGAAAATGTGGCGGAAGGCCACCTGGCTGGAGGTCATGCCCTTGGCGCGGGCCAGACGGATATAGTCCATATTCAGCTGGTCCACCATATAGCGGCGCATCCACATGGCGTTGGAGGCGATGCCGCCCAGAGACAGGCAGATGATGGGCATGATCCGGGAGCTGGGGATAGTAGACTTAAACAGCATGGGCAGGCCCAGCCAGGAAGACAGATAGATCTGGATCAGGATGTAATAGACAGCGGCCGGTATGGCGTTGATGAGCAGAACATAAATGTTACCCACCTTATCCACGATGCCATTCTTTTTCCGGGCCATCATGACACCCAGCGGCATACCAACCAGCAACTGGATCACCAGAGAGATGATACCAAACTGGAATGAGACCTTTGCTTTGGGCCAGATAATGTCGCCAACGGGAACATTTTTCCGGATGACGATGGATTTGCCCAGGTCCCCGTGAAGGATCAGGTTCTTCCAGAAATTGGGGAGCGCGATATACCAGGGGTCAAGAAGACCCAGTTCTTTCAGAATATTATTTTTAACGGTATCGCTCATGGTGTCTGAACGACCTTCGAAATAGGTTTCGACGGGCATCAGACGCATCAGCAGAAAGACGATCGACAGCACCAGACAAATGGTGATGCAGGCACGGCCTACGCGTCCCAGTGTGTATTTCAGCAAGATGTGTCACCTCTCGTTTCATTTACGGTGAAAAGTCGTTTTTTACTTGAGAGAGCCCCCCTATCTCCGGACAGGGGGGCTCTCCTGACGCTTGATTCAGTTATTGCTTGCGTTTGGCTGAATTAGTAGTCGATACCGGCAGCCTGAGCGGCAGCGATCCGCTCGGCACGCTCGACCTGCCAGGCTTCCAGACCGGCCATATAGGTCTCGGAATCCATGGGCTTCTCATAGACCCACTGATACTTATAGCGGGAATCGGAGAAGCCGAAGGGAGCGAACTGGCTCTCGAAGGGGCTCAGATAAGAGGACATATAGCCGCAGGAGCCGACGGGGCCGATGGGGATGGCGTAAGCGTTCTCCAGCAGCCAGGCTTCGCACTCGGCCAGAGCGTTGTAGCGCTTCTCCATATCCACGACTTCCTTGTTGGCCTCGGTGACCATGTCGGTGTAGTTGTGGTTGATCCAGTAGGTCTCATCCCAGCCGCTACGGCCCATACGAGCGCCATCAGTGCCTTCGGGAACCTGAGTGGCAGCGCCGTCAGCACGCCACAGGTAGGCATAAGCCTGGCCCAGGCGGAAGGGATCGGTATAGGTCAGAGGATCGGCGTAGTCGGGGCCCCAGTAGCACAGCTGGAAGCTGTAGTTACCGCTGCGGCGGCAGGTGTTCAGATAGTCGGTGTCGGGATAACCCTCAATGACGAACTGGATGAAGTCGGCGCCCAGCAGCTCGATCAGCTGCTGCGTGACCACGACTGCCATGTCGCCGTCATGACCGGAGGTGTTGTAGGGCATATAAGCCACGATGGGGAAGGAAACGCCCTGGGCTTCCAGCTCGGCGCGGGCAGCGTCGCGATACTTCAGGGCCTCTTCGGGCTGATACTGCTCAACGGTGGTATAGGGCTTCAGAGGCTCGGAATAGATGTAGTCGGTACCGCCGGCGGCGCAGAAGTCAGGCTTGGTGATGGAGCCGCACATAAAGGCTTCGGGGTTGTAGGGGTCATAGATCTCAACGACCTTGCGGCGGTTCAGACCATAATAGACGGCCTTACGGAAGTTCAGGTTGTTGGCGGCGGCCAGCCACTGCTCGTGATCCAGCTGCAGGCCATTAACATTGCTCTCCTCGTAGGTGGGCATGAAGTTGAACAGGAACCAGTAGTTGTAGGTGCCGGAACGGACGGGACGGATCAGAGCGGCCTTTTCGGGATCGCTCATCCACTCGTCGATCTGGTCGGAGGGGATGTCGGCGGAGGTGACTTCGCCGCGGAGCAGCAGCTCGGGGCCAACCACATCAGCCTCGGCGTTGAAGGTCTCCTCAATGCGCTCAACATGGATGTTCTTGATATCCCAGTACTCGGGGTTGCGCTCGTTCAGAGTCCAGCTCTGATAATCCCACTCGGTGCACAGGAAGGCGCCGCAGTACAGGATGGTGGTGTTGTCGGTACCGAAGGCATCGCCCTGCTCCTCCATGAACTTGGCGGAGGTGGGGTAGCCCCAGTTATAGGTCAGACGGGACAGGAACCAGGGGCAGGCCTGGGTCAGGGTGTACTGCAGCTCATACTCGGAGATAGCCTTGATGCCGACGGTATCCCAGTCGGCCTCCTGGCCGGACTCCAGCGCCAGATAATAATCCTCGGCGCCGACCATATCGAACAGCAGGTCAGCGGTGCGGGCGGTGTTGGCGGGATCCAGAATCCACTTGGCGGAGGTGACCCAGTCTTCGGCCTTGACATATTCGTCGCCGTAGAAGGAGCCATCATTGTACTGCCAACGGACGCCCTCGCGGATCTTGAAAGTCCAGGTCAGGCCGTCCTCGGACTTGGTCCAGGACTCAGCCAGGCAGGGCTGGCACATACCATAGTTATCGTACTCCACCAGGGAGTCGATCCAGTTGGCCCAGGTGCCGCCTGCGGAGGGATGCAGGGGGTTCCAGTCAGTGATCTCGTCGGTGTAGAGTCTCTTGACGACCTGCTCGGCCGCAGCGCCCTCAGGACGCACCTCTTCGTCTCCGCCGTTGGAGCTCTCGCCGTCATTGCTGACGGTGCCCTGGTTGTCAGAATTGTCAGGGGTGTCGGGTGTCTCGTTGTCGCTGCCGCAGCCTGCGAAGCAGGACAGCAGAAGGACCATGCTCAGCAACAATGCGATCCATTTTTTCATACGTGTCTCTCCTTTGAAGTGGATTTTCCCGTCGGTCCCCCGCTGACAGGCAAGCGTCAACCCAAGACCGGACGGTTGGTCTATGGGCAAACTATAGCACAGGTTTTTTTCTTTTGCCAGCGAAATTTTGAACTTTTTGCGAATTGATAGCCAAAAATCCGTCTTTTTGTTGATTTACACAATTTTTGATTCGAAAATTTGTGCAAGTTGACGGGCGAAAAACCTGGAATTTCTGTCGGCAGTCCTCTTGACAGAAGCACTTTACTGTGGTATAGCAAAAAAGCTGCCCGAAGGCAGCTTTTTTGTTTCGGTACGCTTATCGAAGCTTATAGGACAGGACCATCAGGCTCTCGGAAAAATGAACATTTTCCACTGGGACCTGGGGCATATCCAGGTGCAGATCGATGGAGGTGAAGTTCCAGATCCCACGGATGCCCACCTCCACCAGCCGCTGCGCAGTAGCGCGAGCATGGAGCTTGGGCAGGGTGAGAATGGCGATCTCCGGCCGGTGCTCCTCCATCACCTGCTCCAGGCGGCGGCAGGAATACACCGGCACACCTGCGATTTCCGTCCCGATCAGCAGAGGGTTGGAATCGAAGGCGGCCACCAGCCGCACGCCGTATTTGGTGAAGTTGAAATTGGTTATCAGCGCCTTGCCCAGATTGCCTGCGCCGACGATGATGGCGCGCTTTTGGGTATCGATGCCCATGATGCCGGCAATGGCGGTGCGCAACTCCGCTACGTTATATCCGTAACCCTGTTGCCCGAAGCCGCCAAAGCAGTTGAAATCCTGACGCACCTGTGATGCGGTGAGACCCATTCGTTCCGCAAGCGTACCGGAAGAGATCCTGGTGATCCCTGCGTCCTGCAAATCACACAGATGACGAAAATAGCGCGGCATCCGATGAATAACGGCAGACGAGATCCTTTTCTCCATAAGATTCTCCCTCCGGAATCGAAAGTCATTTGCTGATCGGCTCCTATTGTAACCGAAAATCGTTTGAATTGCAAGTGTCTTTGATAAAAATCGCAAGAATATTGACAAAAAGCAAAAAAATAAGCGCGCCGCTCTGTGCAGCCTATACACGGAGTTATGCACACTTTCCACAGAGTTTTCCACAAAGGGCAGCGGCGGAAAGCCTGTTTTTCCGGGGGCGGCGGGCAAAAACTCCCGCAGGGCGGATACCCGGCGGGAGTTTTCCACAGGAAAAACCTTTGTTCGGTTTACAAATGGTTTTCAAACCGGCTGACATCGCAGGAGGCCGGCATGGTGGCGAAGCAGTTCTGGGCGCAGTCGGCGGTGTTGCCGGCCAGCAGCTCGTAATACGCCTGGCAGGCGATCATGGAGCCGTTGTCGCCGCACAGGCGCAGCGGCGGCAGATACAGCTCCAGTCCGGCGCGCCTGCACTCCGCCTCCAGCAGAGCACGGAGGGTGGAGTTTGCGGCCACGCCTCCGGCGGCGCATACCCGCTTTCTGCCCCGATCCCGGGCAGCGGCCACCACCCGGGGGACCACCGAATGGGCTACGGTATGGGAGACGGCGGCGGCCAGGTCGGCATGGGAGATCTCCTGTCCCTTCTGCTGGGCGTTGTGGATCAGATTGACGGCGGCGGTTTTCAAGCCGGAAAAGGAAAAATCATAGGGGTGCTCCCGGATGACAGCGGGCGGCAGGGGGTAACGGGCGGGGTCGCCCTCATGGCTGAGGCGATCCAGCGCCGCGCCGCCGGGATACGGCAGGCCCAGTACCCGGCCGATCTTGTCAAAGGCCTCGCCGGCGGCATCGTCCCGGCTGGCGCCCACCACCTCCATATGGGTGTAATCGGCCACATCCAGGATGACGGTATGTCCGCCGGAGGCCACCAACGCGGTCATGGGGGGCTCCAGCCCGGGAAAGGCGATGTAATTGGCGGCCACATGGCCCCGGATGTGATGCACCGGGATGAAGGGGAGCTCCAGCGCCAGCGCGGCGGCTTTTGCAAAATTGGCCCCCACCAGCAGTGCGCCGATGAGACCGGGGGCGCAGGTGGCGGCCACGGCGTCCAGATCGGACAGACGGATTCCGGCCTGTCTGGCTGCCTGGTCGGCCACAAGAGACACCTTTTCGATGTGCTTGCGGCTGGCGATCTCCGGCACCACGCCGCCATAAAGGGCGTGCATATCGGCCTGCGAGAAGACCACATCGGCCAGGATCTCCCGGCCATCCCGGGAGATAGCGCAGGCGGTCTCGTCACAGGAGCTTTCGATGGCTAAGATCAGCTTGCTCATAACAGTTGCCGCCCCATGAGAAGGGCGTCCTCCTTTGGTTTGTCATAATAGCCCCGGCGGCGACCCACTGGGGAAAAGCCCGCCCGGGCATAGCACCTCTGCGCGGGGAGGTTGCTCTCCCGCACCTCCAGCAGCACCGAGGAAACGCCCCGAAGGGCCATTTCCTCCAGCATCCGGTTCACCAGCTCAAAGCCCAGGCCCCGACGGCGGTGCTCCGGGGCCACGGCCACATTGGTGATGTCGGCGCTGTCCAGCACGATACGGGAGCCGATATAGCCCAGAACGCGGCCTGCGCGGTCGGTGCAGATCACATAATGGGCCATGGGATTTTCCAGCTCCTGCGCCAGCATTTCCCGGCTCCAGGGGACGGAGAAGCACTGCTCCTCCATGCGGGCCATATCCTCCAGATGCTCCGGCCGCAGCGGGCCGAAGCTCCATTGCTCGTTCACAGCAGACACCTCATTTCTTTGCGTCATACCAGTTTTCGCCCCAGCTGACCTCGGCGGGCAGGCGCACCTTCAGCTCGGCGGCGGACTCCATTTCCTCCTGAAGCAGGCGGGATACCCGCTCCCGCTCCTCCGGAGGCGCTTCCACGATGAGCTCGTCGTGAACCTGAAGCAGCAGACGGGCCGAAAGGCCCTCCCGGTTCAGGCGCTCCTCCACCCGCAGCATGGCCCGCTTGATAATATCGGCGGCGGTGCCCTGGATGGGGGTATTCATGGCGGCCCGCTGGCCGAATGAGCGCACCTGGAAGCTGGCGCTTTTCAGCTCTGGCAGGGCGCGGCGGCGGCCATACAGGGTGGTGACGAAGCCCTCCCGGGCGGCATCCTCCTTCACCCGCTCCATATAGTCCCGGACGCCGGTGTAGCGTGCAAGGTAGGCATCGATATAGGCCTGGGCCTCGGCGTTGGAGACATGGATGTCATCGGCCAGCGACCAGGCGGACATTCCGTAGACGATGCCGAAATTTACCGCCTTGGCGGCCGAGCGCAGCTTTGGGGTCACCTCCGGCAGGGAGACATGGAACACCTGCGAGGCGGTGACGGCGTGGAAGTCCTCGCCGGAGGCGAAGGCCTCCTGCATGGCGCGGTCATCAGCCATATGGGCCAGCACCCGCAGCTCGATCTGAGAGTAGTCGGCGTCCACCAGCACCCAGCCGGGGCGAGCGGTAAAGCAGCGTCGGATCTCGGCGCCGTCCTCCCGCCGGACAGGCAGATTTTGCAGGTTGGGGTCGGCTGAGCTGAGGCGACCGGTGGCCGTTACAGTCTGGTGGAAGGTGGAGTGGACGCGGCCATCGGGGCCGATGGCCCGGGTGAGCCCCTCCACATAGGTGCTTTTCAGCTTGCTGACCTTGCGCCAGTCCAGCACGGCGGGGATCAGCGGGTGGGCCTGGCGCAGCTTTTCCAGGGTTTCGGCATCGGTGGACCAGCCGGTGCGGGTCTTTTTGCCGCCCTTCAGGCCCAGCTCCTCAAACAGCACCGCGCTGAGCTGCTTGGGCGAGGCGATGTTGAAGGGATGACCGGCAAGGGCGTAGATCTGCTCCTCCAGCGTGCGCAGCTGCCCCTCCAGCCGGGCGCCGAAATCCAGCAGCCGCTGCTTGTCGGCCCGGATGCCCCGAGCCTGCATCCGGGCCAGCAGGGGCATCAGGGGCAGCTCCAGTTCCCGGTACAGCGGCAGCATACCGGCTTCTTCCAGCCGGGGCAGCAGCGCTTCTTCCAGACAGGCTACGGCGGCGGCGCGGCTGAGGGCGGCGGCATAGCGGGAGGCCCGGTCGGCAGGCTCCGCCGGTGCGTCCAGCAGGGAAAGCTGCGCCTCCTCTCCCCCATCGCTGCTGCCGCCGGGAGTAAAGCCGCAGCAGCGGGCGCACAGGGCATCCAGCTCATAGCTGCCGGCGGTGGGCTCCAGCAGATAGGCCGCCACTGCCGAGTCAAAGACCCAGTTTTCCGCCGGGACGCCCTGCTCCAGCAGCGCACACACCAGCGGCTTTGCGCCGTGGGCGGCTTTTTTCACCTGGGGAGACAGCAGCAGGGCCAGCGCCTCGTTCCAGTCGCCGGAGTAGGTCTGCGCATCCAGCAGCCAGCCGCAGGCATGGGTCTCCTCCGCCTCCCGATGGAGGGCCAGCAGGCCGGGCTCCCAGCAGAGATATACCGGCGCTTCCCCCTCGGTCAGCCGGGCGGCAAGGGCCTGCACCTGCTCCGGGGCGGTCAGCTCCTCGCTTTCGCAGGTGCCGGAAAAGGTCGGCTGGGCAGGCTGCTCTCCGGAACCGGCGGCAGGCTTCAGCTCCAGCCGCTGGATCCAGCGGGAAAAGCCCAGACGGAGGAACAGGTCATACAGCTCCGGA
>CAZYAD010000049.1:0-9011 GCA_964646225.1 uncultured Oscillospiraceae bacterium
TGTGTTAGGCATGCCGCCAGCGTTCGTCCTGAGCCAGGATCAAACTCTCTAAAAAATTGTATCTAAAGCACCCTCTTGGGTACCTCAAATCTTTTTAGATAAGCTCAAACTTGGCTTCTCAAAATACTGTTCGAAAAATACTTTTCAAACTCAAATAATTTTCAGGTTCCTTGTTTTCATGGTGTTGTTTAATTTACAAAGTGCTTTTCGCGCCGTCATCGTGGGCCGTTTTTGACCGGCTCTCTCGAGCGCTTGTTTATAATACCACGACCCCTCCCTTTTGTCAACACTTTTTTTGAGTTTTTTTCGATTTTTTGAAATTGAGTATTTCCGAGCTTCCATAGAGTCATTTTGCATCATATAGTTGATGCCCGCAGCCACTGCTGCACTTTTCCCCATAGATCCAGCAATCGAAAGCGGATGACATATCCTTCTTCCTCGCAGATCAGGCCGATCTCATCCTCTGTCAGACCGGCCTCCCGGGCCATCGTTTCCCAATCGGTCTGGCACATCCCGGCACATAGCGGCGGGTAGATCACGCACCACCAGTTTTTGCCCGCGCCTTCCCCGATGACCACCCGCACTGCGTCATAGTATCCCGCCGGAAGGGTAAATCGCTCGTACGCCCGGGTGTCAAAATAGCAAACCTCCCGGGTGACCCGTACCGGATAGTCATACCCGGCCTGCCGCACCGTCTGCCGGGCCGTCTGCTCCAGCTGATGCAGCAGGGCCCCGTCGATCTCCTCCGCCCCTTCCGAAGCCTCCAGCACTGCATCCCGCACCTCCAGCTTAAGGCGCTGGTCGGCAGCGCTGTCCGAATTGGCCAGCACATGCAGCCGGGTCAGCTTCTCCCCCAGCGCCGGACGCTCCCCCAGCGGCTGCGCCCACAGCAGACACCCCGCCAGCAGCCACGCCAGCAGTCGGATGCGAAAACGAACAGTTCTCATGCTTTATCACCTCAACAGGATTTTGCCCGTATTTCCGGAAAAACATTCCTGTCGCGTGGAGAAGGCATAACTTTTTGCATTTCGGGCAAGCTAACGCCATCCGCAGGGATCCGCAAAGCAAGGAGGACGAGCATATGACACGGCGGCACAAGCTTTTTCGCGCAGGAGCCCTTCTCTGTCTGGCGACAATTCTTTCCCTCATGCTGACACCGGCGCTGGCCGCTTATCGTCAGGGCAGTCAGGGCGAGGAGGTGCGCGTCATTCAGACCAAGCTGAAGCGCTGGGGCTATTACACCGGCGGCGTGGACGGCATTTACGGCAGCGAGACAGCAGAGGCCGTCCGCTATTTTCAACGGCAGAACGGCCTCACCGCAGACGGCATCTGCGGCAGCAGGACGCTGGCGGCGCTGGGAATGTCCTCTGACAGCGCCGGCACCGCCGGACGCGACGATGACTTTACCCTGCTGTGCCGGATGATCTCTGCCGAGGCCCGGGGCGAGCCCTACACCGGCCAGGTGGCGGTGGGAGCCGTGATCCTCAACAGGGTCAGGCATCCCTCCTTTCCTAACACCGTGGCAGAGGTGCTCTTTCAGCCGGGGGCCTTCAGTCCAGTGAGCGACGGCCAGTTTTATCAGGTGCGCATCACCGACAGCGCCCGCCGGGCGGCGCAGGACGCCCTCAACGGCTGGGATCCCACCGGCGGTGCCATTTACTTTTACAATCCGGACAAAAGCACCAGCCAGTGGATCTTTTCCCGGGAGACAGTGCTGACCATCGGTGAGCATGTGTTCGCCAAATAGTAGCGCGCCACTCTTATATAGTTATCGTATCATGAAAACACAGCGCCCGGGTCGGAGAACCCGGGCGCTGTGTTTTCGCATTTTTCTTAATAGTTTTTGCTCTCCAGCTCAAAGAAGCTCTGGGGATGGGCGCACACCGGGCAGACGGCAGGTGCCTTTTTTCCGATGACCAGGTGTCCGCAGTTGCGGCACTTCCACATGACCTCCTCGGACTTTTCAAAGACCTTCTGCATCTGCACATTGTCCAGCAGCGCCAGATAGCGGGCCTCGTGGGCCTTTTCGATCTGTGCCACCATGCGGAACTGGGCCGCCAGCTCAGCAAAGCCCTCCTCCTCGGCCTCTTTGGCAAAGGTGGCATACATATCAGTCCACTCGAAGTGCTCGCCGGCTGCGGCAGACTTCAGATTGGTCGCCGTATCCCCCAGCTCACCCAGCGCCTTGAACCACAGCTTGGCATGCTCCTTTTCATTGTCGGCCGTCTCCAGAAAGATCGCCGCGATCTGCTCGTAGCCCTCCTTTTTTGCCACAGAGGCAAAGTAGGTGTACTTACCCCGGGCCTGGCTCTCTCCGGCAAAGGCCGTCCACAGATTCTGTTCAGTTTTAGTTCCCTTCAAGTTCTTCATCATCGTTTCCTCCTGATCCTTGTTATCATGTGTTTTCCATAGACTTAGTTTCCCTGCATCCGGCGCAGGTATGCCCCACAGTCAGCTCATAATGCAGGATTTTTGTGTCGCAGCGGGCCTGCAAATAGTCCGTCAGCTCCGGCAGGAACAGATCCTCCAGCTTGCCGCAGCAGCGGCACACCAGATGGGCGTGGGGCACGGGATTGCGGTCGAACCGATCCGGCTGCCCCGGCACCGTGAGCCGCCGTATCCGGCCCTCTCCCGCCATCTGATTGAGGATGCGGTAGACCGTCCCCAGGGCGATGGCGGGCATATGCTCCCGTGCCAGAAGAAACAGCTCCTCGGCGGTGTGATGTCCCGGTGTCTGCTCCAGCACGGTGCAGATCAGCCGCTGTTGTCTGGTCATAAGGCGTCTCCTTTTAAGAATAATTCTTATTCTAATTATAACTTATCTTTTTTGTTTGTCAATATATTTTGAGAAAGATTCTCAATTTTCTTCTTCACGGCAAACCTTGACAAAAAGCAGTGCTCCATACTACAATATTATGCAGCAGCATCCGCGATCATTGAAAAAGGAGTACCGACTATGGAATACAAAACCGCATGGAAAAAGTACACCCCCGCCGATCTGGAGGCGCTGGAGGCCCTGAACGCCGGTTACAAGGCGTTTCTGGACAACGGCAAGACCGAACGGGAATGCGTGGCCCAGGCCGTCCGCATGGCGGAGGAGGCCGGCTATATGCCGCTGGAGACCGCCATCCGCGCCCGCCGCAGGCTGGGCCCCGGCGACAAACTGTATGCCGTCTGCATGAACAAGGCGCTGGCCCTGTTCCAGCTGGGCGAGGAGCCGCTGGAAAATGGCATGAACATTCTGGGCGCGCACATCGACTCTCCCCGGGTGGATGTGAAGCAGAACCCTCTCTATGAGGCCGAGGGGCAGGCTTATCTGGACACCCATTATTACGGCGGCATCAAGAAATACCAGTGGGTCACCCAGCCCATGGCCATCCACGGCGTCGCTGTCAAAAAGGATGGCACGGCCATTCAGGTGGTCATCGGTGAAGAGGACAGCGACCCTGTTCTGGTGTTCTCCGATCTGCTGATCCACCTGGCCGGCAGCCAGATGGATAAAAAGGCCGCTCAGGTCATCTCCGGCGAGGGGCTGGATCTGCTGGTGGGCAACCGTCCGCTGGAGGAAAGCAAGCTGGACAAGGATCAGAAGGAGGCCGTCAAGGCCAATGTCCTGCACATCCTGTCCGAAAAATACGGCCTGGCGGAGGAGGACTTCCTGTCCGCCGAGCTGGAGATCGTCCCCGCCGGAAAGGCCCGGGACTGCGGTCTGGATCGAAGCATGATTCTGGCCTATGGTCAGGACGACCGCGTCTGCGCCTACACCTCTCTGTGGGCCATGCTCCAGGAGAGCGCTCCCCTGAAAAAGACCTCCTGCTGCCTGCTGGTGGACAAGGAGGAGATCGGCTCGGTGGGCGCCACCGGTATGGAGGGCACCTTCTTTGAGAACGCCGTGGCCGAGCTCATCGCCGCCACCCATGGCGATCCCTTCCTGGGTCTGCGCCGCTGCCTGCGCAACTCCAGCATGCTGTCCTCCGATGTCAGCGCCGGTTATGATCCTCTCTACGCCGATGCCTTTGAGAAGCGCTCCGCCGCCTTCCTGTCCCGCGGCATGACCTTCAACAAGTTCACCGGTGCCCGGGGCAAGAGCGGCTCCAACGATGCCAACGCCGAGTATGTGGCCCGCATCCGCAGCATCATGGACGAGGCCCAGGTCTCCTACCAGTTCTGCGAGCTGGGCAAGGTGGATGTGGGTGGCGGCGGCACCATCGCCTATATCATGGCCAAGCACGGCATGAATGTCATCGACAGCGGCGTGGCCCTGCTGAGCATGCACGCCCCCTACGAGGTCAGCTCCAAGGCCGATGTGTACGAGGCCGCCCGCGGCTACCGCGCCTTCCTGAGAAACGCCTGATCTCCCGAAAAAAGCACATATGCTTGCAAGGACTGCCGGCATCCCCAAAAGGATGGAGCCGGCAGTCCTGCTTTTTGCAAAAAGCAGCCACGCCCCAAGGTGCGTGACTGCCATCCTGCGGCGCGAACCGCAGCGTTATTTCTTTTTTCCGGCAATTCCGGCGCAGCTGACAGCGATCAACAGCCCAAGCAGTACCCACGGGAAGGCGGCCCTGACAAATTCGAGCGTGTTCCTCACCTCCTATTTCTTGCGAACCGCTTTCGCGTAGTTCCGGTAGGCAATCGCAAAGGACAGGAACAGGCCCAGATACACGGCAAGCAGCACGCAATACAGGATTCTGAGTCCGCGATGAAACGGTATGTCCGCAAAGCTCAGCTGAATGATCTGCGGGATGATGACCAGAAAGAAAATCGCCAGAAGGGGGATCATGCGCCCCCGGAACACCCGCTTCATCATATCCAGACGGGAAGCATCATCGCAAAAGATCTCTTCCTCCCCGTCCATCTCGGCAGCAGCCTTTCGAAAATAGCTGTAGCCCACATAATCCTGCAAATATTCCCAACCGCAGTCGCGGAACATGGTCACATATTCTTCCTTGTGGGCAAGCCCCTCCCGGTTATAGTCCAACTGATAGATCACATCCTCCGGAGCGCACCGTTCAAAGTGATAGACGCCCAAGCCGGATACCCGGACAAATTTCCAGCCGCTTTTGTGCCGCTCCCTTAAGTAGCGTTCCTCTTTCTTCCATTCCGGAACAGAAAAAAATCTCCATTCGACTTTCCGATCGTTCATATCATTCTGCCTCCATCGCACTTTTGTACAGGCGTTCAATGCGTTTCCGTTCGAGCTGTAAAAGCTCCAGCCCCAGGTCTGTGAGCTGATAGATTTTCCGTTTGTCCTCCTCCCGGAGCAATCGGATGACCCCGTCCTTCTCCATTTTGGACAGACTGCCGTACAGGGTGCCCGGCGTCAGCCTGATCTCGCCGCCGGTCAGCCGTTCCGTCATCTGCACGATGCCATATCCATGGTTGGGCTTCCGCAGACACAGCAGGATATAAAATGCCGTCTCGGTCATGGGAACATAGACCTTTTTGATATGGGGTTCCATTTTGTTTCTCCTTCCTCAGTTTTCGGTGCGATATATCGCACTGCAATATATAGTCTATCGCAGTGCGATGTATTTGTCAAGAGGATCTTCCTGTTCTTTTGCAAAAAAGAAGTCCGTCCGGGCCTGAAGCAGGCTTCCGGACGGGCTCGATCCCGAAAAAAGTAAAATATGTGTTTCGTGTTTCGTGTGGGAAGGCTTACCGCTTCTCCCACACCCGCCGGACAAACTCCCGCAGGGCCTCCTCCCTGGCGGTCAGGCTGCCCTGCGCAAAACCCGGCTTGCCGCCGCCACGGCCGGAAAAGGCAGCATTCAGCTCCTTGACCAGCGGACGCACATCGGCCGTCCGATGCCCCACGGCATATCGATACTGCCCGTTTTCCCCGGCGAACACGGCACACAGACCGCCGCAGCCCTCCAGAACGGCGTCACACAGACGCCGCACCGAGTCGGGGCTCAGCTCCCCTTCGAAGAGGATCGCATCGCCCGTTCCGGCAAGCGCCGCCGCCTTTCGGGCAAAATCGGCAGTCTCCAGCCCGGCACAGCGCAGCTTGACGCTTTCCAGTTCGTTTTTCAGCCGTTCCACTGCGGCAGCGGTCTGCATGGGCTTGGCGCTCAGCGCCCGGGATACCTCCAGATTCTGCTGCCAGACCCCCGAAAGATAGTCCAGCGCCCGCTTGCCGCACAGCAGCTCCAGCCGCACTCCCTCCCGGAAGCGCTGGCAGGACAGCAGCTTCACCAGTCCCACCTGCCCGGAGGTGGACACATGGGTGCCGCAGCAGGCGCAGCAGTCCGCGCCGGGAAAGGCCACCAGCCGCACCATGCCGGGAATGTATTTTTTCGAGCGATACTGGGCCTTTTCCAGCGCCTCGCCCTCCAGAAAGCGGATGTCAATGGGATGCTCCTGCCAGAGATAGCGGTTAGCGGCCTCCTCGATGCCGGGCAGGTCGGCGGGGTCGATGTCGTGGTTAAAGTCAATGGTGACCACATCCTTCCCCATGTGAAAGCCCACATTGTCGCAGCCGTAGCGGGCGCAGATCATCCCGCTGACGATATGCTCGCCGGAGTGCTGCTGCATATGGTCAAAGCGCCGCTGCCAGTCCACCCGGCCCGACACCTCCGTCCCCACGGCAAGGGGCCGACTGCACAGATGGCGGATGACTCCCGCCTTTTCCTGCACATCGGAGACGGCGGCCCCGCCCAGCGTACCATGGTCGGCAGGCTGGCCCCCACCCTCTGGATAAAAGGCCGTGCGATCCAGCGTCACCTGCCAGTGCCCGCCCTCCGGCTCACAGGACAGCACCCGGCCGGTAAAGTCCGTCTGATACGGATCATGATAGTACAGTTTTTCGGTCATGCTTACGCCTCCACTCATTCAGAAAAGCCGCTCCCGTCAGTCTGGACAGGAGCGGCTTTTGTTGGTGCCGGTGGCGGGGGTCGAACCCGCACGGGTGATAAGCCCAACGGATTTTGAGTCCGCCTCGTCTGCCAATTCCAACACACCGGCAAAAGAGTACCGTTCTATTATAGCGGAAGGCCCGCAAAAAAACAAGCCTTATTTTTCATTTTTGCAGCTTCCGTCCGACCAAAGGTGCGTCACGGAAAAAAAATCAGGCCGTCCGCGAGAGGACACCAGGGTCCTCTGTCGCTGGACGGCCTTTTTTGTGCTTTACTCCCGGTCTCTCTCCTCCCGGTCGTCGTCCGTCTGCGGCCGCCCGGGGAAGGGCCGGGGATAGCGCTTCGTCCGGTAAAAATAGGTCAGCAGCCCCACGGACACTGCCACGCACAGCCCTCCCACCAGCTGAGAGGTACGGATGCCGGTGCTGCCGATATACAGGCTGTCGGTGCGCAGAAACTCGGTCAAAAAGCGGATCATGCCGTACCAGCCCAGATAGAGCAGTCCGATCTCGCCCCGGAACCTCCGCTTTTTGGAGTAAAGGTGCAGAAAAACGAATCCCGCCAGATCCCACAGCGACTCATAGAGAAAGGTGGGGTGTACCGCCGCCGCGCCGTTGATGACCATGCCCCAGGGCAGCCCGGTGACACCGCCGTGGGCCTCCGCATTGACGAAATTGCCCCAACGGCCAATGCCCTGGGCCAGCAGGAAGCTCATGCTTACAAAGTCAAACGCCCCCAGCAGATCCACCCGCCGCTTTTTACAGAACAGCACCATGATCACGCCGGTGACGATCAGCGCACCGTAAATGCCCAGTCCGCCCTTCCAGATGGCGATAATGTCCTCCGGATGCCGGCCGTAGTAGTCCCATTCACAAATCACATAATACGCCCGCGCGCCGAGGATGGCACAGGGCAGACACACCAGGATACCGTCCAGCAGCGTATCCTGCGGGCAGCCGAACTCCTCACAGCGGGCGCGGGCATACAGCACCGCCAGCAAAAAGCCCGCGGCGATAATGACGCCGTACCACATGATATCCTTGCCGAAAACGGTAAACGCCACCCGGTTCAGTTGAAAGACTGTGTCAAACAGACCGGGAAAGGAAACGGAATTGACCATAAACGCCCCTTTCGCGTGCAAAAAACGCTTATTGTTTGTTCTTCTGCGGCAGCGGGATCTGCGCCAGCAGCACCGCCGCGAACACCAGCACACAGCCCAGCAGCTCCCGCAGGCTCAGGCTCTCGTGCAGCAGCAGCCAGCCTGCCAGCACGGCAAACACCGACTCCAGGCTCATCAGCAGAGTAGCCGTGGTGGGGTCGGTATCCCGCTGGCCCACGATCTGCAGGGTATAGCCCACGCCGCAGGACACCACGCCGGTGTACAGCATCGACCCTCCGGCCGCCCAGATGCCCGCCCAGGAGGGCTCCTCAAACAGCAGCATCAGCACCAGAGAGATGCCGCCCGCTACCAGGAACTGGACACAGGACATCCGCACACCATCCACATGTTTGCCGCCGAAATGGTCGATGACCATGATATGAATGGAAAAGAAGAAGGCGCAGCACAGCACCAGCAGGTCGCCGGTGGACACCGAAAAGCCCTCCTTGACGCACAACAGATAAAAGCCGAGCACGGCGATGGCCACGCATGCCCAGATGATCTTTGGGATCTTCCGCCGGATAAACACGCCCATCAGGGGGACGATGACGATATACAGCGCGGTGATGAAGCCCGCCTTTCCGGCGGTGGTCATGCTGATGCCAAATTGCTGGAAGGAGCTGGCCACGCACAGAACAATGCCGCAGCACACGCCGCCAATGAGGGAGTTGCGGTTGATCTCCCGACGCTGGGCGGGGGTGGGCCGGGCCTCCTCCGGCTTGAGCCGATCCAGCACGGCGATCAGAGGGATGAGTGCCAGTCCGCCGATGACCGTCCGGATGCCGTTATAAGTAAAGGGCTGCAAATGCTCCATGCCGGTGCTCTGAGCCACAAAGGCCGTGCCCCAGATGACGGCGGTCAGCAGCAGCAACAAATTTCCGCGCATTTTCTTACTCATGATGGTTCGTCCTTTCTCTTTCGGGCAGATAAGCTCATTATATCGGATGCGCCCCGGTTTTGCAACCCCCGTCCCGCCCTTCCCGCAGACGAAAGGG
>CAZYAD010000050.1:0-8866 GCA_964646225.1 uncultured Oscillospiraceae bacterium
CGCCCACATCGGCGGCCTTGGTGTAGATGCCGCCGCCCACACGGGCAAACAGCGCAATGGAGGAAGCACCCAGAGAGAAGCCGGTGAGGATGTCATTGTTGCCGTCAAAGATCAGATACAGCACGGAAAGGCCAAGCGCGCCCAGACCGGCCACGCACAGACCCAGCACGGCGCCGCCGGAAAAGGCCACATTCAGTGCGGCGGGCATCCCTTCCCTGGCCTTCTGCGCGGTGCGCACATTGGCGCGGGTGGCGCTCATCATGCCAAAGAAACCGGCCAGCACGGAAAACAGCGCGCCGATGAGGAAGCAGACCGCCGTCTCCCAGCCCAGGATCACCAGCAGAACGACGAACATCACGGCGGCAAACGCAGCCATGACCAGATATTGCCGCTTCAGATAGGCCATCGCGCCCTCGTGGATGAAGCCGGCGATCTCGCGCATACGCGCGTCCTCCACCTTGATGGAGGCATTTTTGCGGTAGAGGCCCAGCGCCATCAGCAGGCTGACGACCGCCGCCGCAATTACCAGATAAGTGCTCATTGTGTGTTGAACTCCCTTTCCCCTTTTCGTTTTGGTCAAAATCATGAATTTTCGGGTGAAAATTTGGGCAAGTTGCCCTGTGTTGCATCTACTATTGTAAAGAGAAATCGGGAAAAATCAATCCATAAATTGCAAGTTCATGAATGTTGCACAAATTTTGCGCAGAAAACTTGTGCAACATCACGAAAACGAGAGAAAATCTTTTCTCCCGGCCGGAAATCAGCGAAAAAAATGTTGAAAAAACAGACTTATTTATTTTTTCGAAGTATGGACATGGATTGAGAAAGGATATATAATAAGTACAAATAGGTTTATAAATAATTCATATCATGGAGTGGTACAGATGGAGAACAAGCAACTGCTCAGAGCGCTGCCCAAGGTAGACGAGCTGCTGCGCCGTCCCGAGCTGGCAGAAACCGGCCTGCCCCAGCCCGTGCTCACCGATCTGGTGCGCGGGCGCATCGATGATCTGCGCTGCCGCATCCTCTCCGGCGAGCTGACCGCCCTCCCCGCCGTGGAGGAGCTTTGCGCCGATCTCTGCCGGGCTGCCGCCGCCGCAGCCCGTCCCTCTCTGCGCCCGGTGATCAACGCCACCGGTATCGTTCTGCACACCAACCTGGGCCGGGCCTGCCTTTCCCCACGGGCGGTAGAGGCCGCCGCCCGGGCCGCCAGCCGTTATTCCACCCTGGAATACGACCTGGAAAATGGCTGCCGCGGCTCCCGCTACAGCCATGTGGAGCACCTGCTGTGCCGTATCACCGGCGCGGAAAGCGCCCTTGTGGTGAACAACAACGCCGCCGCCGTGCTGCTGATCCTCAGTGCACTGGGCAAAGGCGGCGAGGTCATCACCTCCAGGGGCGAGCTGGTGGAGATCGGCGGCTCCTTCCGCATTCCGGAGATCATGGAGCAGTGCGGCTGCTCCCTGCGGGAGGTGGGCGCTACCAACAAGACTCACCTGCGGGATTACGCCCGGGCCATCGGCGAAAGCACCCGTGCCCTGCTAAAGGTCCACACCAGCAATTACCGCATCCTGGGCTTTTCCGAAAGCGTCCCGCTGTCGGAGCTGGTGGCGCTGGGAAGAGAGCACGGCCTGCCGGTGATCGAGGATCTGGGCTCCGGCTGCTTCTTTGATCTGGAGACCATCGGCCTTCACGGCGAGCCCACCGTCATGGACAGCGTCCGCGCCGGCGTGGACATCCTCAGCTTTTCGGGGGATAAGCTGCTGGGCGGGCCCCAGGCGGGCATCATCCTCTGCCGGAAGGAGTGGAGCGCCCTGCTGCGCTCCCACCCCCTGACCCGCGCCATGCGGGTGGACAAAATGACCCTTGCCGCTCTGGAGGCCACCCTGCAAAGCTATCTGGAGCCCGACCGCGCCCGGGAGGAAATCCCCACCCTGCGGATGCTTTCCCAGTCGCCCCAGCTTCTGCGCCGCCGCGCCGAGCAGCTGTGCGCCCTGCTGGAGGAGGCCGGTCTGTGCTGCCAGGTGATCCCCGAGCAGGATCAGGTGGGCGGCGGCAGCGTCCCCACCCAGCTGCTGGAGACCTGGGCCGTGGCCGTGGAGCCCCGCCATGTATCGGTGGACGGGCTGGAGCAGCGGCTTCGTCTGAGTGAGCCGGCCGTCATCGGCCGCATCGTCCGTGACCGCTACCTGCTGAGCCTGCGCACCCTGTGGGAGGAGGACTTCCCCCTGCTGGCCCGCGTCCTGAAGGAGGCAGACCGATGAAGCATGTGATCATCGGCACCGCCGGCCATGTGGATCATGGCAAGACCCTGCTGGTCAAGGCCCTGACGGGCATCGACACCGACCGCCTGCAGGAGGAAAAGAAACGGGGCATCACCATTGAACTGGGCTTTGCCCATCTGGATTGGGAGGACGGCACCCAGGCCGGCATCGTGGATGTGCCCGGCCACGAGAAATTCATCAAAAATATGCTGGCCGGTGCCGGCGGCATCGACCTGGCCATGCTGGTGGTGGCCGCTGACGAGGGCTTCATGCCCCAGACGGTGGAGCATCTGGGCATCCTCTCCCTACTGGGCATCCGGGAGGGAGTGGTGGTCATCACCAAAACCGACATGGTGGACGAGGACTGGGTGGAGATGATCCGGGAGGATGTGAAGGAGCAGGTAAAGGGCACCTTTCTGGAGGGCAAGCCCATCCTGCCCGTCTCGGCCTATACCGGCGCGGGCATCCCCCAGCTGCGGGAGCAGCTGCGGCAGCTGGTACAGAAAACCGGCGAAAAGAGCCTGCGCACCCCATTCCGTCTGCCGGTAGACCGGGTGTTCTCGGTGGAGGGCTTCGGCACGGTAGTCACCGGCACCCTGATCGAGGGCAGCATGTCGGTGGAGGAGCCCGCCCAGCTGGCCCCCTCCGGCCTGACAGCAAAGATCCGCAATCTGCAGGTTCACGGAAAGGATGTCCCCACGGCTTACGCCGGGCAGCGGGTGGCCGTCAATCTGGCCGGCCTGAAAAAGAGCGAGATCCAGCGGGGCGACGCCGTGGTGCGCCCCGGCTCCATCCATGTGGGGCGGATGCTGGATGCGCGCCTGCAAAATCTGAAGTCCTCCCAGCGGGTCATCCTCAACGGCTCCCAGGTGCATTTTTACCATGGCTCCAGCGTGCTGCTGGCCAAGGTGGTGCTGCTGGACCGGGAGAAGCTGGAGCCCGGCGACAGCTGCTATGCCCAGCTGCGGTTCAGCGATGACCTGGCCGCCAAAAGCGGCGACCGGTTCGTCATCCGCTTTTATTCCCCGCTGGAGACCATCGGCGGCGGCGTGGTGCTGGACGAAGCGCCTCTGCGTCACAAGCCGGGGGACAGCGCCGTGCAGGAGGCTCTGCGGATCCGGGAATCGGGCACCGGCGGCCAGCGGGTGCTCCAGACCGTGGCAGGGGAGGGCCTTGCCCTGCCGGACACCGCCCGCCTTGCCTCCCGACTGTCCATGGAGCCGGAGGAGCTGGCCCGGGAGCTGGAGGGACTGCTTTCCCACGGTCAGCTGCTGGAGCTGCTGCCCGGGCGCTATCTGGCCTCCTCCGTGCTGGATGCCCAGTGGGAGAACTGCCGCCGCCTGCTGGAGGGCTACCATGCCCAGAACCCCCTCCATGCCGGTATCCGCCTGGCCGAGCTGCGGCAAAAGCTGTTCCCCCGGGTGGATCGTCCAATCGCTGACGGCATCCTGCGGGAGCTGCGGGCCGAGGGCAAGCTGAAGCAGGTCTCCGACCGCTACGCGCTGGCGGATTTTGAGGTGCGCCTCACCAAGCGGCAGACCGCCCTGCGGGAGCGGCTGCTGCACATCTATCGGGACGCCGGGCTGGAGGCCCCCGCCACCGATGATCTGTGGGCCATGTTCCAGCCAAAGGAGAAGGAGGACTGCCGTCAGGTGCTGGAGAGTCTGGTGTCCGGCGGCCGGCTGGTGCTGCTGGCTCCCCAGATCGTGGTACACGAGGAGGTCTATGCCGCCCTGCTGAACACCCTCCGGGGCTGGTTTGCGGAGCATGAAAGCATCACGCTGGCGGAGTACCGGGACGCCATGAACACCTCCCGGAAATATGCCCTTGCAGCGCTGGAATATTTCGACCGCAATCATATGACCAAAAAGGATGGGGACCTGCGCAGACCGGGCCCCGAGCTGTAAGCACACAAAAAACAGAAACTACGCGGTAAAAATCGATGGTTCGTGCGGCAAAATCGGATTTTCCTTGACATTTGTGGGAAACTATGTTAGGTTTTTGTTGCACAGGGAGGCAGATGGGTGCTGGTGTGCCCCCCGGTCTTCAAAACCGGTGAGGGTGGTGAAGAGCTGCCTAGGTGGGTTCGATTCCCACATGCTTCCGCCAAACGGAAAAGCGCCGCGTGAAATCACGCGGCGCTTTTTGTCGTTCCGTTTCCCCGGGGGAGCCCCGAACTTGCGGCTACGGGAAGATCACCGAAGAAGGGCGCGCAGCGAGCCCCGCGGCCCGGCACGCTCCATCCTCATTCCACGAGAATGCTGACCTCCTGCCTTTCCACTACCCGGCCCACAATGCGGCTCCAGGGCGCAAAGGGCATCAGCCTGCGCAAAAGCTCCTCCGCGTCCTCCGGCGGCAGCGCCGCCAGCAGTCCGCCGGAGGTCTGGGGATCGGCAGCCAGATCCACCAGCGCCTGATCTACCTGCGGGCTCTGCCGCATCCGCACTCCCACATACTCCATGTTGCGGTAAGCGCCCGCCGGCACAATACCCATGGAGGCCAGCTCCCGCGCACCGGACATCAGCGGCAGCGCTTCGCCCTCCAGCACGATGGTCACGCCCGACCCAGACGCCATCTCAAAGCTGTGCCCCAAAAGGCCAAAGCCGGTGACATCGGTACAGGCGTGTACATGCTGCACCGAGGTGATGGCTGCCCCCGCCCGGGCGTTCAGGGTGGCCATGTGACCATAGGCCTCCCGGATCTGCTCCTCCGAGCACAGCCCGCCCTTGAGGGCGGTGGTGAGCACGCCGGTGCCCAGCGGCTTGGTGAGCACCAGCACATCCCCGGGCCTTGCGCCTACATTCTTCAGAATGCGGTCGGGGTGTACGAACCCGGTGACGCACAGCCCGTATTTGGGCTCGTCATCCTGTACGGAGTGTCCTCCGGCGATGACGCACCCGGCCTCCACCGCCTTGTCGTGACCGCCCTCCAGGATCCGCCGGATGGTGGTCAGGGGCAGACAGTTGGGCACACACAGCAGATTCATGGCCAGCTTTGGCACACCGCCCATGGCGTACACATCGCTGAGGGCGTTGGCCGCGGCGATCTGGCCGTAAAGATAGGGATCGTCCACAATGGGGGTAAAAAAGTCCACCGTCTGGATGATGGCCGTGTCCGGACTGACGCTGTAAACACAGGCGTCGTCGCTGCTGTCATAGCCCACCAGCAGCCGGGGATCAGTCACATTGGGCAGATCGGTCAGAATGGTCGAAAGGGCACCCGGCCCCAGCTTTGCGCTTCATCCGGGGGCCTTGGTCATCTGGGTCAGCGGGAGGACCTTTGCCATGGATACCACCTCACATCAGCTTCATTTCCTGATCCTGATTATACCAGCTTCCGAGAAAAAAACAAGAGAGGAGACCGTTTTATGGATATCAAACAGCTGGAGGCATTTGTTTATGTGGTAGAAACCTGCAGCTTTTCCCGCGCCGGTGAGCTGCTGCACCTGACCCAGCCCACCATCAGCTCCCATATCCTGTCGCTGGAGCGGGAGCTGAACATCAAGCTCATCGTCCGCACTACCAAGGAGACCTATCCCTCAGAGGCCGGTAAGCTGCTGTATGACTACGCCAAGGAGATCCTGATCATGCGGGAAAACGCCGTCCAGGCCATCCGGATGTTTTCCCAGGAAATGCGCGGCACCATCACGGTGGCGGCCTCCACCATCCCCGGCCAGTATTTTCTGCCCCGCCTGCTGCAAAGCTTCCGGGAAAAATACCCCGAGATCACCTTCACCATCCAGATGACCGACAGCGCCGATGTGGTGGACCGCATCACCTGCCGTGCGGCGGAGGTGGGCTTCACCGGCACCGAGCTGGCCGCGCCCAAGTGCGTCTACCGGGAGTTTGCCGACGACAAGCTGGTGGTCATCACCCCCAATGAGCTCCGCTTCCGGCAATATGTGGGCAAGGGCTTTCCCATCCGGCAGCTGCGGGAGGTGCCCTTCATCAGCAGGGAGGAGGGCAGCGGCACCCGGCGGGAGACCGAGGTCTTTCTGAAGGAGCTGGGTGTGCAGTCGGACGAGCTGAAAACGGCGGTGGAGGTGCGCAGCACCGAAAGCATCGTCAAGATGGTCAGCGAGGGCATGGGCGTGGCCGTCATGTCTAAAAGTGCCTGTGAGGATTACTGCCAGTTTGGCCGCGTGCTGGCCTTTGATTTTGATAATATCACCCTCCGCCGCAAGCTGTATATTGTCCGACATAAAAACAGCATTCTTTCGCCCATCGCCCAGGTGTTTTATGATTACGCCAAAAGCTACTATAAAAAATGACCCGCCCCCGGCGTCATTCCTTCCTGGCCGCGGCGCGCTTCCCCGACACTCGCTTTGCCACCAGAAAGCCGGAGGCCGAAAGCAGAATGCCCAATGTGTTCAAGATAATATCGTTTACATCAAACGCTCTCCCGAAAACGGGTTGTAACACTTCGATAGCAATTACCGTCAAAATCCCTGCAAGAACAGACTTTTTCCATGTCGGATTTTTTTGTGACAGAGGATAAAGAATACCAAACGGCAGGAACATCAGAAAGTTCCCGACTACTTCTCCGTTCATATGATGCAGAAAATCGGGTACAAGGTCGATCTCGCCGCCAAACCATCGGATCTCACGTCCCGAGTCAAGCGGATAAAACAGATTGTGATAGAATATCCCCATCAAGTCTAACCCAATTACAAGACAAACAAGCCCTGTGAGATAACAGACAAAGGCACAGGAAAAGATTTTTCTACTGACCGGCGTTTCTTTATCTTTGCGAAGCCGAATCACTCCATAGATCAAACCTGCCATCAGGGCAATCGGTAACGCCTGCAAAAAATAACCGATATAGGTATTAAAAAAGAAATATTGAAAATTCATATCTTCCGGAAAATACATCATGCCCTCCCGGCTTACGGATGTTCCCGAATTTGAACGACGACCCATTCGCCGGTTTCGCTCTTTTCCACCTTCCAAAGAGACGGGATCCGCCAGCTGCCGCAGGCGGTACTGCCATCGTGATTGAATGTCTCGGACGAGTAATAAACCCAGATCCACCCCTCGTCTTTCCCCAGATGCGCCGACCACAGCTCCAGTGAATGCTCATTGAACGCCGTATCGCCATAAGCGTCGGTGGCCGTGGCGTAGCGCTTCAGCAGCCCGTATTCCTGTTCATTTTCGGCGCGGGTGTGCCGCGTATCGTTAAAGGCCTTGTCCGCCAGCCGCAAAACCGCCTGGGCCTCCCGCCGGTCGGCAGCAGAGCCGATGGAAAGCGCCCTGGCGATCTCCCTGCGGGTATAGTAATTGCCCAAGGCCATGGGCCCGATTTCCGCGATGCGGTACACCGGAAAAAAGTGCAGCAGCACCCCCAACGCGATCAGCACTGCAGCGATGACCGCGCTTACGCGGAGCAGCCGGCTGCGAAACCGCCTGCGGAGCGCCCTCATGGAGTTCAGCACCTCCGCCTCCAGCAGGCTCTGGGCCTCCTCGCCCAGCCTGTCCGCCGCCGTCCCCGCCTTCATGCGTTCCCATTGTCCGGCGCACGCCGTGCAATGGGTCAGATGCTCACGGACAAAATCCGCCGTGTCGTTGCTGGTCATGCCCTCCAGATACAGGGGCAGCAGGTCGCAGACGACGCTGCATTCCTTATTCATGCTCCATCTCCTCCAATCCCTGTTGTATCCGTTTTCTGGCCCGATGGTAGGTAACGCAGGCCCAGTTGTCGGTTTTCCCGTACAGGTCGCCGATCTCCCGGAAGGACAGTTCCCCGAATACCCGCCACATAAACACCTCTCTGTATGGCTCCGGAAGCCCGTGCAGCAGCCTGCGGATCTGCCCGAGCTCCTCCTTCCGGCAAAGGGCCTCCTCTGCCGTCGCCGCCGGATCGGCGATCTCCTGCAAATCCCGCTCCTCGGCGCGCGGGGCCCTCCGGTTCTTTTTCAGATAGGAAAAATAGCAGTTTTTCGCGATCTGGCAAAGCCAGACCCGGATGTCGCAGTCCCCGCGAAAGCGCTCCACTCCCTGAATCGCCCGGAAAAAGGTCTCGCCGGTGATGTCCTCCGCAAGCTGCGCATCCCCGGAAAGCCGCATCGCGTAGAGATACACCGACTTGAAATACCGGCTGTACAGCTGCTCCGGTTCCATTGCGTCCCCACCTCCTTTCCTCTGTAAGACTCCGAACGGGCCGAAATCTTACAGCCTTTTTTGAAAAAATCAAAACCGGTCTCCCGGGCCGCTCCGCGCGGGCGGACTCTTGGGTTCCATGCCGATAATAGCACAGCCACGGCCCGTCGTCCAGAGCGCCCTGCGGCCCGCGCCGCCGACAGCTGCGGTTTTTGCTTGACGCCGACGCCCAAGCCGGGTATAATAGCCTTGTTGCCCCCGTAGCTCACCGGGATAGAGCGTACGCCTCCTAAGCGGCAGTTCGTTCGAATCCATTTCTGCATAAAAACGGAATCATTCACCTATATGCCCCAGTAGCTCAGTCGTATAGAGCGATCGCCTCCTAAGAATATGTTAATCACGGGCCAAATGATTTTTTGAAATCTGAAGTCCGGTTCGAATGGAGTCGCGATTTCGGCGTTTTTCTAACGCCGGGGAAGAGGAACATTTTTAAGCAAATTGCTTTCA
>CAZYAD010000051.1:0-8730 GCA_964646225.1 uncultured Oscillospiraceae bacterium
TGCAGAGAAGCCCCGGGAGCCTTAGCCCACGCCTTCACCGCCGCCGGGCCGCGCTGCCCGCAAATTCTTCTTGCAGACTGCCTTCCGCTCTGCTATACTGACTTTAATGGAAAACCCATGAAGCACGGAAGGAGCGCTACCGCATATGGATACAAGGGTCGCCGTGATTGGCATTATCGTGGAAAATCCGGAAGCAATCTCTCAGCTCAATCAGATCCTGCATGAGTACAGCGCTCATATTATCGGCCGGATGGGGATCCCCTATCGGCAGCGCGGCATCAGCGTGATCAGCCTTGCGGTGGACGCGCCCCAGGACGCTATTTCCGCCCTGTCCGGCAAGCTGGGCCGTTTGGAGGGCGTGACTGCCAAAACGGCCTATTCCAACTATGTATTTCACGAAGATGACTGCTGAGTCGGCGCACTGTCTTGACGGCTTTTTAATGAGGTGATGCTCATGTGGGATCAATTATATCAGGCGGCGCGAAGGGTTCAGAACGGCAGGCGCGTTTCTCCCTTTATAGATGCCGGCGGCGTGGCCGCCGCGATCCTGACGAAGCAGGGCAATCTTTATGTGGGCGTGTGCATCGACACCGCATCCACCCTTGGAATGTGCGCAGAGCGAAACGCCATCGCCAATATGATCACCAACGGCGAAAGCCAGATCGAAAAGGTGGTCGCCGTTATGCCCGACGGAAAGGTGGGCCCGCCCTGCGGTGCCTGTCGGGAATATATGATGCAATTAGACCGGGACAGCGGAAATATCGAGATCCTGCTTGATCTTGAAACGCGGAAAACCGTGCGTCTGAAGGAACTGATCCCCGACTGGTGGGGCTATGCCCGCTTTGCGGAAGCCTCTGACCCTCGCTGACAGCGACAAATCCGACCTATGAACGCGATCATAGGCCGGATTTTTTGCTTTACAAGGCCCGGCGGCTCATTGCAGCACGCTCATGGGATCCACATACCGGCCATCCTCGGTCATTTCCAGATGCAGGTGGCTTTCCTGTGCACTTTCCGCCAGATTGCCCGCTGCTGCCCGACCAATGGTCTGCCCTGCCGTTACCTGTTCGCCTGTTTTCAGACCATCCTCTGCCGTCAGGCCACAGTAGCGGCTCTCCAGTCCCGCGCCGTGGTCGATGCGGATGCAGCAGCCCAGAAGGGCATCCTCCCCAATCTCGGCTACCACGCCGTCCAGCACCGCCATCACCTTGTCACCGAGGTCACAGGCAAAGTCCACGCCGTTGTGAGTGCGCCAATCCCCCATGGTGGGATCCGGCACCAGCTCGTCGCCGGAAAACGCCCGCTGCACCGTTCCCGACTGGATGGGAAAGGTGAAGATCGGCTGCCGTACCGGCTCCTGATGCTCCACCCGGATGGCCGGTTCGGGCTCCTGTGCCGCCGATGCCGCAGTGAGTGTCTCCTCCTGTGCCGGTGTCTGTACTTTCTCCTGTACCGGATGCTCCGGCTCTCGCAGAGGCTCCGGCTTGCGCTCCTCCGGGAGCGTCACATGGGTCGATGGGCTCACCGCATCGGTCTGCGGCTCCTGAAGCTGCAGCTCTCCCAGAATGGGCTCCGGCTCCGGCTGGGTAAAGAACAACACATAGGCAGAAACGCCGATGGCCGCCACGCAAAGGCCCAGGATCATGTAAAAGCCTCTCCGCTCGATCCACTGCAGCGCCCGCTGAAACAGATTTCCTTTCTGCATTTCGTACACCTCCGGCATTAGTATCGCCGGAGGCCGGAGGCTTTATGCGTCAGCCCAGAAGCTGCAGGGCCGTCCCCGGATAATAATGGCCCAGGATCTCATCATAGGTACGGCCTTCCAGCGCCAGATAACGTGCGCCATACTGGCTCAGACCCACGCCGTGACCATAGCCGATGGTGGAAAACACCAGATCATCCCCCTGCACCCGGACGGTGAAATTGGCGGAATTGAGGCCCGCTGCCTGCCGCACCTGGCTGCCGGTCAGCCGGACGCCGCCTACCAGCACATCCAGCACGCTGCCCGCCTGAGAGCGGTGCGAATCGTGAAACCACTCCGCCGGCGGCCGGGAAAAATCCGCTTCCGGCCAATCCCTGCGGATGGCCGCCGCAAAGGCATCCTGAGAGATGGTGATCGTATCCTCATAACGGCTGCAGTCCTGCCCGCCCGGACTTTCCACGCTGACCAGATAAGGCAGATCGCTGCCCCATACATCCGCCGCGCTCTCGGTCAGCGGCGTAGAGGCCGCGCAGAACACCGCCGCGATGGGCTCGTCATCATAGATCAGGATTAGACCGTCGGTGCTGTCCACCGCCTGCTCCACCCGCTGCCGATAGATCTCTGCCCCATCTCCCCAGAGGCTCGCGGCCTGTGTCTCCAGCCTGGCAAAGGCCTCGCAGTGTGTCGGATCATCACAAAGGTCTGCATCCGGATGAGCCTCCGCCCCGCCGCTCTGGGAATACAGCGCCATTTTGTACAGCGTATAGGTCCGCGCTGCCACGGCCTGGGCCTTCAGTGCCTCCTCCGGGAAGCCTGCCGGCATCTCGGCGGCCACCACGCCTGTCAGATAGTCCCGCAGAGTCAGCTCCTGCACCGTGCCGCCGGTTTGCAGCCGCAGGGTGGTGGTTTCGTCATATCCGACGGACGGTGGTGCCTGCGTCAGGACAGACTCCGCCGCCAGCACCCCCGGCTCATAGGGATCCGCCGCCGCTTCCTCTGCCGTACCCGGCACGATCAATGGGAGCGACAGACTGCACAGTGTAAGAATAAATACGAATTTCAGCAGCTTCTTCATGATTTTATCATTCCCTTTTTTCCCTGTTTATGCTATGATATGCTTGTGTGCCCGCCGGACGGGCTGTATTCCATCATACGAAAAAAGACTGCTGTTTATGTTAGGATGCGATAAAATGAAAACCAATCATAAGCTTTCTCTCGGCTACACGGCGTTGATCCTGCTTTGCGGCGCTGTGCTGGCCATCCACCGGCACTTCGGAGCGCCCTCCGGCTTGGCCATGGTGCTGGTGGCTCTGTGCGTCGGACTGGTGGTCGCGCTCTGCGGCGTGGGGACCGAACGGCTGCGGCATAGGTTGTCCCGCAAGCCTGCCGTCATGGACAAGGGCGGCTTTGCGCTGTTGGCTGCCGCCGGCTTTCTGTTTTTGCTGGCAGCCGGCTTTACGCTGCTGGAGCAAAGCGTCGGCTCCGCCCTGCGGCTGGTCATGGCGGCGTTTTTTGCAGCCTGCGGCGCTTTGACACTGATGCGTCTCCCGCTGCGGGATCAGGGCGAGACGGCGGCAGCATATTCCCTGCTGCCGATCTTCAGCATGGCCTTTTATCTGCTGGCGCTGTACCGCGCCAACGGGGATAATCCCTATCTCTACCGATTCGGCTATGAGATCGCGGTCGTCATTGCAGCGTTAGTGGGCAGCTATTTTGCCGTTTCCGGACGGTTTGAGAGGACCCGGCCCTGCCTTCGTGCGGCAGTCTGCGGTTTGGGACTGATGCTGGTGTTCCAGCAGCTGCTCTATACGCTGCTGGCTCCCGTAACGGTGTTTTCGCTGGAGGGCTTTACGCCCGGCGCTGCCGTTATGCTGGCGGCCCAGGGACTGCTTCTGGTCTGCGGCCTGTTTTACCCTCCCGCGAGGGAGGTCTTCCCCATTCAGGAGGAGGACGCCCCTGCGGCTGACGAGGACGACGAGACCGAGGAGGAGGGCGACTGAGCTCTGCTCCGCTTTGGACAGGGCGCATATACTGCTGTCCAAAACAAAAAAATATGAAGAAAGCCTCCGTTCAACCGATGAACAGAGGCTTTTTGTTTCATCCTTCCTTGATGATAAAGATCGGGATGGGCGGATCATTGATCCGATTGGCAAAGCGGGTCACCAAAACGGTATATTGCCGGTGATCCAGCTCTTCCACATAGGACAGGATGGCATCCCGCTCCTCGTAGCCGTTATTGCGGCCATAATACACGCACAGGCTCATGAAGCCGCCGGGCTTCAGACAGGCAAGGCCCTGCCGGATGGCCGCGAGGCTGCTTTCCTTCCGGGTGAAGATCTCGTGACTGCCGCCGGGCAGCCAGCCGAAATTGAACACCACGCAATCGGCGCTTTCCGGCGGCACATAGGCCGAAAGCTGCTCGTGGCTGTCCAGCACCACCTGCGCCGTGTCCTGCCAGCCAGCCGCGCACAGCCGTGCCCGGGTGTTCTCCACGGCCTGGGCCTGAATATCCATGGCCAGCACCCGGCCGCGCTTCCCCACCGTTTCGCACAGCAGCAGGGTGTCGCCGCCGTTTCCCGCTGTAGCATCCACGGCAAAGCCGCCCTCCGGCAGGTGCTGGCGGATGAACCGATGTGCCAGTCCCAGTGCGTTCCATTGCTTGCTCATGTGCATCCCCTCCGCCTGATAGTTTACCCCAGCGGAGGAGATTTTGCAATCGTTCAGTGCATACAGCGCTTGATCTTTTCCAGTACGCCCTTTTCCAGCCGGGAGACCTGTGCCTGACTGATGCCGATTTCGCCGGAGACCTCTACCTGGGTCTTTCCGTCGTAAAAACGCAGGGCCAGAATGCGCTTTTCCCGGGGGGAAAGCGCCTCCATGGCCTGCCGCATGGCGATCTGCTCCAGCCAGTTTTCATCGGTGCTGCGCTCGTCCCGCACCTGATCCATGACGCAGACCGAGTCATCGCCCTCCTGAAAAATCGGGTCATACAGAGAGACCGGATCGGAGATGGCGTCCAGCGCAAAGATCACCTCCTCACGGGGCAGGCCCAGCTCAGCGGCGATTTCCTCCATGGTGGGTTCCCGCTGAAGACGGTTCATCAGCTGTTCCCTTGCGGTCAGAGCGCGATAAGCGTTGTCCCGTGTGCTGCGGCTGATCTTCACCCGGCTGCCGTCCCGCAGATACCGCCGGATCTCCCCGATAATCATCGGCACCCCATAGGTAGAGAACTTCACCGGCTGGGCAGTGTCGAAATTGTCGATGGCCTTCAAAAGCCCGATGACCCCCACCTGAAACAGATCATCCATCGGCTCGCCCCGACTGGAAAACCGTTGTACCACCGACAGCACCAGCCGCAGATTGCCCATGACGGCGGCCTCCTTGGCCTGCTGATCCCCCGTTTGCGCCCGGCGGATCAGCTCCATGGTCTCCTCATTTTTCAGAACCTTCAGCTTGGCCGTATTGACACCGCAGATCTCGACCTTTCCCTGCATATACGCACCCCATTTGCATCGTTTGACAACAGTATTGCCAAAGCTTTGATGCTTCATGCTTACGGGAAACGGCCGTTTTCGGACAAAAGTCGACAAGCTTTACAGCGACCGCAGCAGCTCTTTTTTCAGGCGTTGGATGATGCGTTTCTCCAGGCGGGAGATATAGGATTGTGAAATGCCCAGGCGGTCGGCCACCTCTTTTTGCGTCAGCTCGTTCTGCCCTCCGATCCCGAAGCGCAGGGAAATGATCAGCTGCTCCCGCTCCGGCAGTCCGCGCAGGATCGTGATCAGGATCTGCTTTTCCACATCGTCCTCCACCGGCCGCATAACGCAGTCCGGCTCGGTGCCCAGCACATCCGAAAGCAGCAGCTCATTTCCGTCCCAGTCGGTATTCAGGGGTTCATCGATGGAAACTTCTGTTCGCTGATTGACGCTTTTTCGCAGATACATCAGGATCTCGTTTTCAATGCACCGGGACGCATAGGTGGCAAGCTTGGTGTTTTTGTCCACGCGATAGGTATTCACTGCCTTGATCAGGCCAATGGTGCCGATGGAGATCAGATCCTCCAGCCCGATGCCGGTATTGTCAAATTTCCGGGCGATATAAACCACCAGCCGGAGATTGTGCTCAATCAGAATCTGCCTGGTTTGCAGCTGGGAACCGTCATAGCCGCGGAGCAATCGCTGTTCCTCCTCTGGCGGAAGCGGTGCCGGAAGCGTGTCTGACCCGTTTATGTAGTGAATATCAGTGCTGTAAAGCCGATTAAATTTACAGAATAGCTTCCGTAGAATTTCCAGTATTTTCGTATTCATGACGCTCATACCCCCATCAATGCGCGGCAATCGCCGCCGATATCCAGCCGGGCGCCGGTCAGTCCCAGCAGACAATCCTCCCGCAGTCGGCCATCCACCAGCAGCCGCCGTGGCCGAAAGACCGCCAGCAGGCGTTCCTCCGACACCGTCCTGGCCGGCAGCAGCCAGAACGGGACACCCGCCTGTTCCCGCAGACACAGCAGCAAGGCCTCTCCGGAAAGGCTGTTCAGCATATGCAGCAGTGCCTCCTCCTCCATTCCCAACAGCGGAGCAGCCGCTCCGCTTTCGGTTACAATGACCTGTCTCCCGCTCAACGGGTCCCGCAGCAGATTGCCGCTGTCTACCAGCGCCCGAAAATGCGCCTCTCCGGCGGGGCTTTCTGCCTGAATTTCCCGCCAGACACGCTCCGGTGCGGCCCGGCCTTTTCCGAGAATCTGTGCGGACAGTAGAAAAAGTGCTGTAAAGCCAATTAGCATAACAGGCATTGAAATTTCAGTATATATCGATCCGTTTTGCACGGTTAAGGCCGGTTCTGCCGCAGCCAGCGCTGTCAGCAGCCCTGCCAGCAGGGCCGTCAGAAGCAAAAACAGGCCCATCAGTCTGCTCAGCTCCCGAGCAGTCCGCTTTCCAAAGGCAGACAGGACGGTAGCGGCACAGCTTCCCGCCTTGACGCCCAGAGACATCAGCCACGGAAGCCTCGGAAAGAACAGTAGCACCGCCAGAAGGGCCCCCACCGCTGCGCCTGCAAGCAGCCTTCGCCGCTGCACGAATCGTCCGCTGAGGCGGGCAGTCAACAGCAAAAGCAGATAGTCCACGGTAAGGTTCAGAAAAAACAGGGTATCCAGGTACAGCACGCGCATCCGATCACCTCTCCTTCACTTTAGCATGTCCCGGGCGCAAAGGCTGTCTGAAAGGGGCAGGTAGCCCCCTTCCCGACGACAGAACAGGCCAAAGCTCTGCTCCTTCCAGATGAGCGGCGTTGTCAGACACAAAAAGTGCGCCTGCGGGCAGGGTTTCTCCGGTTGGAGCGGAAACAGAAAAAACTGCGTCTCTCCCCACCAGGCCGACAGCAATCCCTCACCCAGCTCCGGCTCCTCTGTCGGCAAAAATGCGGAAAAGGCCAGCGGGAGCCCCGGCAGATGCTCCTCCCCCGGCAGGGTCCGATCGATCAGAGCGCGCAGCGGTACTTGCCCTGCCGGGAGTTCTCTGCGCAGCGCAAAGCGCTCCCCTTCCGGCATCATCACGCCTAAACGCTGTTCTGCCGTTTCGGTCTGCAAAACCAGTCGGTAGATCCAGCCATCCTCTCTGGGGCAGTCTGCCTGCAGCCGCAGGCGGCCGGCATCTTCCTGCCAGAGGAGCTTACCTGCTTCCCGCTGTCCGAGATACAGTCCGCACACGCCCATGCTCTCACCTCATTTCCGTAACGCATCTATATGCAGCGTTCCGATGGAAAAGAACAAAAAAAGCGCCGCTCCTTCGAGCGGCGCCAAAACGCGCTTGCCTATCTGTTTTTATCGGACGGTATAGCTGCCCGCGATGAGAAGAGTACAGCCCTGTGCCGTATAGATCGACCGTTCTGCGGCGCTGACTGCATACAGATGATTCTCCAGCAATGCGTTTCCGCCAGCCAGAGTTTCGCCGTTGCTCAGGTCGATCAGACCCGGAGAGCCGCTGGCCACACAAATAGCCGCCCCCGACCGGAGGATCGCCTGAACGCCCACCGTGCAATCCACGGTGCCGCCGGCGGGGATTTGAACCACTGCCCAGGAAAGCTCGCCGCCGGTCACCTGACCGCTCTGCTCCACCACAGCTGCGGCAATGGCATCGATCAACTCATTATCCACCTCGCCTGCGGCGAAGGAGCGCAGCTTTTTGTCGATGTATTTCTGGAGGCTGCTGTTGCTGTCTGCAACAGTATCCTCAAAGCGCTCCAGCGCATCGGCAACGGCTTCATCCACCTCCGACCTGGACTGCGGCAGCAGCACCTGCTGAAGGTAGCTCAGCGTTACCAGCGGATCATTCTGACCGCCGTATTCTGCCGCCACCGCCCCGATCCCGGCCAGCAGCAGCACCGCCGTCAGGCCGCAGGTCAGCCATACCTTCCAGTTTTTCATATCGCTTATCCCTCCATTGTAGCTTCCCGCTCGGTCCGGAGACCGAGACTGATGGCGATGGCGCCATCCACCCGCTGCATGGCCCTTTCGTCCAGGCAGCCCATTCTTTCCCGCAGTCTCCGTTTGTCCAGCGTCCGCACCTGCTCCAGCAGTACCACCGAGTTTTTGGAAAGGCCGTAGGTCCGCGCCTCGATCTCGATGTGCGTCGGCAGGCGGGCCTTGTTCTGCTGGGATGTGATGGCGGCCGCGATGACCGTGGGGCTGTAGCGGTTGCCTACATCGTTCTGCACGATCAGAACGGGACGCATCCCGCCCTGCTCGCTGCCAACCACCGGGCTGAGATCGGCATAATAGATCTCGCCGCGCCTGACTGAGTTTTGCTGGTTATCCAATGCAATCACGCTCCGCAGGAATCAAGTCGGACAAGTCCGCAAGCATAGCATTCCACACGGAAGCGGGTTTTAATCATCGAAAGCGATATCGCCCCGTGAAATGCCGCGTCGTGTCACGCTTCATTCTATGCACAGGTACAGCGCTCCGTTCCCTTTGAGTATAACACACTCGGAAAGCGGTTGCAAGGCTTATCCCGCCGGCGTCCAGCAAAAGT
>CAZYAD010000052.1:0-8688 GCA_964646225.1 uncultured Oscillospiraceae bacterium
CGTGAAGGTCGCCGTGTTCAAGCTCGACCGCATCCCGGCCTACACCGTCACCGTCGACGGCTCCACGGCTGAGACCACCGGTGCTGGCAAGTACGGCAAGGGCGAGACCGTCACCATCAACGCCGGTACGAAGCCCGGCTACACCTTCAACGGCTGGACGGGCACCGATGGCGTCACCTTTGCGGATGCCGCCAGCGCCAGGACGACCTTTACCATGCCCGGCAACTCTGTCACCGTCTTCGCCAACTGGAAGACCGTCAAGCCGACTGAGCCCGAAGAAAAGCCGACCGAGCCTGTCAAGCCCATCACGCCTGTGGCGCCCGGCAAGCCCGGTAAGCCCGGCGAGACAGTGAAGCCCGTGGCGCCCGGCGAACCCACAGAGCCCACGACACCCGTCCAACCTGAAAAGCCCACCTTCACTGATGTGCTGCCCGGCAGCTGGTATGAGGATGCGGTGCAGTGGGCGGTGGAGAACGGCATCACCACCGGCGTGAGCGACACGCTCTTTGCCCCCGATCTGACCTGCACCCGCGCCCAGGCGGTCACCTTCCTGTGGCGTGCGGCGGGCAGTCCCGCCCCCACCGGCACGACCATGCCCTTCGAGGATGTGGCCGCCGGAAGCTACTGCTATGACGCGGTACTGTGGGCGGTGGAGAACGGCATCACCTTCGGCACCTCTGACACGGCCTTCAGCCCCGATTTGGAGTGCGACCGTGCCCAGATCGTCACCTTCCTGCATCGCTTCGCCGTCAATCGCGGCATGGATGTCAGCGTGGGCGAGGACACCAACATTCTCAGCTATGCGGATGCGCTCTCCATCCCCGACTACGCCTTCACGGCCATGCAGTGGGCCTGCGGCGTGGGCGTAATGCAGGGCGACGGCGAGTACCTGCTTCCCAACGGCAGCTGCACCCGCGCACAGATTGTCACCTTCCTCTATCGCTGCATGAACTGAAGCCATCCCAAAACGCACCAAAGGGCGGCCCTCGTGGCCGCCCTTTGGTTGTCTGCATGGGCTTCACGCGGGCGGCGCGGTGGTTGACAAACCGACGGGGCGGGATTATAATGAATCCATTGGAACATACAGGGCCGGCGGCCTGATTTTGACAAGCTGGGCCGTGACAGCGTCTGCCGTCACGGCTTTTTTGCTGCATTTTTGCATTTCCCCGGGAGGAGCTTGCACATGAACGCATCCAGACAAAGGGACAACGGAACGGGCGGCGTCCGGCAAACGGCCGTTTTGTGGGCAGAAGGGCTGCTGGTGGGGGCCGTGCTGGCCATTATCGGCAGATGCACCGGCGGCCTGTGGGGCCTCGCGGCGCTGGCTGTGGGCTTTGGAATCGACCTGCTGCTGGGGGATCCCCACGGCATCCCCCACCCGGTGGTGGGGATCGGGAAGCTGATCTCCCTGCTGAGGCGAGGGCTGGGCCGTCTGCTGCCCGCCACCGTCTGGGGCGAACGGATCGCCGGAGGGGTGCTCTGGCTGGCGGTGGCAGCGGCCTCCACGGCCCTCCCGGCGGGCATCCTGCTGCTGTGCCGACGGGTCAGCCCCTGGCTGGGGCTGGCGGTAGAAAGCGTGATGTGCTGGCAGCTGCTGGCCACCAGAGCGCTGCGGGACGAAAGCATGCGGGTCTGCCGGGCGCTGCGGGCAGGGGAGGTGGAGCAGGCGCGGCAGGCGGTCTCCATGATCGTGGGCCGGGATACCCGGCGGCTGGATGCGGACGGCATTGCCCGGGCCGCAGTGGAAACGGTGGCCGAGAATACCTCTGACGGCATCGTGGCACCGCTGCTGTTTGCGGCCATCGGCGGCGCGCCGCTGGGCTTTTTCTACAAGGCGGTGAACACCATGGACTCCATGCTGGGCTATATGGAGCCGCCCTACCGGAATATCGGACTGGTACCGGCACGGCTGGACGATGTCGCCAACCTGATTCCCGCCAGGCTTTCGGCGCTGCTGATGCTGGCGGCGGGCCGGATGCAGGGCCTGGACGGGAAAAACGGCTGGCGCATCTTCCAACGGGATCGATTCTGCCATGCCAGCCCCAATTCCGCCCAGACCGAATCGGTGTGCGCCGGACTTTTAGGGCTGCGGCTGGCGGGGGACGCCTGGTATCACGGTGAGCTGCACAAAAAGCCGTATATCGGCGATCCGCAGCGGCCGGTGGAGGCGGAGGACATCGCACGGGCCTGCCGTTTGCTGTATGGAACGGCGGCGCTGGCGCTGCCGGTATGCTGCGCCTGCAAGGCGCTGCTGTTGCTGCTGTAAGGGAGGGGCGTTCATGCTGTATCAGGTGCAGAATCCCCATGGCGGCGACCGGTATGGCCGGCCGGTGCGGCTGGATTTTTCGGCCAACACCAATCCTCTGGGGACGCCGGAGGGGGTGCGTCAGGCGGTGCTCCGGTCGGCGGCACGGCTGGATCGGTATCCTGACCCCTATTGCCGGGCGCTGGTGGAGGCAATCGCCCGGTTTGAGGAGACAGACAGGGAGCACATCCTCTGCGGCTGCGGCGCGGCGGAGCTGATCTTTTCCTACTGCGCGGCGCTGCGGCCCCAAACAGCGCTGGAGCTGGCCCCCACCTTTTCGGAGTATTCCGCCGCAGCAGAGGCCTTTGGCTGCCGGGTGGAGCGCTTTCCGTTGGAGGCGGAGCAGGGCTTTGTGCCGGGCGAGACGCTGTTGCGGCGTCTGGAGCAGGGCAACTGGGAGGTGCTGTTTCTCTGCAATCCCAACAATCCCACGGGACAGGTGATCCCGCCTGTGCTGCTGGAGGAGATCGCGGAGGTCTGCCGCAAACGGGGCATCCGGCTGTTTCTGGACGAGTGCTTTCTGGATCTGAGCGACGGCGGCAGAGGACAGAGCCTGAAAAAGCGGCTGGAGCGGCAGCCGGGGCTGCTGATCCTGAAGGCGTTTACCAAAAGCTACGGCATGGCGGGGCTGCGGCTGGGGTATTGCATGACCGCCGACCGGGCGCTGCTGGCCGCCATGAGCCGTCAGGCGCAGCCCTGGAATGTCTCTCTCCCGGCGCAGGAGGCCGGTGTGGCGGCGCTGGAGGAGCAGGCCTTTTTGCAGCGGTCCAGGGCGGTCATCCGGGAGGAACGGGCCTGGCTGACCGGGCAGCTGGAGGAGCTGGGGATCCGGGTGAACCCCTCTCAGGCCAATTATCTGCTGCTGTACAGTCCGCTGCCGCTGGGGCGGCTGCTGGGCGAGCGGGGCATCCAGCTGCGGGATTGCAGCAATTATCACGGACTGGGCGCGGGCTGGTTCCGCATCGCGGTCAGGCCCCGGGCGGAAAATCGGGAGTTGATCTCCGCTTTGCGGAGCATCGTGGAGGAAAATTGAAATGGCAAAATGCATCATGATTCAGGGAACCATGTCTAACGCAGGAAAAAGCCTGCTGGCCGCCGGGCTGTGCCGGGTGTTCCGGCAGGATGGCTGGCGGGTAGCGCCCTTCAAGAGCCAGAACATGGCCCTCAATTCCTTTATCACTGCAGACGGCGGAGAGATGGGCCGGGCGCAGGTGGTGCAGGCTGAGGCGGCGGGTATCGCTCCCGATGTGCGGATGAATCCCATCCTGCTCAAGCCCACCACCGATGTGGGGAGCCAGGTCATTGTCAACGGCGTTGTGCAGGGAAATATGCGGGCGATGGAGTATCACCGCCGCAAGCGGGAGTATCTCCCTGCCGTGCTGGAGGCCTATCGCAGTCTGGCTGCCGAGTATGATATCATCGTCATCGAAGGGGCGGGCAGCCCGGCGGAGATCAACCTCCGGCAGGAGGACATCGTCAACATGGGCCTGGCGCAGCTGGTGGACGCGCCGGTGCTGCTGGTGGGCGATATCGACCGGGGCGGCGTGTTTGCCCAGCTCTACGGCACCATCGCTCTGCTGGAGCCGGAGGAGCGGGCGCGGGTGAAGGGCACTATCGTCAACAAGTTCCGGGGCGACAGGGATATCCTGGCGCCGGGACTGGAGCAGCTGGAACGGCTGTGCGGCGTCCCGGTGGTGGGCGTCATGCCCTATACCCATGTGGATATCGATGATGAGGACAGCCTCAGCGAGCGATTCCGCCGGGATCCGGAGCGCAAGCTGGTGGATATTGCCGTCATTCGGGTGCCGAGGATCTCCAACTTCACCGATTTCAGCCCCTTCGAGCGGTACGACAATGTTTCGCTGCGGTATGTGGATCGGGTGTCGGAGCTCCACCGACCCGATCTGATCCTGCTGCCGGGCACCAAGAGTACCATCGAGGATCTGCGCTGGCTGCGGCAGTCGGGGCTGGAGGCGGCAGTGCAAAAGGCCGCTGCCGCCGGAACGCCGGTGTTTGGCATCTGCGGCGGCTACCAGATGCTGGGCCGCAGCATTGCCGATCCCCAGCAGGTGGAGGCCGCCGGTGTCACCGAGATCGCCGGGCTGGGCCTTTTGGAGATGGACACCGTTTTTGCCGGGGAAAAGGTGCAGACCCAGACCCGCGGGGTGTTCCGTGGCCTGGAGGGGCTGCTGTCCGGACTGAACGGCCTTGCCTATGAGGGCTATGAGATCCATATGGGCCGGAGCGGGCAGACACTGCCGCCGGTCATGGGGAACGGCACGGTCTACGGCAGCTATATCCACGGTATTTTCGACGCGCCCGGCGTGGCGGACGCTGTTTTGCAGGCGATCTGCCGGGAAAAGGGTATTGATTTTGCGGCGCTGGGCACCTTTAATGCGGCGGAATACCGGGAGCGGCAGTATGATCTGCTGGCCGATGCGGTGCGGAGCGGTCTGGATATGGAGCAGGTCTATCGCATCCTGAACCGGGAGATTTGAATACGAGAGCGGCGGCTTCCTGTCATGGGGGCCGCTGCTTTTTAAAATTCGCATAATGCACAAAAATCCGGTCGAAAATTTATCTAAAATGCCTTTCGATTCCGGTTGAAACGGCAGGGTCAAATTTGCTATAATAAAGCCAAAAAGCAGAGCCACGGACCTGAAATACGGCATATACAGCAACCTGCACAAAAATCGGGTCCTATCTTTGTGCAAAATGGAGAGGAGCTTGCCATGAACGGTGTTTATGAGAACTTCACGACCATGATCGACCGGGCGGCGGCGATCCTGGGACTGGAGCGTACCCAGTATGAGTTCGCCAAATATCCCGAGCGGGAGATGATCGTCTCGGTGCCGGTGGAGATGGACGACGGCACGGTTACGGTCTTCCGGGGGTACCGGGTGCAGCATTCCTGCCTGCTGGGCCCCTATAAGGGTGGCGTCCGGTTCCACCCCTCGGTGGATCACAACAGTATGCGGGGGCTGGCGGGTCTGATGACCCTGAAATGCACCCTGGCAGGTCTGCCCTTCGGCGGCGCCAAGGGCGGCGTCAGCGTAGATCCCGGCAAGCTGAGCCGGGGCGAGCTGACCCGGTTGACCCGGCGGTATACCGCCATGATCCTGCCGGTGATCGGGCCGGAGATGGATATCCCCGCCACCGATGTGGGCACCGATGACGCCATCATGGGCTGGATCATGGACACCTACAGCATGATGGCAGGAAAGGCCGTCCCGGGCATCGTCACCGGAAAGCCGGTGGAGCTGGGCGGCAGCCGGGGCCGCACCGAAGCCGCCGGAAGAGGCGCTTCCTATGTGCTGCGTGAGTGCATGAAGCGTCTCCGGGTGCCGCAGAACCGCTGCACCGCCGTGGTGTCCGGGCTGGGACATGTGGGCCGCAGCGTGGCCGCCGGAATGTATGAGCAGGGCATCCGGCTGATCGGCTGCAGCGATTCCAGCGGCGCCATCCTCCGGGAGGAGGGGCTGGATGTGCCGGCGCTCCTGGAGTTCAAGGCGCAGGGGGGAAGGCTGGCAGATTATCAGGCGCCGGGCGTCCGGCATCTCAGCGGAGAGGAGCTGCTGGAGCAGCCCTGCACCGTGCTGGCACTGTGTGCCGTGGAGGCTACCGTCACCGAGGACAACGCACACCTGCTCCAGCCCCGCATCGTGCTGGAATGCGGCAACGCCCAGATCACGGCACGGGCCGGTGACCTGCTGGAGGAGCGGGAGATCACCGTCATCCCCGATCTGGTGGCCACCGCAGGCGGCGTGATCGTGGATTACTTTGAACGGGTGCAGAATGTGCAGTCCCTGATCTGGGAGACCCAGGATGTGGATCGCATGATGAAAAGCCTGCTGCTCAAGACCTTTGACCAGGTTTGGGAGGGTGCGATGCGCCACGGCGTCTCCCTGCGGGTGGCCTCCTATGTCATTGCGCTGGAGAAGGTCTGTGAGGCAAAGCGCATCCGGGGCATTTTCCCCTGATAGGAGAAAGGGGGAAGACAAGTGAGCGTCGGATTATTTGATATTCTGGGCCCCATCACCGTGGGTCCCTCCTCCTCCCACACCGCAGGGGCGGTGCGCATCGGGCTGGTGTGCCGGATGCTGTTGGAGGATGATGTGCGCTATGCCCGCATCACCTTTTACGGTTCCTTTGCCGATACCTACCACGGTCACGGCACCGACAAGGCGGTCATCGGCGGGCTGCTGGGCTTTCACACCGACAACGAAAAGATCCGGGAAAGCCTGCGCCTGGCGGAATTCCGCGGCCTGACCTATGAATTCGCCACGGCGGAGGACACCCGGCTCCATCCCAACACCGTGCTGATTGAAGCCCGCTCCAAGACCGGAAGCGTGAAGGTGCAGGGCGCTTCGGTGGGCGGCGGCGCCATTGTGATCACTGCCATCAACGGGATGGCCGTCCATTGCAGCTTTGTGGAGGATACGCTGATCCTGTTTCATCGGGATGAGCCGGGGGTGCTGGCCAGCATCGCCCACATCCTGTCCTCCAACGGCTACAATATCGGCAATCTGCGCCTGTCCCGCACCCGCCGGGAGGGTGATGTGATCACGGTGATCGAGACCGATGTGCCGGTGGATCCCGGCACGGTGGATCACCTCTGTACGGTGGAAAGCGTCACCGAGGCGGTGGCCGTCCCACGGTTCTGAGCAGGCTTGCTCCGCAAGCTGGAAAGGAGAGAACGC
The DNA here is from genome assembly GCA_964646225.1 of uncultured Oscillospiraceae bacterium. Classification (GTDB taxonomy): domain Bacteria; phylum Bacillota; class Clostridia; order Oscillospirales; family Butyricicoccaceae; genus UBA4644. Next base: position 7,006 of record CAZYAD010000052.1, read on the forward strand.
ATTGGATATCCCAAGCATTGATTTTCTGCTGAATGAGACCGCCAAGGACAGTCAGTCCATCTGGCAGGTGGTCCTGAGAGAGGAGCAGGCCGACTCCGGCGAGAGCCAGGAGGCCATTTTAGAGCGGGCCATGCACACCTATGAGGTGATGAAAAATGCCGCCATGTCCGGCATCGCCAGCGACATGAAGTCGGTTTCCGGACTGACCGGCGGCGACGCGGCGCAGTATTATCAGCATCTGCGCAGTCACAAGAGCCTGCTGGGCCCGATGGAGGCCAAGGCGGTGGCATATGCCCTGGGCACCAGCGGCTATAATGCCGCCATGGGCGTGGTGGTGGCCTGTCCCACGGCAGGCGCGGCGGGCATTGTTCCCGGTGTGCTGATCGCCGCACAGGAGGAGTATGCCTTTTCCGACCGGGAGGCGGTCTATGGGCTGCTGACGGCCTCCGGCATTGGCGGCGTGGTGGCCACCCGGGCCACCATTTCCGGCGCGGCAGGGGGCTGTCAGGCTGAATGCGGCACAGCTGCCGCCATGGCGGCTGCCGCTCTGTGCGAGGTCATGGGCGGGTCGCCCCGTCAGTGTGCCAACGCGGCGGCGCTGGCGCTGAAAAATGCCCTGGGTCTGGCCTGCGACCCGGTGGCGGGACTGGTGGAGGTGCCCTGTGTCAAGCGCAACGGGGTGTACGCCGTCATGGCCATTGCGGCTGCCGATATGGCGCTGGCGGGCATTCGCAGCTTTGTCCCGCTGGACGAGGTCATTGACGCCATGTACCAGATCGGGACGGTGATGCCCTCCTGTATCCGGGAGACGGCAGAGGGCGGATTGGCAACCACGCCCACCGGTCTTGCGGCCAAGCGGAGGCTGTTCTGATGCCGCCGCAGGATCTGCTGGTCAGGCTGTGGAGCCTGCCCTCCCAGGAGCCCGTTCTGGAGCGGCTGCGCACGCAGGGCGTTTCGATCAAGCGGGTCATCGCGCCGGATAAGGGCAGGGTGCTGGCCTTTGTGCGGGAGCATTTTGGCGATGGCTGGATGTACGAATGCGAGGCGGCGCTGTCCACCGTCCCCTCCACCTGCTATATCGCGGTGAAGGATGGGGAGGTCATCGGCTTTGCCTGCTACGAGGCCACGGGCCGGGATTATTTCGGCCCCATCGGCGTGGCGCCCGAACGCCGGGAGGGCGGCGTGGGCACCGGACTGCTGCTGTCCTGTCTGCATTCCATGTGGGAGCTGGGCTATGCCTATGCCATCATTGGCTGGGCGGACGAGGCGGCGGCCTTTTATGAAAAGACCGTGGGGGCCATGCCCATCCCGGACAGCCACCCGGCCATTTACTGCAATCTGATCCGCAAGTAAGGCAAGCGGAGAACTGCTTTTCCTTTTGCACAGGCTGTGGGCCCGGCATCTGCCGGGCCCTGAGACTGTCAAAGAACCGCTTTGCTGGGTTCTTTGACAGATTTGGCTCCGGCCTGCGGGCCGGCTTTCGCCGGATTTTCTGCGGAAAATCCGGCGGGGCGGGGTGTTTTTGTCCATGATCACACAGATCACGGCCAAAAACAAATTGGGAAACAAAGCTGACTGATCGTCAGCTTTGGCTTTTTTGACAAGCTGTGGGCCCGGCATCTGCCGGGCCCTTTCGTCTGCGGGAAGGGCGGGACGGGGGTTGCAAAACCGGGGCGCATCCGA
>CAZYAD010000053.1:0-8233 GCA_964646225.1 uncultured Oscillospiraceae bacterium
GCGAAACAGCGTCAAAACAGCAAATCCGGGCTTGCCTTTTGCGGCAGTGTCGCCTATACTGAAATGACAGAGTGAACACTGTAAATTTGTATGGGAAAGGAGTATGTACAGAAATGAAGTTTCTTCTTGCGTTGGATCGGGAACTGCGCCGGTCGGCCTTTGCCGAGCTGCTGAACAGTTGGATGGGGCCGAAATGCGAGATCGAGATGGCCGAAGACCTGGATGAGCTGATGCAGAAGTCTGTGGTGTGGAAGCCGGACTTCATTATGCTGGACTGGCGGTTTGAGCAGGGGGACGGTCTGGCGGTCATCCGCGGTCTGCGCTGGATGCCGCTGAAAAAACAGCCGCTTCTGGTCTTTTACTGTCCGGTTTTTCTTTCGCAGCACTATATCCATTTGGTGCCGGCCTCTCCGGTACGGCTGATTTATATGCCCGAAGGGCTGTTTTACCTGCCGGAAGTCATTGAAACGCTGTATCCGCCCAAGCCGATCCAGAAAAAGCCCAGACAGACCTATTTCACCATCATCGATTCCAAGGGCTATGTCAGCGCACCCTGGGTGCCGGATCGGGAGCGGATGAATCGGGTCTTTGGCATGGAGCTGGACGACTGGCTGTTCGAGGAGCCGATCAACGAAGATCCTGACCGGAGAGGCACAGCCCACTGGCGGTAAATCCAAGGCGGAACCGCAGACAAATCCTTCGAGCAGCCGAAAGGCTGAGTGCAGAGACCAGCGAAGCGGCGCAGCGATTGCTGCGCCGCTTTGTGCTTTATGCCGGATTCGTTCGCGGTTATAGAATTGTGTTCAGCAGGCCATTCCTGCGGCCTTTTCTGCGGCAAATTGTTCTTCGCTTACAGCCTGGGGGCAGAGATGTCCTTGAAGCCCTCGCCAAAGATCTCACTGGCGGAGGTGACGATCAAAAAGGCATAGGGATCCTCCTCCATGGCGATCTCCTGCACCCGGGGCAGCAGCCGCTTTTGCATGGCGCACAGAATCACCCGCTTGTCATCCCGGGTATAGGCTCCCTGCCCCTGCAAATAGGTGACGCCGATCTCCAGCTCCTGCAGCAGCCGCCGGGAGACCGCCTTGTCATGGTCAGTGATGAGATAGACCAGCTTGGCCTCGTCCCGCCCGTACAGCACCAGATCCAGACAGAAGGAGGACACCACCGTGGCGATGGCGGCGTACAGGGCCAGATCCACATTGCGGAACACCAGCGCCGATGCGGCAATGACGCAGCAGTCGGTGAGCAGAAACAGGCTGCCGGTCTTAAGATGCTTATATTTCAGCTTGATGACCCGGATGAGAATGTCGGTGCCGCCGGAGGTGGCGCCCAGCTTGAACAAAAGCCCCATGCCTACCGCCAGCAGTGCGCCGCCGGCACAGGCCGCAAGCAGGGGATCCCGGGTCAGCGGTCCCAACGGCGAAAGCAGATTGGTGAACAGGGAGGAAGCCACTACAGCGATCAGAGTCTCCAGCACGAACCGCCAGCCCAGCTTCCACATACCCAGCGCCAGCAGGGGCACATTCATCATCAAAATCAGCGTACCGGTGGGCAACCGGGTCAGATGATTGACAATGATGGCAATACCGCTGACTCCGCCGGGGGCCAGCTGGTTGGGATCCAGAAACAGCGCGATGGCCGCTGCGTACAGCAGACTGGCCAGCAGGATCCCGGGATATTTCAAAATCGAATGCAGCTTGCTTTTCATAATGCCTCTTTTCTCAATACCATTTTCGGATATTATAACGGCTTTATTATACATTCTCCGGGAAACTGTCGTCAAGCACTTGCGAAAGGATTGCCAAATACAGTATAATACAGAAGATCAAAAAATATCAGGGGGAATGACCCATGCGAATGCGCAAAAAGAAAAATCTTACCGGCCGGATGGCCGCCTGCGAGGGCGTCCGGGAGCTGTCGCCCGAAAGCTGGAAGGGCCGCTGGCGTCAGCGCTTTCACGCTGCGGAGGACGCGGTGCTCAATGTGGAGATCGGCTGCGGAAAGGGTGGCTTTGTCATCCAGATGGCGCGGCAAAATCCGGAGCAGCTCTTTGTGGCGGTGGAGCGGGAGGAAAACGCGCTGCTGATGGCCATGGAAAAGGCACAGCAGGAGCCGCTGGAAAATCTGCTGTTTCTATCCTATGACGCAGCCCGGCTGGATCTGGTCTTTGCCCCGGAGGAGGCTGACCGGATCTATCTGAACTTTTCCGATCCCTGGCCGCCCAAGGGACAGCACAAGCGCCGACTGACCCATCCGGCCTTCCTTTCGGTTTATCGCCGCTTTCTGAAGGAGCGGGGCGAGCTGTGCTTCAAGACCGACAACCGCCGCCTGTTCGAGGACTCTATCTGCTATTTCAGTCAGTCGGGCTATGGTCTGTTCGAGGTGACCTTTGACCTTCACGCTACCGATACGCCCAATGTGATGACCGAGTACGAACGCAACTTCTCCATGCAGGGCCTGCCCATCTATCGTCTGGTGGCCCGCCGGATGCTGGCTGACACGCCCATGACCGATGTGCGCCGTCCGGAGCTGCTGGAGCCCGGCGCTCAGGCGGAGGAATAATCTTCCCGCCATCCGGCCATACTATCCCCGGAAACAGGGGAGGGGATGGAATGCTCCGGCTGGAAGGCGTGACAAAAAGCTACTGCAAAAACGGCAGCGTCCTCAATGTGCTGGACAGGGTGGAGCTGCGGGTACAAAGAGGAGAATTCCTGGCCGTTACCGGCCCCTCAGGCAGCGGGAAAACCACCCTGATGAACATTTTGGGCTGTCTGGATCGCCCTACCTCCGGCCGTTATCTGCTGGAAGGGCAGCCGGTCTCTGCGCTTTCCGGCCCTATGGCCGACCGGATCCGCAACCGGAAGATCGGCTTTATTTTTCAAAGCTTTCATCTGATCCCAACCATGTCCGCAGCGGAAAATGTGGCTCTGCCGCTGCTGCTGCGAGGCGAGAGCAGAAGGGCCAGACAGCAGGCTGCCCTGTCGGCGCTGGAACGGGTTGGACTGGCCGAACGGGCAGGGCATCGGCCCGCCGAGCTTTCCGGCGGACAGCAGCAGCGGGTAGCCATTGCCCGGGTGCTGGCGGCCGCGCCGCCGGTGATTCTGGCAGATGAGCCCACCGGTAATCTGGACGGCCCCACGGCGCGGGAGATCCTGGAGATTCTCACCGGGCTGCATCAGGCAGGACAGACGCTGGTGATGATTACCCATGATCCTGCGCTGGCCGCTGCAGCCTCCCGCACTTTGCGTATGGAGAGGGGGCGGCTGCTGTGAGCGCGACAGAAAATCGGGCCAGGTGGGGCAGCGCCGCACATTTTTTTCGAGAGAAAAAAGACACCAAATTCCTTGTGCAAAATCAACAAAATTCACTTCATTTGCAGGCTGCGGAAATGGATTTTCCTTGACATTTCCGAAATTTGTGGTATGATAGCTCTTGTTACAAAACGGTAACAACGAAGACAAAATCGTTACAACTAAAGGAGTGAATTGTTTGATACGACGATATCACCGCTTTCTGGCCGTGACACTGAGCGCCGTCATGACGGTGCTGCCATCGGCGGCACTGGCCGCTGGGACACAGACGGAGGAGCCTTTGGCCGACATGGTGGCGCAGGTGATCCTGGACAGCGGGGATGCGGACTTTGCGGCGAACGAGGCCGCCGGGATCCTGGTTCTGGCTGAGGACAATGCCGCTGAGGCAGACCCGGCGACCGAAGCCCAGCCGCTGCCGGAGGATGGCGTCCGCGTGGTGTTCAACGGTCAGGAACTGGTGCTGGAGCAATACGCCCGGCTGATCGACGGAAACAGCTATGTTCCCGTGCGGGAGTTCTTTGGCATCATGGGCTGCACTGTCACATGGGACAGTACTGCGGGCTGCATCCGCATCATCCGGGACGGGGAACTGGAGGGCTCTCTGGTCTCCGGCAGCCGACTAGCCCGGTTCAACGGCCGCTGCTGGTATATGACTGCCGCCTGTGTCCTGGCGGATGGCGCGGCAATGATCCCTCTGCGGGATGCTGCGCGGATCTTTAACGCGCAGGTCGCCTGGAACGCCGACACCCGGACGGTCTCTCTTTCGGGTTACGGTCTGCTGGAATCCGGCGAGACCTATTACAATGCGGAGGATCTGCTGTGGATCGCCCGGATCGTCCGTCACGAGGCGGGAAACCAGCCGCTGGAGGGCAAGGTCGCTGTGGCCAATGTGATCATCAATCGGATGCGCAGCGCCGCGTTTCCCAACACGGCAGAGGAGGTCATCTTTGACACCCGGTCCGGCGTGCAGTTTGTCACCCGGAGTTCCACTGCCATCTACAAGGCGCCCAGCGAGGAATGCTGGCTGGCCGCCAAGCTGGCACTGGAGGGCTATGAGACCGCTCCCGATTGCCTTTATTTTTCCAGCAATGCCGTTGCAAAGCGCTGCTGGGCCGGCCGCAACCGCGCGGTGTATGCCGTCATCGGCGGCCACACCTTCTTCCTGTAAGAAGTACCAAAAAGCCCGCACGGACGATTTCTCGTCCGTGCGGGCTTTTGTGTTTCTCAGGCTTCGGTGGTAGGGGCCGTCCGGGTCAGGGAAGACCACCTGATCGTGCGGTAAAAGAGCAGCGACAGCACTGTGCCCAGCGTCCAGCCGATTGGCCAGGCCAGCCAGATACCGGTAGATCCCAACGCCGTGCGGGAAAGCACTACGGCCAGCAACACACGCAGCGTCAGGTCGGTAAAGGTGGCGATCATAAACCGGTTCATCAGCCCTGCGCCGCGCAGCACACCATCGGCGATGAGCTTGGCCGATACTACAAAGTAGAAGGGTGCCAGCAGCCGGAGATAGAACATACCGGTCTCCATAGCCTGCCCCTCTGCGCTCTCCAGAAAGATCCGCAGCAGCGGCCCGCAGCCCAGAAAATACAGCAGGCACAGCGGCACGCACAGCATCCAGACCATCTTCAGCCCGGCGCGGAAGCCCGCCCGGATCCGGTCAAACTTACCTGCACCCAGATTCTGCGCGGTAAAGTTGGAAAGACCGTTGGCCAGAGTGGTAAAGGAGGTAATGACCAGATTGTTCAGCTTGACTGCCGCCGAATATCCCGCCATCACCGCAGGACCAAAGCCGTTGATCACGCCCTGGATCACGATGTTGCCCACCGAGATGAAACTCTGCTGCAGGGTACTGGGGACGGCCACCACGGCGAACCGCCGCAGATGCGCCCAGGAAAAGAGGTGTACCTTTCCCTCAACGGAGATGCGATTGAACCGCCGAAACACCACCACCATGGCCAGTACACAGCTGACGCCCTGACACAGAAAGGTGGCCCAAGCCACGCCCGCCACGCCCATGTCAAAGACCGTGACAAAGAGAATGTCCATCCCGATGTTGGACAGGGAGGAGCAGGCCAGAAAGAGAAAGGGCGTTCGGGAGTCTCCCAGGGCGGAGAAAATTCCGGTGGCTACATTATAAAAAAACACAAAGGGCAGTCCAAGCACATAAATGTCCAGATACAGCTTGGAGTCGGCAAAGACCTCCTCCGGCGTTTTGATGAGCTGCAGCAGCGCATCGCCGGAAAGCAGTCCCACCGCCATCAGAACGCCGCACACTACGCCGCTGGCGATGAGAGAGGTATAAACGGCGGTCTTCATGTCCGCATATTGCTTCGCACCGAAAAACAGCGCCGCGATCACCGAGCAGCCCATATTGCAGCCAAAGGCGAAGGCAATAAAAATCAGGGTGATCTCGTAGCTGTTGCCAACGGCGGCCAGCGCATTGTCGCCAATAAACCGCCCAGCCACAAAGCTGTCTGCCACATTGTACAGCTGCTGAAATACCACGCTTCCAAACAGCGGCAGACAAAACTGCCAGAGCACCCGTTCCGGTGACCCGCAGGTCAGATCCTTGTTCATGAATGTCATCCTCCTGAGATAAAAGTTCCGATTGCTTACAGAAGCCCCAGCATCTCCCTGGCGGCCAGATTGTTCTGGCTTTCCATGGTCCGCAGCCGGGCGGCATTATCCCGATAGGCGGCCGGATCGGCCATCACCCGGTCGATCTGCTCCCGCAGGAATTGCCCGGTGAGTCCCTCCAGACCACAGCAGGACGGGTTATGGACATAATCCATAAAGCTGCTCACCTTGATGTCATAGGACACCGCGATAAACGGTGTGTTGGCCGCTGCGGAAAAGACCAGTGCGTGCAGCCGCATGGCGCACATCAGCTTCATCCGCCGCAGCACTGCCATGGTCAGCTCCACCTGCTGCGGCGCAGGCAGCAGGTGGCTCTCGCCGTGCATCATAGCCGCCGCCTTTCGGGAGGGCTCCAGATCGGTGGGATCCTCAATGGGCATGAACACCGCTTCCAAGCCGTATTTCTCCCGGGCATAGTCCGCAGCCTCGGCAAAGGGGGCGTAGTTGTCAAACTCCTTCCACGGCCGCAGGGAGAAGCAGATGTACCGCCCGTCGGGCGACAATCCGTGCTGCCTGAGATAATCCGCCGCCAGCTGGTCGGCGGCCGGCTCCAGACTCAGCGCCGGGTCGGCGGAATCCCGCACATCTGGCCGCGTGATGCCCATGTCCAGCAGTTCCCGGCGGGAGACAGCGTCACGCAGGGTGATGACATGCCCCGGCTGGTTGAGGATCCAGCGGGCCACCCGGCGGTTAAAAGGCTTTTCCACATGTCCGATGCCGCAGCCGTACATCAGAACCCGGGCACCCCGCAGACGGGCTGCCCAGATGGTAAACAGGTAATAATACAGCGACCGGCTGGAGGTGCTGTCCTGGATCAGGCTGCCGCCGCCGTTGATGAACAGCTTGGTGTGTCCGGCAGCCCGCAGAAAGCGGGGCACATCAAAGGTATAGATGGCACGGACATCATACAGCAGGCGGGTCTCCTCCGGCTTCCGTGTCATAACGGTCAGAGGGATCAGTGGGTCAATGGTGCGCATGGAGGTGATGATAGCCCGCAGAATGGCCTCATCGCCCGAGTTGCCTTTGCCGTAGGCACCGCAGATCAGCACCTCACGCCGCTTTGGCACAGACTCCAGCCGCAGGATGCTTTCGTAAATGCGGCTCTGGGTATCAGCCATGCTGTCCAGCGAGTACAGCGCCGAAGCCTTCTCGTACAGCGCGGCGGCAAAACGCTGTCGCTTGTCGCTGTCCAGACTGAGCTCCAGAATGTATCGGGCAAAGCTCTCCACATCCTTTGGCTGGAAGATATATCCGTTTTCTCCCGAATCGATCAGCCGGCTCATGCCGCCCACATCGGAGGTGATGACAGCGCAGTTCTCCCGGATGCCTTCCAGCACCGAATAGGGGAAGGACTCGGAGATGGAGCACAGCACATCGATATCACAGGCGGCGAAAAAGTGGGGCACATCGGTGACCCAGCCCATAAAGCTGACGCTTTTTCCCAGCTTCAGGCTTTCGGCCAGAGCACGGAGCTTTTCGGTGTCTTCACCGTCACCGCCGATGAGCAGCTTCAGCCGGGGGTTGTCCTTTCGCGCCAGAGCAAAGGCACGGAGCAGGGTGGGGATATCCTTCACCGGTGTCAGACGGGCCAGAATACCCAGCACCACATCCCCCTCCTGATAGTCGATACCCGACCGGCGAAGCCAGTCGCTGCGGTCAAAGGGCGTAGCTTTTTCGGCAAAATCCAGGCCGTTATAAATGCTCATGCACTTGTGGGGATCAAAGCCGCGCTGGATCAGCATGGAGCGGAACAGCTCCGAGACCGTCACATAGTAATCAATATGCCGCAGAGCGCGGGCATTCATCGCGCCAATGGTAAAGCGCTTGGGGGCGCTGTTCATATAGTCCAGCTGATAGTCACTGTGTACCGTGGTGATGACGGTGACGCCGCAGAACAGCTTCACCAGCAGTCCGGCAATGTTGGCCTTTGCACCGTGACAATGCACCAGATCGGGCTTTTCACGCCGGACCAGCCGGATCAGGCGAAAGTAATCATAGGGCACGAACCAGGAGAAAAAGGTCTTCGTGCAAATGCCTGCCTGTCGGGCGGAATCGGGGAAGTCGCCGCTGCGCAGGCTGACCAGCGTCAGGTCATAGCGCTGCTTCAGCCGGGAGCACAGGGCCAGAATATGGGTTTTGGCGCCGCCGCGGTCACCACCGCCGGCGACATGGAATATTTTCATACAAGGAGCCTCCCTGTCAGCTTACATACATCATCATTATAATGCAAAATGCCCACCCGGGTCAAGGCTTCCGGTAACTTTTCATGCCGCTCCCCT
>CAZYAD010000054.1:0-8107 GCA_964646225.1 uncultured Oscillospiraceae bacterium
GGTCTTTTATTTTTTCGTCAGATAGTGGAATTTCCGCCAAAATGTGATATAATAACCCCAATAACGACTTTTGGGAGGAAGCGACCATGCGTGAAATGACCGCAGAGCAGGTGCAGGCCGCGCGGGAGGATATTTATTCCGTCCTCACCGACCGCACCCTGACCCATGAGCAGCGGGTCACCGAGCTGGCCCGCCGGGCGGAAAACCTGCTCACCGTGCTGGACGAGCCGGAGGGACTGGAGGAGCTGATGCGCTGCCCGGACGGGGAGCGCTGCATCTGCAATCTGTTCGAGGGCGATGCCCCCTATCGTCCCCGCTACATTGTGCCCGATTACGCCAAATTCCTTCGTGAGGGCAGTGCGTTTTTGCAGCTTGGCCCGGCGGAGGATCTGTTCGACGCCCTGAACAACCTGCTGATCTTTTATCATAATGTGCCCAGCATCACCAACTTCCCGGTGTTCGCCGGCAATCTGGATCAGTTGCTGGAGCCCTATCTGGAGGGGCTGGACGACGACACCGTCAAAAAGGCCCTGCGCCTGTTCCTGAAAAATGTGGATCGCACCATCCTGGATTCCTTCTGCCACGCCGATATCGGCCCCCGGGATACCCGCGCCGGCCGCCTGCTGATGCAGGTGGAGGCCGAACTGGAGGATGCCGTCCCCAACCTGACCATGCGGGTCAGCCCCGAAACGCCCGACAGCTTTCTGCTGGAGGGTATCCGCTGCGCCATGCGCTCCGCAAAGCCCAGCTTTGCCAACGATACCATGTTCCGCAGCGAGCTGGGGGACAGCTATGTCATCGCCAGCTGCTACAACGGCCTGCTGGAGGGTGGCGGCAGCTACACCCTGTCACGCCTGATTTTGGGCAACATCGCCCGCCGGGCGGACGGCATCGCCGACTTCCAACAGCGGGTCTTCCCCTGGGTGATGGAGGTCATGGCCCGGTATATGGACGAGCGCATCCGCTTTATCGTGGAGAAAAGCGGCTTCTTCGAGAGCAGCTTCCTGGTGCGGGAGGGCTTCATCCGGCGGGAAAGCTTCACCGCCATGTTCGGCATGGTGGGCCTGGCAGAGGCCGTCAATGTGCTGATGGAAAAGGAGGGCAAGCCCTTCCGTTACGGGCATGATGCCGAGGCCGATGCACTGGGCGTGGCCATCATGGAGCAGCTGGCTGCCTTCAACAATGCCCATCAGGCCCCCTATTGCGAGGCCACCGGCGGACACTTCCTGCTGCACGCCCAGGTGGGACTGGCGCAGGATCACGGGGTCACCCCCGGCACCCGCATCCCCATCGGGCAGGAGCCGGAAGAACTGGTGGATCATCTGAAGCATATGTCTCTGTTCCATAAATATTTCCCCTCGGGCACTGGCGATATTTTCCCGGTGGATCTGACGGTACATCAGAACCCCGCCTTCCTGCTGGATATTCTGCGGGGTGCCTTTGCCTCCGACATCCGTTATCTGTCCTTCTACGGCAGTGACAGCGATGTCATCCGGGTCACCGGCTATCTGGTGAAGCGCTCGGAGATGGAAACGCTGGACAGCGGCCTCAATGTGCGGCAGAACACCACCGGATTGGGGCTGGGCGCTGCCAAAAACGGCCGCATCCTCAGCCGCCGCATCCGCTGATATGGAGGCGCTGGTCAACCGGATCATCCCCTTCAGCTCGGTGGACGGCCCCGGCAACCGCACTGCCGTTTTTTTGCAGGGCTGCAATTTCCGCTGCCTGTACTGCCATAATCCGGAAACCATGTCTCTCTGTACCCACTGCGGTGTCTGCCTTTCGGTCTGCCCCACCGGCGCTCTGCGACAGGAGGGAGAGCAGGTGCTGTGGGACGGGGAGAAGTGCTGCCGCTGTGACGCCTGTCTGAAAGCCTGCCCCGGCAGCAGCTCGCCCCGTACCCGCGCCATGACCCCGCAGCAGGTGATGGAGGAGGTGCGGCGCAATCTGCCCTTCATCCGCGGCATCACGGTGTCGGGCGGGGAATGTACCCGCTGGCCCGGCTTTCTGCGGGAGCTGCTGGCGCTGGCAAAGGCCGAGGGCCTGCACACTCTGCTGGATACCAACGGCAGCTATGACCTGTCTGCCGACCCGGCCCTGATGGCCGTCACGGACGGCGTGATGCTGGATGTCAAGGCCTGGCGCCCGGAGACACACCGGGCGCTGTGCGGCGCGGACAATACCATGGTAAAGAAAAATCTGGCCTTTCTGGCCTCCGGCGGCAAGCTCACCGAGGTGCGCACCGTGGTGACCGGAGCCGGGCCGGATGACCCGGAGGAGACCGTCCGGCAGACGGCGCTGGCCGCCGCCGGGACAACTGCCCGCTATAAGATCATCCGTTACCGCCCCTTCGGCGTGCGGGAGCCTTACCGCTCTCAGCTGACTGTGCCGGAGGACGCCCGGCTGGAGTCGCTGGCCCGCCTCGCACGGGACTGCGGCGTCCGGGATGTGGCGATCACTTAAGACTGCGTTTTTTGAAAAACGAATATAGAGAAGGAAAACCAAAAGGGAGGGAGCTTTTTGGCGAACTATCATAACGCTGACCTTTCCACACCGGTGGTGGAAATGCGCGGCATCGTGAAGAAATTCGGCGATTTTACCGCCAATGACGGCATCGATCTCACCGTCCACAAGGGCGAGATCCACGCCATTCTGGGGGAAAACGGTGCCGGCAAGAGCACACTGATGAACATCCTCTATGGTCTCTACCGGCCCACCGCCGGTGAGATCCGCATCAACGGCCAGCCGGTGGACATCGACAGCCCCAAAAAGGCCATCGAGGTGGGCATCGGCATGGTGCATCAGCATTTCATGCTGGTACAGCCCTTTACCGTCACCGAAAACATCGTGCTGGGCATGGAGCCCATCCGGGGCGTGAAGCTGGATATGGCCACTGCACGCAAAAATGTGGTGGAGATCTCCGAGCGCTACGGCCTGGCCATCGATCCCGACGCCCGGGTGGAGGACATTTCGGTGGGGATGCAGCAGCGGGTGGAGATTCTCAAGGCGCTGTACCGCGGCGCGGACATCCTCATCCTGGATGAGCCTACCGCCTCGCTGACCCCGCAGGAGATTCAGGCCCTCATCGAGATCATGCACAAACTCACCGCCGACGGCAAGTCCATCATCCTCATCACCCACAAGCTCAAGGAGATTCGCGCCTCGGCCGACTTCTGCACCATCATCCGTCTGGGCAAGCTGATCGATGTCGTCCGGGTGGAGGACACCTCCGAAAGCGAGCTGGCCGCCAAAATGGTGGGCCGCAATGTCACCTTCCAGGTGGAGAAGGAGGCGCACCCCTTCGGCGATGTGGTGCTGGAGGTCCGCGACCTCCACGGCGTGGATTACCGCAGGGTGGAGATCCTCAAGGGCCTGAGCCTCAGCGTCCGGGAGGGGGAGATCCTGGGCATCGCCGGTATCGACGGCAACGGCCAGACCGAGCTGGTGGAGATCCTCACCGGCCTGCGCAAGGCTACCTCCGGCGCGGTCTCCGTCCGGGGCGAAAGCCTGATCAACGCCTCTCCCCGCAAGCTGTTCGACCGGGGCGTTTCCAGCATCCCCGCCGACCGGCAGAAGCACGGTCTGGTGCTGGACTTTACTGTGGCGGAAAACCTCATTCTGCAAAATTACCGGGAGCCCCGGTTTTCTCACAACGGCTTTTTGAAAAAGGATGCCATCCGGGCCTTTGCCGAGGAATGCACCGAAAAATTCGATATCCGTCCCCGGGATGCGGTGACCAAGCCCGCAGGAACCCTGTCGGGCGGCAACCAGCAGAAGGTCATCATCGCCCGTGAGGTGGAAAACGACAAGGATCTGCTCATCGCTGTCAACCCCACCCGCGGTCTGGATGTGGGCGCCATTGAATATGTCCACAAATATATCGTGGATCAGCGGAACAAGGGCAAGGCCGTGCTGCTGGTGTCCTTCGAGCTGGACGAGGTCATGAGCCTGTCCGACCGGATCGATGTGATCTTCGACGGCAGAATCGTGGGCAGCGTTTCCGGCGACTGCGCCGACGAAAAAGAACTGGGCCTGATGATGGCGGGAGGTGGCAAACATGAAGCATAAGCGTTCTCTCTCCGAACTGCTGCAAAGCAATCTGGCGCTGACCCTGTGCGCCGTGGTCTTTGCCTTTCTGGTGGGTGGCATCTTCCTGTGGTGTATCGGCATCAGCCCCCTGACGGCCTATGCCAAGCTGCTGGAAAGCGCCTTCAGCTCGGCGAAATCCATCTCCTACTGTGTGGTCTACGGCACGCCGCTGATCTTCACCGGCCTGTCGGTGGCCTTTTCCTTCCGCACCGGCGTGTTCAATATCGGCGCGGAGGGCCAGTTCGTGGTGGGCTCCATGGCTGCCTGCGTAGTGGGCATTCTGGTGCCCGCACCCTCTGTTGTCCTCGTCCCTCTGTGCTTTCTGGCGGCGGCTGCCGCCGGTGCGCTCTGGGGCCTGATCGTGGGCTTTCTCAAGACCCGCTGGGGCATCAATGAGGTGCTGTCCATGATTATGTTCAACTGGATTGCCTTCTATCTGTCCAATTATATCGTCTCCATCCCCGCCATCCACAGCGAGGGCTCGGCGGAGGCCACCAAAAATGTCTCCGAGGCCGCCCGGATCCTGCTGCCCCAGGGCCTGCGGGATGCGCTGGGCCTGGCCAATACCGCCAACTGGGGCATTCTGCTGGCGGGCATCTTTGCCATTCTCATCTATCTGGTCATTGAAAAGACCACCCTGGGCTATGAGCTCAAGGCCGTGGGCTTTAACCGTCATGCGGCGGAGTACGGCGGCATCCGGGTCAACCGCGCCATGCTCACCGCACTGTGCATTTCCGGCGCACTGGCCGGAATGGGCGGCGCGGTGCAGCTGCTGGGCATGGGCCAGCGCATCAGTGTCTTTGCCGGACAGGAGGGCTATGGCTTCGATGGCATCGTGGTGGCCCTCATCGGCTCCTCCAACCCGCTGGGCGTGGTGGTGGCCGGCATCTTCTACGGCGCACTGAAATACGCCGGCGGCAAGCTTAACCTCATCGGCGCTCCCTCGGAGGTCGTCAAGATCATCACCGGTACGGTGGTGTTCTTCATCGCCATCTCCCATATTTTCCGGATCGTTAAAAAGAGAAAGGCGGCGAAATAAGTGGAAAGCATCATCAATGAACTGGGCATTATCCTTTACGCGACCCTGATCTATACGCCGCCCCTGCTGTTTGCCGCTCTGGGCTCCTGCTTTTCGGAAAACAGCGGCGTGGTCAACATCGGCATCGAGGGCATGATGACCATCGGCGCCTTCTTTGGCGCGGCGATGGCCCACTTTACCGGCAGCCCCTGGATCGGCTTTCTGTGTGCCGGTCTGGCGGGGGCCCTGCTGGCCGCCCTCCATGCCTGGGCCTGTGTCTCCCTCCACGCTGACCAGACCATCGTGGGCACGGCCATCAACTTCCTGGGCACCGGCATCGCCCTGCTGCTGTCCAAGGCGTGGTTCAATTCCTCCGATACCCCCAACCTGATCGACAACAAGCTGCCCAACCTGTTTTCCGGGATGTTCAGCAGCGGCTCCGTGGCTGACAATTTCCTGAAAAATGTGCTGCGCAACCCGGTGAGCACCTATCTGGTGTTCTTCTGTGTGCTGGTGGTGTGGTTCGTCTTTTACAAGACCCGCTTCGGTCTGCGCCTCCGTGCCGCCGGTGAGCATCCTCAGGCCTGCGATACCCTGGGCATCAATGTGATCGGCATCCGCTATGCCGCCGTCATCATCTCCGGCTTCCTGGCTGGTCTGGGCGGCGCTTCCATCACCATGGCCACCATGAACCAGTTCCGCCCCACCTCGGTGGTGGGCCACGGCTTCATCGCCATCGCCGCCGTCATCTTCGGAAAGTTCCGGCCTCAGGGCGCCATGTGGGCCTGCCTGCTGTTCGGTATGTGTACCGGCCTGCGGGTGGTGCTGGGCGGCTCCTCTCCCATCCCCACCCAGCTGATTTCCATGATCCCCTATGTCATCACCGTGGTGGTGCTGGTGCTGTTCGTGGGCAAATCCCGGGCTCCCGCCGCCAACGGCAAGCCCTATGTCAAATCCCGATAAAGAGGTGTCTGTCATGACCGAGCAGGAACTGATCCGGGAGGCCATCGCCGCCCGGGAAAACGCCTATACTCCCTATTCCCACTTTCGCGTGGGTGCAGCGCTGGAGGGGGAGAGCGGCCGCGTTTACCGGGGCTGCAATATTGAAAACGCCGCCTATACCCCCAGCAACTGTGCCGAGCGCACCGCCTTTTTCAAGGCGGTCAGCGAAGGGGAGCGAGCTTTCCGCCGCATCGCCATCGTGGCCGGGCCGGAGGGCGGCGCACTGGTGCACACCGCCCCCTGCGGCGTCTGCCGCCAGGTGATGATGGAGTTCTGCCGTCCGGAGAGCTTCCGCATCCTGCTGGCCACCTCGCCGGAGACATATACCGTCTGCACCCTGGAGCAGCTGCTGCCCGATGGCTTTGGCCCGGCAGATCTGCAATAGCAGTTTTCCCGCCGGGGCCGGTTTTGCTGCCGGCCCCGGCTTCCTCCCGCTGTCAGAGAAAAAGCTTGACAACGGGGCGAAAAATCATTATACTGACTCCGGCATGAGGGAGTAGTTGGCACGCATCCGCGTGTGACACAGTTCGTCATCCCGTGCAGCTGCACCGGACTGCGTCCAGAGTAACAAGACTTTTGCCGCCGACTGAGGCGGGAAAGGTCTTTTTTTGTTGAAACCGGGAGGAGAAGAAAAATGCAAACCATCGCGCTTGTTCTGTTTATCATCACCTATGTGCTGATGATCGCTTTGCCCGAAAAGCGGCCCTATGTGGCGCTGATTTCCGCCGTATTGTATGTGGCCCTGGGCATCATGCCCCTGAAGGGCGTGTTCGCCGCCATCGACTGGAATGTCCTGCTGATGCTGGCCGGTACCATGGGCACGGTCTTTCTGTTCATTGAATCCAAAATGCCCAACCGGCTGGCTGATATGGTCCTGAAAAAGACTCCCAATGTGATCTGGGTGGCGGTGGCCATGTCCCTGTTCGCAGGCATCGTCTCCGCCTTTATGGACAATGTGGCCACCGTTTTGATGATCGCGCCGGTGGGACTGGCCATCTGCCGGAAGCTGGATATCTCGCCTGTAGCCATGCTGATCTGCATCTCGGTGTCCTCCAACCTGCAGGGTGCCGCCACGCTGGTGGGCGATACCACCTCTATCATGCTGGGCGGCTATGCCGATATGAACTTCCTGGAGTTCATCTGGATGGACGGCCGCCCCAGCATCTTCTGGGCGGTGGAGCTGGGCGCGTTGTGTACCATCCCGGTGATCGCCTATCTGTTCCGCAAAAACCGTCAGCCGGTGGAGGTCAAGACCCTGACCCCCGTGGAGGATTATTTCCCCACACTGCTGCTGGCGGGAACGGTGGTGCTGCTGATCGTGGCCTCCTTTATCCCCAATACCCCGGCGCTGATCAACGGTATCATCTGCATGAGCCTGTTCCTCATCGGTCTGCTCCGCGCCGCCGTGAAATATCGGGGCCAGGGCATCGTCAAGGCCGCGCTGAAGGAGGTGGACTACAAGACACTGCTGCTGCTGGGCAGCCTGTTTGTGGTCATCGGCTCTCTGGAGGAGGCTGGAGTTATTGACCAGATCGCCCAGCTGTTTGTCCGCATCGGCGGCGACAACCTGTTCGTCATGTATTCCCTCATCGTCTGGGGGTCGGTGCTGATGAGCGCCTTTATTGACAACATCCCCTATGTGGCAACCATGCTGCCGGTGGTCACCGGCATTGCGGCCATGATGGGCTGCGATCCCACCGTGCTGTATTTCGGTCTGCTCAGCGGCGCGACTCTGGGTGGCAACCTGACCCCCATCGGCGCTTCGGCCAATATCGCCACCATCGGCATCCTGCAAAAGGAGGGCCACAAGGTCAAGACCTCCGATTTTCTCAAGGTGGGCATCCCCTTTACCCTGACGGCGGTAATCGCGGGCTATCTGTTCATCTGGCTGGTCTGGGCCGGCATCTAAACACCAACGAAAAGGAACCCCTTCTCCCAATGCCGGGTGGTCGTAAAACAGTAAAATTAAAAAATGGCGAAAACCATTGGTTTTCAAGG
>CAZYAD010000055.1:0-8028 GCA_964646225.1 uncultured Oscillospiraceae bacterium
GGAAAAGCCCCATGCAAATCGCCCTCGAAAAGGCACAGGCAAAGAGCAAGGGCAAGTTTAAGCTGGATGCCCCGGTTGAAGAAAGCGGCGACCTGGTAGCGCTGCACAACCTGACGGAGGATAAGCTGCTGGGTGATCTGCGTTTGGGAGGTTTCCCCATGCCTTCCATTGCTGTGACCAAGGCAAGCATTCCACACACAAACTTCGGAAATATCACGCTGGTCATGGACAAAAACAGTATTTCGCAAATGCCTGTAAATATGTTTGAAGCCAAGCCCCAGCGGGCTGTGGGCTTTGACGAGGTGCTTACGGCGGTTATCCCCAGCGACAGCAGTGCGCAGCTGCGGGAAGGTCTGGAACAGGCCGGAGTGCCTATGCTGGAATATGAGGCGGGGAACGAAAGTGACCGGCTGGCGAAGGTCAACAGTGTGGAAAACGCGAAGTTCAGCCGCTCCAACAAGGCCGCGCTGGATGGGCTTTACACTTACCTCGCCCCGCATTGGCTTACTCGTTCCCATCAGGCCGGCTCCCCTTACACAAGAGAGGTTCTGGCCCGCTGTGCTTGGAAACCTGCCGCAGATGGCGCACTTACCATGGCAGCCCCGTTGACAAAAAAGAGCAGGGCTGCCTCATCGGCAGCCCCTTTCCAGGCTCATTTTTTTTTCTTCTTCTTCCGGGCCTGTGCCTCAGCACGGGTGGCGGCGCTTTTGGCCATCTTCTTCCGATACTCCTCGTACCGGGGGACCTGATGCTCCTGCAGCAGCGCCAGCACGGCGGGCAGCTGCTCGTCGGTGACGATCATATGGGTCTCACGGGTCAGACGGGAAAGCCGCAGCACCCGGCGTCCGCCCCGCTCGTCCATCTCGTAATAGGCCGCCTGGTCAAAGGCGATGTAGCGCCCGCTGGCAAACATCCCGCTGTCGCTGAGGCCGCAGCCCCCGGCAAAGATGGTCAGACAGGCCAGCCCCACCAGCAGAAACACCGGCCAGGTGCGGGTCAGATTTTCGGCGCGGAACAGCGCCAGCGCCAGCAGCACCACCACCAGCACCACCACCGCACCGCGGCTTGGAGCCTTTCCAGGGATGGTGATCTCCCGCCGCGCCCGCAGCAGCAGCCGAAGCTGATAAACCAGCAGCACTGCCGCCACTGCCAGCAGGATGTAATCAAAGGTCGTCATTGCGCTTCCTCCTCCTGCAGCTCGTCCAGACTCAGGAAAAAAGCCGGCGCGAACTGCTCCATGTAATAATCCGCCTCGGGCATCTGCATGGCCGTGATGGCCTCCCGGGTCTGAACGGCGGCGCGGCGGAACTCATCGTTGCCGCCCCGCAGCTCCTCCACACACTTGATATAGGCGCTGATCTTGTCAGCAGCCTTCACATAGCGGTAAAGGGCCGGATCGTCGGTCTCAAAATCAAACAACACCCGGTAGCTGGGCCGCAGCTCCGACGGCAGCATTTGCAGCAGACTGTCTGAGGCGGCCCGCTCGATGGAGCGGTAGGCCGCGTGGATGGACGGATTGTGATACTTCACCGGGGTGGGCAGGTCGCCGGTGATGATCTCTCCGGCGTCGTGGAACAGCGCCACCGCCGCGATCTGTCCGGGGTCAATGTCCCTGCCGAACCGCTCCCGTCCGATCACCGCCAGGGCGTGGGCCGTCACGGCGGTGTCAAAGCTGTGCTCGGTGAGGTTTTCCCGGATATTGTTGCGCATGAGCCCCCAGCGGGTGATGTGCCGCATCCGGGTCAGCATGGCGAAAAAGCCGTTTTTACGCATGGGTCTCCTCCTTACAGCGCACGGAACTGCTCAGGCCGCAGGCCGGTGCGACCGGTCATGGCCGAATGGATCCGACCCAGCAGTTCCTGCTTGTCCCGGTTCAGGGTGCCCCGCAAAGTCAGGTAGTTGGAGGCGTGATTCATGCGGAACACCGCCCCCTCGCAGTCCAGCTGGGCCACCAGCAGGGCGGTTTCCTCCAGAATCAGGCGGCTGTCCGGCAGGACAAAGCTGCCCTCACGCACCCAGTCAAACAGCGGCGTGCCGGGCTCCACCATCAGGGTCAGCAGCCCGATGTATTCAGGCTTCATGGCCGAAAGAGCGGCGGCGGTGCCCAGGGCGTGCTCCTGCCATTGCTCCGCACCGCCCAGCCCGGAGATGGCCGTCACCGAAAGAGCGATGCCGGCCGCCCGCACCTTTTGCCCGGCGGCAACGATGTCCGCCGCCGTGTGGCCCTTGCGCATCCGCTGCAAAACGGCGTCGCAGCCCGATTCCAGTCCCATGTACACCATGGTCAGGCCCTTCTGCCGCAGCCGGGCCAGCTCCTCCGGTGTGCGCTTTTGAATGCTGCCGGGAGAGGCGTAGCAGGTGACCCGCTCCCGCTCGGGAAACAGACGGGCGATCTCATCCAGAATGCGCTCCAGCTCAGCGGCGGGACGGATGAGGGCGTCGCCGTCGGCCAGAAAGATCCGCCCCACCGAGGCGTAGGCCGCCCGCGCCAGACGGAAATCCTCCAGAATGTCCTCCATGGGACGGAGCGCAAAGCGCTTTTCCTTGTACATACTGCAAAAGGCGCAGGTGTTGTGGCTGCACCCATAGGTGACCTGCACGATGAGGCTGTGGGCCTCAGAGGGCGGACGGTAAACGCTGCCGAAGTAACGCATGGTGGCCTCCTTTTCGATGATGATCCGGCGGCTGCCGGGGCTTTACGCCGCCGCAGCCTCCTCCTCCGCGTCCTCCGGCAGGGTGCGCCGCATCCTGCGGAAGGCGAAGAAGAAGCATAGCATGTGGGCGGCAAAGGTCAGCGCCCAGGAGATGGGGTAGGAAATATACAGGCTGTTCAGGGTGCCCACCTGCCGGAACACCGTGAAGATCCACAGGATGCGGCTGCCGCAGGCACCCAGCAGCGAAATGGTGGTGGGAAGCCAGGACCAGCCCAGACCCCGCATCCCGCCGCAGCCGATCTCCATCAGACCGCAGAGGAAATAGGGGGCCGCCAGATAGGTCATCCGGGTCAGTCCCACAGAGATCATCTGCTCCTGCAGACCCTCGCTGTCCGAGCAGTAGATGGAAAGCAGCGGATGGCCGCAGAGATACACCAGATTGCCCAGCACCAATCCCACCACGGACACCACCAGAATGCAGATGCCCATGACCTTCAGGATACGCCGGGGCTTCTGTGCGCCAAGATTCTGACTGACAAAGGTGATGCACGCCTGATAGACGGCGTTCATGGCGGTGTAGACAAAGCCCTCGATATTGGCGGCAGCCGAGTTGCCAGCCACCACCACCGAGCCGAAGGAGTTCACCGACGACTGGATGATGACATTGGACAGGGAAAACAGACTGCCCTGGATCCCGGCGGGCAGTCCCACCCGGATCATACCCACAAGCTTGTCCTTATAGATGCGGATATCCTTGAGCTTCAGATGGCAGCAGTCCTCCCGCAGCATCAGGCAGCGGATCACCAGCACGGCGGAGATCACCTGAGAGAGGACGGTGGCAATGGCCACACCGGCCACGCTCATGTCAAACACGATCACCAGCACCAGATTGAGCGCCACATTTACCGCCCCGGCCAGCGACAGGATGTAAAGCGGACGCTTGGTGTCGCCCACCGCCCGCAGGATGGCCGCGCCGAAGTTATAGGCAATGTTGAAGGGCATCCCGCAGAAATAGATCCGCAGATAGAGGGAGGCCAGCGGCAGCACATCCTCCGGCGAGCCCATCAGCTCCAGCATGGGGGTGGAAAAGACCAGACCCACGATCCCGGCCAGAATGCCGATGATGACGCTGGCGCCCACGGCGCAATGCACCGTCTCAGAGACGGCATCATGGTCGCCTGCGCCATAGTACCGGGCCACCAGCACATTGCAGCCCACCGAAACGCCGATGAACAGATTGATTAGCAGATTCACCAGTGCGCCGGTGGAGCCCACCGCTGCCAGCGCCGCCGAACTGGAAAACCGCCCCACCACGATGACATCGGCGGCATTGTACAGCAGCTGCAGCATACCGGAGAGCATCAGCGGCACAGAAAAGCGGATGATTTTGCCCAGAAGCGGGCCCTGAGTCATGTTGAGATTGACAGCTTTTGCCATAAAAGGTGTCCTCCTGTCTGCATTTTGGGAAAAAGGGCTTCCCCGCAGGTATCCCCGCCGGGAAGCCGCTTCGCGTCTGTCAGTCGTCCTTGGCCGCCGGCTGAGGCAGTCGGCGCACAAAGGCCCACTCCAGCCGGTGGTCGGCGATGGTCTCGGCCTGAATATCCATGCCCAGCGCCTGGATGCGGGGATGGGTGCCATCCTCCGGGATGACGGCCAGCTTGCCGAACAGCAGCCCGCCCAGTGTCTCGTATTCCTCGGCGTCCTCCTCGGGAATATCCAGCTCCAGTGCCTCGGCCACATCCTCCAGCACGGCGGAGCCGGCGATGCGCCACCCGCTTCCGGCGGGAGAGATCTCCCGCTCCTCCTCCGGGTCAAACTCGTCGTAGATCTCGCCCACCAGCAGCTCCAGCAGATCCTCCATGGTCACCAGCCCGGAGGTGCCGCCGTATTCGTCCACCACGATGGCCATATGCTCCTTTTTCCGCTGCATGTCCCGGAAAAGCACATTGGTCTTCACCGATTCCGGGACAAAAAACACCGGCCGCAGCAGCTCCCGCAGGGGCTTGGGCTGGGAGGCCCGGGCGTTCAGCAGATATTGCCGGGTATTCAGGATGCCGATGATATCGTCCACATCCTCCCCGCATACGGGGAAGCGGGAAAGACCGCTCTGCCGGATGGTTGCCACGATCTCCTCCTCGGTATCGTCCAGCCAGAGGAACTCCATGTCGGTGCGGTGCACCATCACATCCTCCACAGGCAGATCATCAAACTCAAAGACATTCTCGATGAACTCCTTTTCCTCCTGACCGATGGCGCCGCTCTCCTCGCCTTCGCCCACCATCAGAAGAATCTCGTCCTCGCTGACCTCCTCCACCTGGTCCTTGGGATTGACGCCAAACAGGCGCACCGCCACCTCCGCCAGGCGTACCAGCAGCCAAGTCACCGGCCACAGCAGCCGCACCAGCACACAGGCCGGCCCAAACACCGCCCGCGCGGCCCTGTCTGCCCGGTGCCGGGCATAGCGCTCCGGCGCAAGATCGATCAGCGCCAGTGCCAGCAGCAGCAGCAGGATCCACAAAATGCCCCCCGCCAGCTGCTGGAGCGTGCCGTTGCGGGAGATCAGGCCCTCGGCCTGCCGCACGAGCCAGCTGGTCAGCGGATTCATCACCGCAAAAAAGCCAAAAGCCACAGCGCCCACCCGCATGGCGGCGCAGAAGTCATCCGGCTCCTGAACCACGGGCAGCATTCTGGCGGCCTTTTTGTCGCCCTCCTCCGAGGCGCGGATCAGTTTACTTTCACTACATTCCCGAATGGCATTGGAAGCCAGGGCGCAAAATACGCCCAACACAAGAAACACAAGCTCCAGCAGCAGCCATCGTCCAACAGGATCTGACAAAAGAATTCCCCCTAATAGGTGTTTGATTCTGTTTTCACAGTTCTTTACATTATAGCACGGGCGGGCGGGAAATGCAATCGGCCCACAGGGGCAAAACCGCCGGTTTCCCAGCGGTTTTGTGCTTTTTTCCGAAAAAGCACGGCTTTCCTGCGGTTTTTCCCGATTTTCGTCTGCGGGCGGCGCAGGGATGAGTTGACGGCGGGGGAGGGGATGGACTATAATCAGGATATCCAAAGGAAAGGGCCGCGCCGGAAGGTCTGCTTCGGCAGGGGGAGGCGGCTCCACAGGGAGGGCGTTTTTATGCAGCTTTGGAAGCACTTTCGCACCATCACCCGCCACCGGCATACCGTCATCGGCCTGTGCTTTCGGGCGGGGATCGGCTGGCAGGGACTGGGGCATGACCTGTCCAAATACAGCCCGGCGGAGTTTTTCAATTCCGCCCGCTTTTATCAGGGCGACCGCAGCCCCAACGACCGGGAACGCATCGTCCGTGGCTATTCCACGTCCTGGCTGCATCACAAAGGGCGCAACCGGCATCACTATGAATACTGGACGGACTACAACAATGTCAGCCATATGGTGGAGCCGGTGAAAATGCCCCTGCGGTATGTGATCGAGATGTTCTGCGACCGCATCGCCGCCTGCAAGACCTATCAGGGGGCAGACTACCATGACCGCAAGCCGCTGGAGTATTACCAGCGGGGCAAGGGCCGGCACCTGATGCACCCGGAGACCGACGCCTTTCTGGGCTTTCTGCTGGCCATGCTGGCGGAAAAGGGCGAGCGCTGGACCTTTGCCTGGATCCGGCAGTACCTGGGGCAGCACACGGATTATTGATCTCTCGTGATCCCCATCCCCGAACTTCCTTTTCTCCGCCGGTGCACCTGCTTCCTTGTCCCTTCCGGAAAAAGTCCAGGCTGCCCCCTCAGTACCCGCGCTTAGTCCTCCTCGTCCTCCGACAGCAGGGTAAAGATTTCCAGCAGCGTGTCCAGCAGCGCCTCGTCCTCCACCGGGACGAGGCTTTCGTCATTCATGGTGAAAAAATACAGCGCCGTGCTCTCACCTGGCTCCTCCGTATATTCCGCCGCCACCAGATAGTCCTGGCCGCCGTAGCTCAGCTGCGACAGTACCTCCAGCGTCAGCGTGCCGCCGTCCAGCGTTTCCAGCTCCAGCAGCTCGGAGGTGTTGTCCTCCTCCGGGATCTCCGGCAGCTCCATGTGTTTGTGTTCGTTCATGACCGGCACCTCTCAGCAGTCCTCAAAGCTGCAGAACACCTGCATCTCTCCGCCCTGCATCAGCACACGGCCCAGAGCGATGGTGGTGTCGATGTTCAGCTGCTCGTCCAGCAGCAGCAGGTCGGCGTCAGCCCCGACGGCCAGCACGCCCTTTTTGTCCGCCAGCCCCAGCGCCCGGGCCGGGTTGGCCGTCACCGGCAGAATGGCCTCCTCCAGCGGCAGACCCTCGTGCTCCACCAGCCCCTTTACCGTGCGGTGCAGCGCCGTGATCTTGCCCGCGCCGATGCCGATCATCTCCTTTTTCTCGTTCCACACCGGCATGGAGCCGTTGCCGTCGGTGCTCAGGGTCACCGACCCGGCAGGACATTCCCGCAGCGCCCGGTGAATGATGCCGCAGCGCTTGGGTACATTTTCCGAGGAGCAGGTGATGTCGATGAACCCGCCCATGTTGGCGAACCGGATGGCCTGATCCAGCTTGCCTGCCAGATGGGTGGGCCGGAAGGTGGAGATCGGCACCTCAGAGTGCTCCAGTGCGTCAAAAATCACATTCAGCTGATCCTGCCCGGAGCCGGTATGCAGGTGGACAATGCCCGGCTTGCCCGACAGAATGCCCGCCTGATGGGCGTCAGAGGCCAGCCGGATGAGCTCCTCCCGGGTGATGGTGGCCGAGCGGTGGTCGCAGATGGCGATCTTCACGCCGATGCACTCCTCCAGCAGCACGATGTCCCGCCGCACCGAGCCGGTGATGGTGGGGGAGGGATACTCGTAAGCGCCGGTGAGGAAGAAGCAGGTCAGTCCCTGCTCCCGGAAGGCCTTGCACTTGGCCAGCAGGCTCTCCACCGAGCGGGTGGTGCCGTCAGTGCCCAAAAGGCCCACCAGCGTGGTGACGCCGGCCTTTACCGGAGCGCTGAACCGCAGCGGCGGCACCTGATTGGAAAAGCCGCCCTCGCCGCCGCCGCCGGTAATGTGGACATGCTGGTCGATATAGCCGGGGATGGCCCGCAGATTGCGGCCGTCCAGCACCTCCAGCCCGGGCAGCGTGCAGTCCAGACGGTCGTCCATGGCGGCGATGCGTTTGTCGGCGATGAGGATCTCGGTGGGCTTCCACGCGCCGTCGCGGAAGACACGGATGTTTCGAATCAGCTTCAACATAAGTACAGCTCCTTTATCGCGTAGCATTGGCACCATTATAGCGCACAAGCAGCCGGGATGCAAACAGAAAGTGGTCGGCCAACAAAAAAGCGCACCTTTCGGAGCGTTCACTTAGGGATTATTGAAAACGACGATAATTTTTGAGTGACGT
>CAZYAD010000056.1:0-7920 GCA_964646225.1 uncultured Oscillospiraceae bacterium
AAATCTATCGGAATTTGTGCTTTTATGGCAAGATGTTGAATGGGATGAAATCCTATCTGCCGGCGCTTTTGGGAAAAATATGCTCAAGCACTGTCGAAAAGCGCAGAAATGTGCTATTATGGACGGTAACATCCGGCGGCTGCACAGCCGCTGTATCAGGAGGAATGACCATGCCTTTCGAGCTTTCCATACTGCACGGGTTGCAGGAGCAGCTGGGCTGCGGCCCGCTGGACGCCCTGATGCCGCTGATCACTGTCCTGGGCAACGGCGGCGCACTGTGGATCATCAGCGCGGCGCTGCTGCTGGTGCGGCCCAAAACACGCCATCTGGGGGCGGCGATGGCGCTCAGCCTTGCACTGGAGGCCCTGCTCTGCAATGGCCTGCTCAAACCGCTGGCGGCACGGCCGCGGCCCTTTATGACCGACCCTTCCGTCACGCTGCTGATCTCCCCGCCCGGCGAATTTTCCTTCCCCTCCGGGCATACCGGCGCTTCCTTTGCCGCCGCTGCGTCCCTGTATTTTGAAAAAAGCCGCCTGTGGCGGCCTGCGTCGGTACTGGCCGTGCTGATCGGCTTTTCCCGCCTCTATCTGTTTGTACATTATCCCTCCGATGTGCTGGCCGGTGCGGTGCTGGGCATTGCCACCGGCTGGATCGGCAGCCGCACGCTACGGCAGCTGCAGGCGCATTCTGCGCGGCGGTAGCGGTTTATTTGCCAAGTGTCCGGGCAGAATAGGGGAGAGAGGTGATCGCTGTGGACAAAGCCGTTTCCCCCGTTCTGGAAGAAAATATTGCCTGTCTGGAGCAGCTGTTCGGACATGACCCCACCGTCAAGCGGCGGATGGTTCAGCCACTGGCCGTCAGCGGCCTTGGCTGCTGCCTCTTTTTTGTGGACGGCATGGTGGATTCCGCCTGCATCAACGAAAGCGTCATCCGCCCGATTTCCCTGCTGCGGGAAACGCCGCCCCCGGACACCGACCCTGTGGTATTTTTGCGGCAGCAGGTGCTGCAGCTCAACGAAATCCATGCGGAGGAGCAGATGTCCGCCCTGCTGCGCTCAATGCTGTATGGCGACACCATCCTGTTTGTGGAGGGCAGCGCCCGGGCGCTGGTACTGGGCTCCAAGGGCTTCGACCGGCGCGGGATCAGCGAGCCTGCCGGGGAAACCTATCTGAAGGGCCCACGGGAGGGCTTTGTGGAGCCGCTGCTGCACAATCTGGCAATGGTGCGCAGACGGCTGCGAACCCCCGCGCTGCGGTTGGAGTTTTTTACGCTGGGAGAGACCAGCAGCACCGACTGCTGCCTGTGCTATCTGGAGGACGCCGTAGACCGCCGCGCCCTGTCCCTGCTGCGCAGGCGGCTGTCACTGGTGGTCATCGACGGCGTGCTG
Organism: uncultured Oscillospiraceae bacterium; assembly: GCA_964646225.1. Lineage (GTDB taxonomy): Bacteria > Bacillota > Clostridia > Oscillospirales > Butyricicoccaceae > UBA4644. Next base: position 1,388 of record CAZYAD010000056.1, read on the forward strand.
GACACCAATTACCTGTCCGAGCTGATCCGGGACTGGCGTTATTCGCCGTTTCGTACGGCAGGCTCCAGCGAACGGCCGGATGTGGTGGCGGCCAGGCTGCTGGAGGGACGCATCGCTCTGTTTGTGGACGGCAGCCCCATGGCGCTGACGGTGCCCTATATCTTTCTGGAGCAGTTCCAGTCCGGCGAGGACTATTATGTGGACGCGCCCTTCGCCGCCATCAATCGGGGCCTGCGGTTCCTGGGCTTCGGAACAGCGGTGGGCGTTTTGCCGGTATATCTGTCTCTGGTGACCTTCCACCAGGCCTTTATGCCGCTGCCGCTGATCCTGAGCATCGCAAAAGCGCGGCAGGGGGTTCCCTTTCCCATTTTGCTGGAGGCGCTGCTGCTGCTGCTGGCCTTTGATATTCTTCGGGAGGCCGGGGCACGGACTCCCTCCAGCATCGGACAGGCGCTTTCGGTGGTAGGCGGTCTGGTGATTGGTCAGGCGGCGGTGGACGCCCGTCTGGTGTCGGTGCCGGTGCTCATCATCGTGGCCGTCTCCGGCATTTGCAGCCTGATCACCCCCAGATTGAAGGCATCCGTTCTGTTCTGCCGCCTGTTTCTCATGTGTCTGGGCGTGTTTTTCGGCTTTTACGGCGTGCTGCTGGGCGCTTTGGCGGTGGTCATTCTGCTGTCGGAGCAATGCTCCTTTGGCGTGCCCTTTCTGTCTTCACTGCCGCTGCAGGCTGCCGACAGCGCGGAGGACAGCCTTGTACGGGCACCCTTCTGGCGGATGCGAAAGTTCCGCCGGTTTCTGGCCGGGGCTTCCCGACGGAACGGAGGGCGCACATGAAGCGCGCGGCAGCGCTGGCGCTGCTTGCGGCACTGCTGTGCGGCTGCGGACGGGATGCCTCCCAGTTGACGGTAGTCACCGGCATCGGCATAGACGGCGAGCCGGGACACTATCAGGTGGAAACTGAGGTGATCCGTCTCAGCGGCCCGGAGCAGGAGGGACAGAGCATTTTACTGCAATCCGGCGGCCGGACGGTCACCGACGGCATCAACGGGATCGCCGCCATGACAGGACGCTCGCTGTACTGCAATCACGCACAGGTGCTGGTTCTGGGCTGTGAGACCGCCGGTCAGGATATCGCCGCCGTGCTGGAGGAGTTTTTGCACGGCAACCAATATCCGGTGTCTCTCCGTCTGGCGGTAGCCAAGGAGACGGCAGCCGAGCTTTTGCGAGTTGAGCCGCTGCTGGGCGACCTGCGCAGCACCGAGCTGGAGGACGCCATCCGGCAGGGAAGGCAGCAGTGTCTGACGGCGGACATGGATCTCTGCAGCTTTTATCAGGAGCTGCTGGCGCCGGGTATCGAAGGCATCCTTCCCTTTATGGAGCTGCGGGAGGTGCAGGGGCGAAAGTCCTGTACCCTGACCGGCACAGCGCTGTTCCGGGGCACTGCCATGCTGTCGGTACTGGATGAGCAGGACAGCCGCAGTCTGTTGTGGCTGCGGGGGCAGTCGGGTGGGACGCTGGAGACATCCTGCGGTCTGCTGGATGTCACTTATCTGAAGCGTACGCTGAATGCCGGCCCCAACGGCGCGGAGATCACGCTGGAGCTGACCCTGACGGCGAACGACAGTGAAAGCGACAGAGCGGAGCTGATCCCTGCGGCAGAGGAAGCCATGCGGCAGCGCTGTCAGGGGCTGCTGGATGTGCTGCGGGCGCAGGGCTGCGACAGCATCGGCGTGGGCCAGCAGCTTCGGCGAACTCACCGTGCTGCCTGGGAGCGGCGGCAGCCCTGGGAGACGGCCTTCGCCGACTATCCGGTTGCGGTGGAGGTTCGCGTGCGCAATGTGATCTGGGGACGCATCTGGGCAGAGGAGCACAGTGCGCACAGGGAGGATGCCCATGGAGCGTGATGGGATCACCGGGCGGCAGGGCTTTTTCCTGCTGTTTCTGTTTTTGCTGGGCAATCTGGTGACGGCTGCCGGAGCCAAGGGCATCCAGAGCGGCTGGATCGTGCTGTTGGGCTGCGCCGGACTGGCGCTCCCGGTGCTGACGCTGTTTTTGCGGGCCTCCGGCGGGCGTCCGGCCGGACAGGTGTTTCCAGAAGCGCTGGGGCCGCGTCTGGGTACGGCAGTGACGGCGATTTACTGCGGGATCGCCCTGCTGATGGCAGGGGATTCCATGCGGCTGTTTGCTGATTTCATCGTCATCAACGATCTGAACGATGCAGGTGCGTGGGGAAATACCGCGCTGCTGGCGCTGGTGGTTCTGCTGCTGCTGTTTTGCGACCTGCGTGGCCTCGGAAAGGCCGCCTGGGCGATCCAGCCGCTGGTAACGGCCCTGCTTTTGGGCAGTCTTCTGCTGACCTGCTCCACGATGGATCCCGCCATGCTGCTGCCGCTGTTTGACCTGGATGCCGGCACCTGCTGCCGCGGGATCGTGGGTACCCTGGGCAGCACCCTGATGCCCGCGCTGTTTCCGGTGCTGCTGCTGAACGAGTCGGCACCCACAGGCTGGAAGCGGCAGGTGCGTGCCGCCGGAGTTGGCGCACTAGTGCTGCTGGCGCTGCTGACGCTGCGGGACGGAGCCGTCCTGGGGTTTCCATTGGCAGAAATGTTCCGCTTTCCAGGCTTTGCGGCTGCGGGAAGGCTGCGGCACAGCGAGCTGCTGATCTCGGCAGCCTTTGTACTCAGCCAGCCCTTCCGCACGGCGCTGCTGCTGCGGTATGTGCAGGACTGCCTGACGGTCTGGCGTCCGGCGTGGAGACGGGGCTGTCCGCCGGTCCTGCTGCTGCTGGCGGCGGTCAGCGGTGTGCTCAGCTGGAGCAGCGAGCAGGTTCACTGGCGCACCGGGGGCGAGGCGGTCATTGGTCTGCTGCTGCTGGCAGGCCCGGCGGCGGCCGTTCTGGCAGAAAGGCGCCGCCGGCGCTGAGGAAGCATAACCTTACAAAGGCGCACATACAGTGTGTCACGAGAGGTGATGCAATGAAACAACCGATTTTCAAGGGCAGTGCCACCGCGCTGGTGACCCCGTTTTCATCGGAGGGCGAGCTGGATCTGGAGGCGCTGGGCCGCCTGATCGACTGGCAGCTGGAGCAGGGAACCGATGCGCTGGTGGTGTGTGCCACCACCGGAGAGTGCGCCACGCTCAGCGACCGCGAGTGGGAAATCGTGGTGGCCTTTGCCGTCGAACGGACAGGGGACCGGATCCCGGTGATCGCCGGTGCCGGACGGAATGACACCCGCCACACCGTCTGGCTCTGCCGACAGGCGAAAAAGCAGGGTGCCCGTGCTCTGCTGACGGTGACGCCCTATTACAACAAAACCACCCAGCAGGGGCTGGTGGAGCATTTTACCACTGTTGCAGACGAGGCAGAGCTGCCCATCCTGCTGTATCATGTGCCCTCCCGCACCGGCATGCGCTTTCAGGCAGAAACCTATGCGCAGCTGGCGCGTCATCCCCGCATTTATGGTGTAAAAGAGGCCTCCGGCGATTTCGGGCTGATTCTGAAGACCAGGGCTTGCTGTCCGGAGGATTTCGCGCTGTACAGCGGCAATGACGATCAGATCGTGCCGATCCTGGCGCTGGGCGGTCTGGGTGTGATCTCCACCATGGCCAATGTGGTGCCGGGTGAGAGCCATGAGCTGTGCGCACGCTGGTTTTCCGGCGACAGGGAGGGGGCGGCTGCCTTGCAGCTGCGCCTGCAGCCGTTGATCCAGGCCCTGTTCCGGGAGGTCAACCCCATCCCGGTGAAGGCGGCGCTGGAGCTGATGGGGAAGTGCGGCGGTCGTCTGCGTCAGCCGCTGACCCGGATCGGTGAGGCCGCCGGGGAGGAGCTTCGTGCCGCCCTGCTGGAGCTGAACCTGATTTGAGAAAACCTCTTTCTTGTACAACAAAAACAGCCGGGAGTTAGGCCGCCTAACTCCCGGCTGTTTTGTGATCGGAATTGGAAATCAGCTTACTTGACGATGCTCATGGTATCCATGGCGATCATCAGCTCTTCGTTGGTGGGGATCAGCAGAACCTTGACCTTGGAATCGGGAGCGGAGATCACAGCCTCCTCACCGCGGATATCGTTGGCCTTCTCGTCCATCTTGACGCCCATGAACTCCAGGCCGGAGGCGATATCCATCCGCTGGGTCTTGGAATTCTCGCCGACGCCGGCGGTGAAGATGATGGCATCCACGCCGCCCATGGCAGCGGCATAAGCACCGATCAGCTTCTTGACGCCATAATTGAACATATCCACGGCCAGAGAGGCACGCTCGTTGCCCTCCTTACCGGCATTCTCCAGATCACGGAAGTCGGAGGACACGCCGGAAACGCCTTGGACGCCGGACTTCTTGTTCAGGACATTCAGCATCTCGTCGATGTTCATGCCCTTCTTGTTCATGATGTACTGCAGGATACCGGCATCCAGATCGCCGGAGCGGGTGCCCATGCAGACACCGGCCAGGGGGGTGAAGCCCATGGAGGTATCCACAGACTTGCCGCCGTCCACGGCAGTGACAGAGGAGCCGTTGCCCAGATGGCAGGAGATCAGCTTGCACTCCTCGGGCTTCTTGCCCAGCATCGCGGCGGCGCGGGCGGCCACATACTTGTGAGAGGTGCCGTGGAAGCCATAGCGGCGAACCTTGTCCTCGGCATAATACTCATAGGGCAGGGCATACATATAGGCCTTGGCGGGCATGGTCTGATGGAAGGCAGTATCAAACACGGCAACCATGGGGACGCCGGGCATGATTTCGGCACAGGCGCGAATGCCGATCAGGTTGGCGGGGTTGTGCAGAGGAGCCAGAGGATTGCAGTCCTCAATGGCCTTGAGCACCTCATCGGTGATCAGGACGGACTTGTTGAATTCCTCGCCGCCATGGACGACGCGGTGACCGACGGCATCGATCTCCTTCATGCTGGCGATCACGCCGTTTTTCTCGTCGATCAGGGCGTTCAGCACGGTCTGGATGGCCTCGGAATGGGTGGGCATGGCCACATCCACGGCGTCCAGCTTGGCCTTACCGGCCACCTGAGGCTTATAGGTGAACTTGCCGTCGATGCCGATGCGCTCGCACAGGCCCTTGGCCAGCAGCTCACCGTTTTCGGGATTCAGCAGCTGATACTTCAGGGAAGAGCTGCCGGCGTTGATGACTAAAACATTCATTTTTTGCACACTCCTGTATTTTTTTCTGAAAAGTTTTATGTTACAATAAAAGCCACGATATATTTTACACCATTCTTTGCTGTTTGGCAACTGTTTCGGGAGGTTTTTATGCGGATTTGCGGTGTTGTTTCGGAATACAATCCCTTTCATACCGGCCACGCCTGGCATCTTTCTGCCATCCGGGAGGCACTGGGCGCGGACTGCGCCGTGGTCTGCTGTATGTCCGGCAATTTTGTCCAGCGGGGCGAGGCGGCCATTCTGCCCAAGCACCTGCGGGCTGAAGCGGCGGTACGCGGAGGCGCCGATCTGGTACTGGAGCTGCCTGCGCCCTACGCTCTTCGGTCGGCAGAGGGCTTTGCCCAAAGCGCAGTTGACATCCTGCTGGGCACCGGCGTGCTCACCAATCTGAGCTTTGGCGCAGAGGATGCCGACGAGGCGCTGCTCCGGGAGACCGCCGCGTTGCTGCTGGAGCATCAGACCGTGCAGGACACGCTGCTGCATCTGAAAACCGGCATTTCCTATGCCGCCGCCCGGGAGCGGGCGCTGTATGCCCGCATCCAGGACAGGGCCGCGCTGCTGCAAAAGCCCAATAACATCCTTGCGGTGGAATATTGCAAGGCGCTGCTGCGGCGGGGATCTTCGGTGGAACTCCTGCCGGTGCCCCGTCAGGGCGCTGCCCACGATGGTGAGGCGGAGGGGGCGTTTGCCTCGGCCTCTTACCTGCGGCAGCTGCTGCGGGAGGGACGTTTTGACGAGGCACAGGCCTTTCTGCCGGAGGGGACCCGGGCGGTCTTACAGACGGCCCGGCAGCAGGGGCGTCTTTTGTTCAGCATCAACCGGTTGGAAAACGCCATGCTGTCGGCACTGATCCGGCTGGATGGCAGCGCCCTGGCCCTGCTGCCCGATGCCAGCGAGGGGCTGGACAACCGGCTGTTGGAAGCCATTCACAGGGGCCGCACATTGGAGGAGATCTATGCTGCGGCCAAAACCCGGCGCTACCCCCTGGCACGCATCCGGCGGATGGTGCTGTGCGCCTGGTTGGGCATCACCCGGGAGGAGGCCGAAACGCCGCCGACCTATATCCGGGTGCTGGCCTTTAACGACCGGGGGCGGGAGGTGCTGCGGCTGGCCCGAAAGCGAGCGGCGCTGCCGCTGATTACCAAGCCGGCCCACGCCTTTGATCTGGGTGGCGATGCCCGGAAGATCTTTCTGCGGGAGGCGCTGGCCTGTGACCTATACGAGCTGACGCTCCCCGACTGGCGGGACAGCCGATGGGGCGATGACTGGCGAAGGGACGCTGTTTATGTGCGGGAAACCGAAAAAATGCAGAATTTTTCCGCGGAAACAGCGAAAAGTCCTTGACTTTGCAGGGGTAGGCTGTTAT
>CAZYAD010000057.1:0-7761 GCA_964646225.1 uncultured Oscillospiraceae bacterium
GCTTAAATTTGCCCTTGCTCTTTGCCTGTGCCTTTTCGAGGGCGATTTGCATGGGAGATTTTTCCGCTTGACTTTTGCTTTCCTTTGTGGTATCGTTGTTATCAAAGGGAGATTTCCTCGACCCACTTAGAGCGCCGGTTTCACCGGAAGAGCCAACACGGGAAGGAAGTCTTCTTTTTTGTATATTCCCGATACTGTACACTGTTTCGCTATTTTCATTAAGACCAGATGAAAAACGAACCCTGTAGTAGGAGTCATCCGCATCCTTGAAATAGGCCGTGAAGTAATTGAAGCCATCCTCACCGATATCATTTTCATGAGCATTGTTGAGATCGCTCCTGTACTCATCAAATACACCAACCTGAATGATTTCATCAATATGTCCGGCTATTTTCCCTTTCAAGGAATACTCCTTATCAGACAACAGTTCACGGGCCTCTTTTTGAATCTGGCTGCGATGCCGGTCGGAAAGTTTATAAGCGGAGCGTTCAGTCAGAGCCAAAATATGGCCGTCCGAAGTCGGGAACAGAACATCTTCGCCGTTTCGAATCTTCTCATTGATAAATCTTTCGATTTGCTTTCCCCACTTGGACGAATCATCCCCGGAAAGCACCTGCCTGTCAGCCTGAACATACAGATAATTTCCATTGACTTTAATTGAATACTTGACCTTTTCACCGCCCTCCGTGGCGGTGTTTTTATTTGCGCTCTGGCTTTCAACCGTCCGCAGCGCGTTCCGCATGGTTTTTTCCATGCCCGCCAGCTCGTTTGCAAGGTCGCTGAACCGCCGCTTTTCGCTGTCGGTCAGCTGCAAATCCTCCATGGATACCGCCTTGTTCACCTTGCGGAAGGAGCGAGAAGTGCGCACGCAGCCATGCTTCGAAAAAAGCGCTTGACAAAATAAGTTTATTGCTGTAAACTTTTCTCAAAGATTACAAATGTAAACTTTGGAGGTGCGATATGACGGAGAACCATTGTGATACCATGATCCAGGATGCCGAACTGGCGGTTTTGCAGATGCTGTGGGACGCCGGGGAGCCCCTGCCCCTGAGCGCCCTGCTGGAGCGGCTGCATGCCAGCCGAGGCTGGGCCGATTCCACCGTCAAGACCCTGCTGCGCCGCTTGCAGCAGAAGGGGGCGGTGACCCTGACCCAGCGGGGGGTCTATGCGGCAGCGATCGACCGCGACCGCTACCGCGGCGCAGCCAACAGCAGCTTTTTGGAAAAGCTCTACCACGGCAGCGCCAAAACCCTGGTGGCCTCGCTGGTAGACGAAGGGCGGCTCACCGCCGAGGATATCGCCGAGCTCACCGCCATGTTCCGAAAGGAGGTGCCCCATGACTGACCTGATGCGCACCGTGCTGATCCTCTCTGCCAGCGGCACCGCACTGGCACTGGTGCTGGCCGCCCTGCGCCGTCTGCTGCGGAACCGCCTGCCCAAAGCGGTGTTTTATTATCTGTGGCTGCTGGTGCTGCTGATCCCCGCCGCCCTGCCGGTATCCCTGCCACAGGCGACCCTGTCCCGGCTGCCGGTGGAGCAGCAGGCCTCCGTCCCCCAGACCGGCACTCCGGCCCCCGTCCCCGCTGTGGACGCCGCGCAGCCCGTTCCCGAGGAACTGGTGTTCCACTACACCCCCAACGCCGTCATCAACGGCAGCGGTCTGCCGCTGCCGGAACAGCACTCCCGGCAGACCCTCTGGTACCGGGCACTCTGGCAGTGGCTGTGTACCCATTTTGCGGCCGTCTGGCTCACCGGCGCGGCTCTGCATTTCCTGTGGTTCGCCTCCGCCTACCGCCGCTATCGCCGTCAGCTGCTGGAGACGGGCCAGCCCCTGCAGGAGCACGAGCAGGCTCTGCTTGAGGAGCTGCGGGCCGGTCGTCGGGTGACCGCGCTTCGCAGTGCTGCCGCCCAGACGCCCCTGCTGGTGGGCCTGTGCCGCCCCTGCATCGTCCTTCCCGAAACGCCGGTGTCCACTCTGGAGCTGGAATGCATCCTGCTCCACGAGCTGGCACATCTTGCCCGCCGGGATCTGCTGTACAAGTGGTTTGCCGTGGCGGTGACCTCCTTCCACTGGTTCAACCCCCTGATGCCCTGGCTGCGGCGGGAGCTTTCCCGCAGCTGTGAGCTGGCCTGTGACGAGGCGGTCATCCGCACCATGGACGGGGAGCACCGGCGGCTTTACGGTGAGACGCTGCTGTCCATGGCCGCCGCCCGGGCGCTGCCCCGGGGCGTCCCGGCCACCATGCTGTGCGAGGAAACGCGGCAGTTGAAGGAGCGCCTGCAGGGCATCCTGCGGCACAAAAAGCTCACGGCGGCCATTGTCCTGCTTTCCCTGCTACTGTCCCTTGGGGTAGCGGGCTGCGCCGCCGTGCTGGGCCCCCAATGGGAGGAGGAAGCGGAGGCCCCGTCTGTCACCGGCCCCCTGACCGCTGAACAGCAGGGCCCCGTGCTGGAGGCCATCGAGGCGTGGGCCGATGAGAATGTGACCTGCGAGGGCACCCGAAGCCTGACCTATTACGCGCCCGACGGAACCCCGGGGGCTCCGGGCTTCTTTGCCGATATCGGCGATACCTGGCTGTACGATCTGTCGGAGCATACCGTCCGCGCCATCGACGGCACTTATCCCGACACCGCCGATCTGGGCTATGTGTGTCTGAGCATCCGTGAGAATGACGATACACAATTTCTGGTCACCTTTTACCTGACCCGGAGCGAGCGCGGCCGGGACGGCGACCCCATCGCGGCGCTGACCCGGCTGGCAGAGCAATATCCTGCCGCCAAAACCGGCTATCTCGGCTGGAACGAGCAGAACGGCCGCCCGGCCTATGTGATGTGCTATTTCCGGCAGGACGGACAGGAATACACCTTCCAGTACAGCGATATCTGCGGTTTTTGGTCTGTGCAGCCCCGGGAACAGGACAGTGGCCGCTGGGCCGCCGTGGCCCTGACTGATTTGCCCCGGACTATGGCCGCCATCACCGACTGGCAGCGCACCCATGCCGAAAGCCCCGATGACCGGCGCTTTCAGCTGACGCTGCATACCTCCGGCCTTGAGGCGATGGCCGACCACGCCTGGCCGAGCCGCCTGTTCTGCGATCTGTCCACCGGAGCGCTCCGGGAGGGCGCGCCCGATGAGACCGGGCAAAGCCTCTGCGCAGCGGTGTCTCTGCTGCAATGCGAAGATCCCGATGCCCGCGTCTGGCTGCTGGAAAGCACCGGTCGGATCTTTCCCACTGAAGCAGAACTGGCAGGGAAGGAGTATTGCTATACCGGCGATCTGGCCAGCTCCTCTCTCCGGGGCTTGTCCCCGTTTTGCATTCAGCTGCTGGCAGACGGTACCTTTCAGTATAGTGAGCATCTTGCCTCCGGCTGGATGGGTACCGGCGTCTGGATGCTGGAGGGCGACATTGTGACCCTCCTTGAGAGCGATACCTCCCGCTCCTTCCGCTTCCGGGCAGAGGAAGATGCGCTCTATTATCTGGCGGGCCGCTCCGATGCCTTTACCTATGTGGAGCTGCCTGACGGCGCAGTCTTTTACGCCCAGACTGCCCTGAAGGTCAGCGCGGAGGATACCCTTTACATTCAGACAGCGGCCCTTGTGACACAGGAGTTCCAGCGGGTCTATGAGCCCTATTACGACATTCTCTCGCTGGAGCTGTCCGACTGGCAGCAGGAAGGTGACGAGGCCACCTTCACCTGCGTCATGACCTGGCAGCAGTATGAGCGGGATGTGACCCAGGTGCCCTGGCTAAAGCAGTACGAGGGCACCGATGGCTACCAGACCATGTGCCGGGAGTATCTGGCCCGGCAGACCGGGAGTTTCCTTCTCCGGGTGACGAAGGAGGAAGAAATGCTGACCCTGTATACCGATGAATCGGTCACAGACACGCCCAGCTGGACAAAATGCCGGATCGATGATTTTAACGGCAAGACCACTTCTCAGCGGATGTACGCCGCCTACGGCCATCTGCTGTGGGATGTGTACGACCGGGGCCTGCTGCCCGACGGCACGGCGCTGTCCCGCTTCGGCGAACCGGAAAACAGCAGCTTCGCGCTGGCCGATGTGGACGGCGACGGCAGCACCGAGCTGCTCCTCAGCTGGCAGGAAGGCGCAGTCGCCGACTTGCTGCTGGCGGTTTACGGCTGGCGGGACGGGTACCTGTATGAGCAGGGCCGCTTTTTTCCCCAGGTACACTTTTACTCCAACGGCACCCTTGCCGTCGAGTGGAGCCACAATCAGGGCCCTTCCGCAGAGGACTTCTGGCCCTATGACGCCTATTCCTATGACCCGGTTTCTGACACCTGGCAGCGGGTGGCAGCATCGACAGCAACGGCCAGCGCTATTATCTGCTGCCCGCCGACTGGGACGGTACCTACAGCGCTGACCTTCTGACCGACGAGGCCGACTATCTGGCCTGGCGCAAGAGCTGGCTACAGAAAAGCACGGAGCTTGTACTGGTCGAACAGGCCCTGACGGCAGAGACCATCGCCGATCTCGGCGCGCCGCGACCCAGCCATGAAGCATTGCAGCCCGTTGGTTAAGACAGAAACAGGTGGCCGCAGGCCCCTTGCTTCGTCTCCGCTCATAGGCAATATGAAGGGCGATTTTTCGCGCTGAACATGAAGGAAAAAGGAAAGGCGTAAGAAGAAAGCGCCCCGCCGGGCGCGAGAAAGGCAAAATGCGGTGCTGACGGAGAAGCCGGAATGCCCCTCAGCCCCGCAGAACCAAAAAAGCGCTGTCCGTAGTCGGACAGCGCTTTTTCTTGCTTTTCAGTTGACAAACATCCAGCAGAACAGGACGATCAAAAGGAACAGCAGCACGATGAAAGGCATAATGGTCAGCAGCGCCGCCAGGATCATGGCTTTCACATCGTTTTTTTCCAGCCCGCCGGCAGCCTCGATCTCGTCCTGGAGCGCACGCTCCTTTTCGGGATCATACTTTTTCAGCTGGCGAAATCGCTTTAGCAGCATGGATCACTGCTGGGCCTGGGCCGGCATCTCGAAGAGATACTTGCCGTTCTCGTCGATCTTCTTGTCCAGAAAATGGCAGGCGCAGAAGTGGCCGGGGCTGACCTCCACATAGGGGGGCGGCACCACCTTGCACTTTTCGCAGGCCATGTAGCAGCGGGTGTGGAACTTGCAGCCCTGAGGCGGACGGATGGGGCTGGGGATATTGCCCTCCAGAATGATGCGCTCCTTGTCGGCGGAGTCGGGATCGGTGGTGGGGATGGAAGACAGCAGCGCCACGGTATAGGGGTGACGGGGATCAGCGAAGATCTCCTCCGCCGTACCCAGCTCCACCATGTTGCCCAGATACATAACGCCGATGCGGTCGGAAATGTACCGCACCACCGACAGATCGTGGGAGATGAACAGATAGGTCAGCTTGTCGGTCTCCTTCAGCTCCTCCAGCAGGTTGATGATCTGGGACTGGATGGACACATCCAGCGCCGAGACGCACTCATCGCAGACAATGAACTTGGGCTTGACCGCCAGCGCACGGGCGATGCAGATACGCTGCCGCTGGCCGCCGGAGAACTGATGGGGATAGCGGTGCAGCATATAGCCCTGCAGGCCGCACTTCTCCATCACATCGATGATATACTCCTTCATCTTGGGATCGCCCGCCTTGAAGAACTTGTGGGTGGTCAGGCCCTCGCCGATGATCTGGCCCACCGTCATGCGGGGGTTCAGGGAGGAGTAGGGATCCTGGAAGATGATCTGGATATCCTTGCGCAGGATGCGCATTTCGGTGTATTTCAGACGGCTCAGGTCGATGCCGTTGTCCAGCAGCGCCTCGTACTCCTGGAACTTGGTGTCGTCCCGGTACTTGGCCTTGAGCTCGGCCACGGCGGCGTCGTCATCCTTGAGGACAGCCAGCAGCTTTTCCCGCACAGGCAGCAGGGAGGCCCGCTTGGCAGCGGCAGTCTCGGCAGCCTTCAGCGCCTTTTTGATCTTGGCAGGGAGATTCTTGACGGTGCTGTCGGCCTCCAGCTCCTTGGCAATGGCCTCCTGGAAGGCGATCTCGCCATCCAGATCCCGGATGGATTCGTTGATCTTGGCCAGACGGGTGTTGGTCTGATACTTTTTCAGCAGCACCTTCGCACCCTCAGAGGGATCGTCCAGCGAAGCAAAGCCGCCCATGATCTTGACCACATTGTGGAAGGCGGTGTCGGCCTCGGCAGCCAGCAGGTTCTTGTTCTGGTGCTGGAAGAAGGTGGCCTGGTCACCGGCCTTTTCCACCTCTGCGGCGGCGGCCTGCGCCTTGGCGGCCCGCTTCTTCCAATCAGCGATCATCTTGGGGGCGTTTTGCAGAGTCTTGACCACATAAGAGGGGGCAAACTCCTCCAGCGTGCGGCCGTAATACAGGGTGGAACCGGCCGTCTGGGGATAAAGCTGCAAAATGGTACGGCCCAGGGTGGACTTGCCGCAGCCCGACTCGCCCACCAGACCAAAGGTCTCGCCGGAGTGGATGTCAATGGTGATCTCCTCGTTGGCCCGGACATACAGCTGCTCCTTCTGGAAGATGCTGGACTTGGCCACGGGGAAATACTTTTTCAGGTTAGTGATTGACAACAGCTTTTCCGTGTTCTTCACTGGAACGCACCTCCTTTTCAGGATAGAAGCACCGGATCATCTGTCCGGGGGTCACTTCGCGAAGCTCAGGCTCCTCCTCCATGCACTTCTGGGTGGCATATTTGCAGCGGGGAGCGAACTTGCAGCCCTTGGGCAGGGCCAGGGGATGGGGCACGACGCCGGGGATGGGCTCCAGCTTGGTGCCCACATTTTCCATCCGGGGGATGGAGTGCATCAGGCCCTCGGTATAGGGATGGCTGGTGGCGGGATTGGAGAAGATCATCCGGGCGGAGGTCTTTTCCACCACCTGCCCGCAGTACATGACCACCACATCGTCGGCCATCTCATTGATGACGCCCAGGTCGTGGGTGATGAAGATGATGGCGGTGCCGTTGTCCCGCTGCAAATTGTTCATCAGCCGCAGGATCTGGGCCTGGATGGTCACATCCAGCGCAGTGGTGGGCTCGTCGGCGATGAGGATCTTGGGCTTACAGGCCAGCGCCATGGCGATCATCACGCGCTGGCGCATACCGCCGGAAAGCTGGTGGGGATATTGCAGCAGCACATTTTCCGGATTGGGGATCTGCACGGCGTACAGCATCTCCAGCGCCTTCTTTTCGGCCTCCTTCTTGCTCAGACCCTGATGGATCCGGAAGGGCTCGGACAGCTGGCGCTTGACGGTGAACACCGGGTTCAGAGAGGTCATGGGCTCCTGGAAGATGACCGAGATCTTGTTGCCGCGGATCTCGTACATATCCTGCTGAGAAAGCTTGGTCAGGTCGCGGCCCTCAAACAGCACCTCGCCCTCGGCGATGTAGCCGTTGCCGTCCAGCAGCTGCAAAATGCTCATGGCCGAAACCGACTTGCCGGAGCCCGACTCACCAACGATACCGATGGTCTTTCCGGCCTCCAGAACATAGGAAACATCGTTAACAGCCTTCACGGTGCCTTTTCTGGTATTGAAATAGGTGTGAAGGTTTTTTACTTCTAACAAAGCCATATTTTTACCTCCACCGATTATTTCTCACGAGTGCTCTTGGGATCCAGTACATCCCGCAGCGTGTCGCCGATGATATTGATGCTGATGGTGGCCAGGGACAGCGCAATGGCGGGGAACACCCACTGCCACCAGTAGTTCTGGATGACGATGGAGTTGTTGGCGCCATAGAGCATATTGCCCCAGGT
>CAZYAD010000058.1:0-7400 GCA_964646225.1 uncultured Oscillospiraceae bacterium
GCCATCAATCTGGCCCAGCCGCTGGCCGACCGGGGCGTAAAGATCATCGGCACCGACTGCGCCGCCATCGACCGGGCGGAGGATCGCAACGCCTTTGAAAATCTGCTGAACGAGCTGGATATCCCCCGGGCCAAGGGCCGGGCGGTGACCCGCATCGAGGATGGCATCCAGGCGGCGGCCGAGATCGGTTACCCTGTGCTGGTGCGGCCCTCCTTTGTGCTGGGCGGCCGGGCCATGCAGATCGTGGCCAACGAAGAGCAGCTGCGGCACTATCTCCGCACCGCCGTGGAGATTGATGAGGACAAGCCCGTGCTGGTGGACAAGTACATCGAGGGCCGCGAGGTGGAGATCGACGCCATCTGCGACGGCATCAATGTGTTCGTGCCGGGCATCATGGAGCTGGTGGAGCGCACCGGCATCCACTCGGGCGACTCCATTTCGGTTTATCCCTCCTTCTCCATTTCGGACAAGGTAAAGGGCACTATTCTGCAATATGCCAAAAAGCTGGGTCTGGGCATCGGCATTGTGGGCCTGTTCAACATCCAGTTCATCGTGGATCAGGCGGACAATGTGTATATCATCGAGGTCAACCCCCGCTCCAGCCGCACGGTGCCCTTCCTGTCCAAGGCCACCGGCTTCTCTCTGGCAGATATCGCCACCGAGGTCATTCTGGGCAAGTCTCTCAAGGAGCAGGGCTTCTTTGACATCTATCCCGAGGAGAAAAAGCGCTTCTATGTGAAAGCACCGGTGTTCTCCTTCAACAAGATCCGCGGCTTGGACGCCTATCTGTCCCCCGAAATGAAGTCCACCGGCGAGGCCATCGGCTATGACCGCACCCTGAACCGCGCCCTGTACAAGGCACTGCAGGCTTCCGGGATGCACTTGCAGAATTACGGCACCATTCTGGCCACCATCGCCGACCGGGACAAGGAGGAGGCTCTGCCGCTGATCCGCCGGTTCTACAACCTGGGCTTCAACATCGAGGCCACCACCGGCACCGCCCACTTCCTCAAGGAAAACGGCATCCGCACCCACGCCCTGTCCAAGATCAGCGCCGGCAGCAACGAGATCCCCAATGC
Source organism: uncultured Oscillospiraceae bacterium (assembly GCA_964646225.1). Lineage (GTDB taxonomy): Bacteria > Bacillota > Clostridia > Oscillospirales > Butyricicoccaceae > UBA4644. The sequence continues at coordinate 1,080 of CAZYAD010000058.1, forward strand.
CCTGCGACAGGGACACATCGCCTATGTGATCAACACCCGGGATCCCGGCGCCAACCAGGCAGACGGCTTCCAGATCCGGCAGATCGCCACAGAGTATAATGTGACCATGTTCACCGCGCTGGACACCGTGCGGGTGCTGCTGGATGTGCTGGAGGAGACCACGCTGACCATCTCCACCATCGACGCCGGTGACCGGGCATGATCCAGAGTCTGTTTACCCTGCTGGACAACACCTGTCTGGCAAAGGATATCTGGCGGATGCGGCTGCGGGGGGATACCTCTGCCATCACCGCTCCGGGACAGTTCGTCAACCTGAAGCTGGACGGCCTGTTCCTCCGCCGCCCCATTTCGGTGTGCGATGTGGAGGGGGATGTGCTGACCCTGATCTACAAGCCGCTGGGTGAGGGTACCCGGCAGATGACCGGATACGGCCCGGGAAAGGTGCTGGATGTGCTGTCCGGGCTGGGCAACGGCTTTGACCCCGCCCTGTCCGGCCCCCGTCCGTTGCTGGTAGGCGGCGGCGTGGGCATCCCGCCGCTGTACAAGCTGTGCCGGGAGCTGGTGGCCCGGGGGACAAGCCCCCGGGTGGTGCTGGGCTTCAATACCGCCGCGGAGCGGTTTTTGGTGGAGGAGTTTCAGGCACTGGGGGCCGTGGTGTCGGTGTTCTCCGCCGATGGCAGCTGCGGAAAGAGGGGCCTGGTCACCGACGGCGTCCGGCAGGAGGAGGACTATACCTATCTCTACACCTGCGGGCCGGAGGCCATGCTGAAGGCGGTCTATGCCGAATGCCGTACCTCAGGACAGTTCAGCTTTGAGGAGCGCATGGGCTGCGGCTTTGGTGCCTGCATGGGCTGTACCTGCAAGACCAAATACGGAAACAAGCGCATCTGCAAGGATGGGCCGGTACTGACCAGGGAGGAGATTATATGGTAAATACCCGTGTTACACTGTGCGGGCTGGAGCTGGACAATCCCCTGATCCCCGCCAGCGGCACCTTTGGCTATGGCTATGAGTTCGCCCGGCTGTATGACATCAACTGTCTGGGCACCTTTTCCTTCAAGGGAACCACCGGGGAGGCACGGTTTGGCAACCCCACCCCCCGCATCGCCGACTGCCCCTCGGGCATGATCAATGCGGTGGGACTGCAAAATCCCGGCGTGGACGCCGTGATCGCCAACGAGCTGCCCCGGCTGTCCCAGTGCTTTCACAAGCCGGTGATGGCCAATGTCTGCGGCAGCAGCGTGGAGGAATACGCCCTGGTGGCAGGAAAGCTGGCAAAATGCCCCCAGGTGGGCTGGCTGGAGGTGAACATCTCCTGTCCCAATGTGCGCCACGGCGGGCTTGCCTTTGGTACCGACCCGGACATGGCGGCCCAGGTCACCCGGGCAGTCAAGGCTGTGGCGGGGGACAAGCCGGTCATCATGAAGCTTTCCCCAAATGTCACCGACATCACCGCCATTGCCCGGGCCTGTGAGGCTGCGGGAGCCGACGGACTGTCCCTCATCAACACCCTGCTGGGTATGCGCATCGATCTGAAGCGCAAGCAGCCCATCATCGCCAATACCATGGGCGGCTTTTCCGGCCCGGCGGTTTTTCCTGTGGCACTGCGGATGGTCTGGCAGGTGTACGAGGCAGTGAACATCCCCATCATCGGCATGGGGGGCGTTTCCTCAGCGCGGGATGTGGTGGAAATGGTGCTGGCGGGGGCCACTGCCGTGGGAGTAGGCGCCGCCAATCTGGTAGAGCCCTTTGCCTGCAAGCACATTTTGGAGGAGCTGCCCCGGGTCATGGAGCAGTATGGCATGGAAAACCTGGCCGACTGGGTGGGCAGGGCTCACCGCTGAGCTTTGAAACTACACACGAAAGGAATCGACACCTATGGGTAAAGATGTGATCGTCGCCTGCGATTTTGACAGCAAGGAGAAGACGCTGGCGTTTCTGGACCGGTTTCAGGGGGAAAAGCCCTTTGTGAAGATCGGCATGGAGCTTTATTACGCCGAAGGCCCGGCCATTGTCCGGGAGATCAAGGCCCGGGGCCATCGGATCTTTCTGGATCTCAAGCTCCACGATATCCCCAACACCGTCAAAAAGGCCATGGCCGTGCTGTCCGGGCTGGATGTGGATATCTGCAACCTCCATGCCGCCGGTACCGCGCCCATGATGCGGGCCGCGCTGGAGGGCCTGACCCGGCCCGACGGCACCCGGCCGCTGCTGATCGCCGTCACCCAGCTGACCTCTACCGATGAGGAGGCCATGCAGCGGGATCTGCTCATCGACCGGCCGCTGGAGCAGGTGGTGATGCACTACGCCAAAACTGCCGCAGACTGCGGGCTGGACGGTGTGGTGTGCTCGCCGCTGGAGGCCGGAAAGGTGCATCAGGTCTGCGGCGAGGGCTTTTTGACCGTCACCCCCGGCGTGCGCTTTGCCGGTGGAGACGCAGGCGACCAGAAGCGCATCACCACCCCCGCCCGTGCAAAGGAGCTGGGGTCGGATTACATCGTGGTGGGCCGCCCCATCACCGCTGCGGAGGATCCTGTGGCGGCATGGAAGCGCTGCGTGAAAGAATTTGTGGGCTAACGACTGAGAGAGAAAGGTGTATCGTATGAAAAAACAGATCGCGTCCGACCTGCTGAGCATCCGGGCCGTATTTTTCCGTCCGGACGAGCCCTTTACCTGGGCCAGCGGCATCAAGAGTCCGGTTTATTGTGACAACCGCCTGATCCTTACTGCACCGGAGGTGCGGGCGCGGGTGGAGCAGGCCATCGCCGACACCGTCAGACGGGAATATCCCGAAGCTGAGGTGCTGATGGGCACCTCCACTGCCGGCATCGCCCACGCCGCCATCGCGGCCTCCCTCCTGAATATGCCTATGGGCTATGTCCGGGGCTCTGCAAAGGATCATGGCCGCAACAATCAGATCGAGGGCCGGCTGGAGCCCGGCCAGAAGGTGGTGGTCATTGAGGATCTGATCTCCACCGGCGGCAGCGTCATCGAGGTGGTGAATGTGCTGCGGGAGGCCGGAGCCGAGGTGCTGGGCGTGGTATCCATCTTCACCTACGGAATGCAGAAGGGGCTGGATCGTCTGGCCGCCGCGGATGTGAAAAATGTCAGCCTTACCGACTTTGACACCATTGCTCAGGTGGCCGCTGACAGCGGATATATCGCCCCGGCAGATGTGCAGCGGCTGCTGGCCTTCCGCGCCAATCCCTCGGACGAAAGCTGGATCGGCAAATGAGGAGCCTGTTTAATATCACCGACCTGTCGGTGGAGGAGATCCAAAGCCTGATCGACACGGCCAACCGGATCATTGCCGACCCCGACCGGTTCGCCCATGTGTGCGACCGGAAAAAGCTGGCCACCCTGTTTTTCGAGCCCTCCACCCGGACGCGCCTGTCCTTTGAGGCGGCCATGTATGAGCTGGGGGGACAGGTCATCGGCTTTTCCTCGGCCAACAGCTCCTCTGCCGCCAAGGGCGAAAGCGTTGCCGATACGGCCAAGACCATCAGCTGCTACGCCGACATCATCGCCATGCGCCATCCCAAGGAGGGCGCACCGCTGGTGGCGGCCATGAACGCCTCCATCCCGGTGATCAACGCCGGTGACGGCGGTCATAACCACCCCACCCAGACCCTGGCCGATCTGCTGACACTGTATCGGGAAAAGGGGCGGTTGAACGATCTGACGGTGGGCTTTTGCGGCGACCTGAAATTCGGCCGCACCGTCCACTCCCTCATCGCCGCCCTGGCCCGGTATTCGGGCATCAAGGTGGTGCTCATCTCTCCCAAGGAGCTGCAGCTGCCCTCTTACATCAAAAAAGATGTGCTGCAAAAGCACAACATCCCCTACACCCAGACCACCAATCTGGAGGGGGCCATGCCCCAGCTGGATGCGCTGTACATGACCCGCGTTCAGCGGGAGCGGTTCTTTAACGAGGAGGACTACCTCCGGCTGAAGGACAGCTACATCCTCGATCCGGAAAAGATGAAAAATGCTCCGGCGGATATGATCGTCATGCACCCCCTGCCCCGTGTCAACGAGATCAGCGTGGCGGTGGACAGCGACCCCCGGGCCTGCTACTTCAAGCAGGTGCTCAACGGAAAGTATATGCGTATGGCCCTTATCATGATGCTGCTGGAGGTGAAGGCATGAAGATCGGCGCGATTCAGAACGGACTGGTCATCGACCATATCACCGCCGGGCGGAGCATGGAGCTTTATGAGCTGCTGGGGCTGGCAAATGCCGACTGCCAGGTGGCCCTGATCCAGAACGCAGCCAGCGTGAAAATGGGGCGCAAGGATATCATCAAGATCGCCGGAGAGCTGCCGGTGGATCTGAATGTGATCGCCTATGTGGATCCCCATGCCACCGTCAGCATCATCCGGGACGGCGCACTGGTGGAGAAAAAGGCCCTTCAGCCCCCCAAGCGGCTGGTGAATGTGCTCCGGTGTCAGAATCCCCGGTGCATCACCTCTACCGAACAGGAACTGGAGCAGGTATTTGTCCTCACAGACCCGGAAAACGGCGTTTATCGCTGCCTGTACTGCGAGGCCCAGGCGAAATAAGAAATCGGTGAGGCATTAAAATGCAGAAAAGCACCCGTCCGGTGACGGGTGCTTTTTTGTATATCCGATCAACGATCCCACTTTTTGATAAGGGCCTCCAGCTCGGAGGCAAAGGTGCGCAGATCCCGGTTGGTGCCGCCCTTGTTGTGGGCAATGGCCTCCAGCAGAGCCTGTCCCTGACGCTGCAGCGCCTGGAACTGCACAGAGCCCTCCTCCTTGGCGCGGGGCTTGACGGGGGTGTGGCCCTCCCGTAGGAGACGGTTGGACAGCAGATCGTATTCCTCCATCAGCTCGGGGCCATGGACGGCGAAGCCCAGCTTTTCCAGCCGCTCCACATAGGCCGGAACCACATCGGCATCGCCGTGTACCACAAACACCTGCTTCGGCTTGGGAGAGAAGGCCTGGATCCAGTTCAGCAGGCCGGTGAGGCCGGCATGGGAGGACAGGCCGGGGAAGTTGACGATCTGGGCCTTGACGGCGATCTCCTCACCAAAGAGCTTGACGGCCGGGACACCCTCCAGCAGGCGGCGACCCAGACTGCCCTCGGACTGGTAGCCCACAAACAGAACGGTACATTCGGGGCGCCACAGATTGTGCTTCAGATGGTGGCGGATACGCCCGGCATCGCACATACCGCTGGCAGAGATAATGACCTTGGGCTGTCTGTCGGCGTTGAGGGCGCGGGATTCCTCGGTGGATTCGGTGAGATGCAGCCCGTCAAAGGTGAGCATCCGCACACCATCCTCCACCAGCTCCCGTGCCTCCTCATCGATATAGCCCGTCAGGTCACCGGCAAAGACGGTGGTAGCAGCCTTGGCCAGAGGACTGTCCACATAAACGGGGAAGTCGGGGCAGGAGGACACCAGCCCCTTTTGCTTGATTTCCCGGATGAAATACAGCAGCTCCTGGGTACGGCCCACAGCAAAGGCGGGGATGATCACATTGCCGCCTCTCGCAAAGGTGCTGTCCAGGATCTCGGCCAGCTCCTGGGTGTAGTCGCCCTCGCCCTCCCGGTGCTCCCGGTCGCCGTAGGTGCTCTCGGTGACCACATAATCGGCCTGACAGAGGTAGGCGGGGTCGCGGATGATGGGCTGCTCCACATTGCCGATGTCGCCGGAAAAAACGATGGTACGGGTCTCGCCATCCTCGGTGACGGTGAACTCCACAAAGGAGGAGCCCAGAAGGTGTCCGGCATCCACAAAGCGGACGGTGATGCCGGGACACAGCTGGAAGGGCTGCTCGTAATCATGGACCTCCAGCTGATTCAGGGCCAACTGGGCGTCCTCGGTGGTGTAAAGAGGCTCCACCATGGGTCGACCGGCGCGCTTGCCCTTCTGGTTGGCATAGAGAGCGTCGCTCTCCTGGATATGTGCGCTGTCCAGCAGCATAATGTCCATCAGACGGGCGGTGAGGCGGGTGGCGTGGATCTTGCCGGTGTAGCCCTGCTTGTAGAGCAGCGGCATCCGCCCGGTGTGGTCGATGTGGGCATGAGTCGCAAACACATAGTCGATCTCGCCGGGATGGAAGGGCAGCTTGTTATCGTCGATCTCGTCACGGCCCTGTTGCAGGCCGCAGTCCACCAGAATGCGCTTGCCGCAGGCCTCCAGACAGTGGCAGCTGCCGGTGACGGCGCGGGCCGCGCCATAAAATGTCAGCTTCATAAAAGGGGAACCTCCTTTATCTTCTTTTTGATGAAATTTATTATACCACAGCCCTTCTGGCAATACAAGCGCAGCTTTTGGCAGACAAAGGGGCCTCT
>CAZYAD010000059.1:0-7028 GCA_964646225.1 uncultured Oscillospiraceae bacterium
AGACAGCCGGAGAGCAGACGCTCTCCGGCTGTTTGTACTGTTTGGGGCTGTTCGGGTCAGGACAGCGACAGCTCCATGCCGATCTCGTCGCCATCACGGTCGGTCTCCACAAAGCCGAAGCGCTCGTAGAGCCGCCGGGCGCTGTCATTGCCCTCCACATAGCACAGGACGACCCGGTCAAAGATGCCGTCCCGCCGCAGCGCCTCCAGCACCAGCGCCAGTTGTCGGGGGTGATATCCATCAGGCGAAGCTGCCGGGGGCGAGTCTCCGGTCGGGCCGGCGGGAGGGCTCCGGTGTGATCCGAAAGCATCGTCATGTGTTTGCTCCATTCCGCGTCAGGAGGCAGACGGACTCCACATTGGCGGTGCGGGGGAACATATCGAAGGCGCGGAGGTGCTGCGGGTGGTAGCCGCCCTGGACGGCGAGGCGGCGGGCATCCCGGGCCAGGCTGGCACAGTCACAGGAGACATACACCACCCGGTCGGGGGACATTTCACAGATGGCTCGAACGGCGGCCTCGTCCAGCCCCTTGCGGGGCGGATCCACCACGATCACCTGAGGCCGGAAGCCCTCGGCGGCCAACTGCTGTGCAGCTTTTCCGGCGTCGGCGCAGAGAAAGCGCACATTGTTCACCCCGTTGCGCCGGGCATTTTCCACGGCATCGTTGATGGCGGCGGGGACGATCTCCACTCCCACCACGCTTTCGCATCGGGCGGCCAGCGTCAGGGTGATGGTGCCCACGCCGCAGTACAGATCCAGAGCACGGGTGTTTCCTTCCGGCGCGGCCCAGTCGGCGGCGCAGGCATACAGCTGCCCGGTCTGGTCGTGATTGACCTGATAAAAGGACAGAGGCGACAGGCGGAAGCGGTTGCCCGCCAGCGTGTCCTCCAGACGGTCCTGTCCCCAGAGCAGGCGGGTACTCTCCCCCAGAATGCGGTTGCCCGGGCGGCGGTTGCAATTCAGCACCACGCCGCACAGGGCGGGGGCGGCTTCGCGGCACAGAGCCACCAGCCGGGGCACCTCCGGCAGGGAATCGCCGTTGGCCACCAGCGTCAGGTGCAGCCCCGCCAGCCCCTGCCGCACATAAATATGCCGCAGGAGCCCGGTGTGGGAGGCCTCGTCATAGGGCTCTGCGCCGCATTCATCGGCCCAGCGGCAGACGGCGGCGGCCAGCGCACAGCTGGCCTCGGATTGCAGCTTGCAGTCGGTCAGGGGGGTCAGCTGGTGGCTGCGGCTGCGATAAAAGCCGAAGACCACCCGGCCATCGTCGGCGCGGCCCACGGGGAACTGGCCCTTGTTGCGGTAGCGCACAAGGGTAGGAGAGGGGACGATCTCCGGCAGGGGCAGAGCAAAGCCGCCGATGCGGTTCATGGCGTCCTGCACCCGGAGGGCCTTGAGGGAAAGCTCCTCCTCATAGGTCAGGTGACGGAAGTCACAGCCGCCGCATTTGCCGAAATGGGGGCAGTCGGGCTCCACCCGATAGGGCGAGGGCTCTGAAATGCCCACGATGCGGCCAAAGGCATAGCTCTTCAGCACCTTGACCAGCTGCACCTCCAGCACATCGCCCCGGGCCGCGCCGGGGACAAAGACCGCAAAGCCCTCCCGGGTGCGGCCCACGCCAAGGCCATCGGCGGTGTAACCTCCGATGGTCAGGCTGCAGATCTCGTTTTTCTTCATGGCTCACTCCGTAACATATTCCGGCCGCAGCAGGTCGGAAAGGGACTCCAGCGGCAGGTCAAAGCGGGGCAGGCCGACAGACTGTACCGACAGCTGGGCTCCCTCGAAAAACACCACCAGGCTGTCGTCGGTGAGGGCAAAGTTCAGGGGGTCGAACAGCTGCTCCAGCTGCTCCGGGGCGGACACCTGCCAGAGTGCTCCGTCCTGCCCCTCCATCTGCTCCCACACCAGCGCCATCAGGCGGCCCACCGCCTCCTCCTGCGGTACGGTGAACAGGTCGGACAGCAGCAGACGGCCCTGGGAGGCAACATCGAAGGTCTCGGCCCGCAGGGTGGTGGCGGGCGCGGAGCCGCCGCGGCTTTCCACCGTCTGCCGCAGGATGGACAGCGTCACGCCGTCATTGCGCAGCACCTGATAATCCATGGTCACCTGACTGGGGATGAAGGCATCGCCAAGGGCCAGCTGCTCTTTCCGGCGGGCGGCAGCCTCCTCCACATCGCTGTGATACAGCAGCTCCAGGTCGGCCTGCATATCCCGGTAATAGTCGCTGATCTGCTCCATGCCCGCCAGCTCGGGGAAGGAGGCTTTGATGGTCAGCAGCACGGTCTGCCCGTCGGTATCACAGGCGCTGGTGGAGCTTTCCCGGGCGGTCACCTGCACCGGGAAGGCCGGAGCCTCGGGGGTGGGCTCCACCGGAGGGGGCTCGGTGTCGTCCGGCGTGTCGGGAACCTCGGGGGTGTCGGGAATGGCGGGGCCTGTTCCCTCCTCCGGCCCGGGCTGGGAGGGCTGCTGCGGCGTCCGGCCGCAGCCCCACAGGCCCAGACACAGGGTCAGGGCCAGCAGCAGAGAACATATGCGCTTCAGCATGGGCGCTTCCTCCTCTCAAAATGGTGTCAAACAGAGATCACAGCACGAAATTGCGGGAAAAGGCGGGATCCTCCGGCAGGCCCGCCGCGGCGGCGGCCAGAGTCACCGCACCGAACAGCGGCGGCTGAGAGGGCAGCAGCAACTCCACCGGCAGATGGGCCACCTGGGCCCGCAGCATTTCCAGATACAGGGAGCCTTCCCGCAGCAGCCCGCCGGTGAGCACCACCGTCAGAGGCTTACCGAAGCGGCGGTACATCCGGGTGACGGTCTCTGCCAGGCAGGCGGCGTTTTCCCGCAGGATGCGCAGCGCCTCGGCGTCGCCCTTCTTTGCGGCGCGGAACACCAGCGGCGCACAGGCCGCCAGGCTGACCTCCCCACGGTACAGTGCAGGAATGGCCGCCGACATGGTGAGATGCAGCTCGTCCTCGTACATCCGGGTCAGGACCGTTTCGGGCAGACCGGCGTCATAGCCGGCCATGGCGGCCAGGAAGCCGTCCCGGCCAAGATGCCAGCCGGAGCCGCCCTTATCCACCTGATAGCCCCAGCCGCCAAAGCGGGGCAGCTGCTCGCCCATGCGCAAAAAGCCCACGGTGCCGGTGCCGGCGATGAGCACGCCGCCATCCCTTCTGCCCAGTCCGGCGGACAGGGCGATGAGAGCATCGGAGGACACCCGGACGCTTCCCGCGCCGGGCAGCAGGCGGCGGAGCATATCCTCCAGCACCTGACGGTTGCCCCCCTCGCCGCCGGCGGCGCCCACATGGATGGCGTCGATGGCGCAGGAAAGGCCGCCGAAGTCGGCCAGCACCTCGGACAGGCACTGGCGGAAGCTTTCCTCCAGGGCGTCAAAGCCATCGGCGTTGGGGTTGTGGCCGGGGACGGTACACCGGGCCAGCACCCGGCCGGTCTCGTCACACAGGACGGCCCGGCAGCTGGTGCCGCCGCTGTCGATGCCGATCAATCTCATGCCTGCCCCTCCCCTTCCAGCAGCTCCAGCGCGGCGGCCACATCGTTGCCCGCTCGCTCCAGAGCGTCCTTTGCCTGCTCGGCGGAGCATTCATGCAGCTGGCGGAGGATGCGCACCGCCCGATCCACCAGCTTGATATTGGTGGGACGCACATTGATCATCAGGTTTTCCCGCACCTTGCCGGTCTGGATCATGGCGCAGGTGGACAGCATATTCAAAATCAGCTTCTGGGCGGTGCCGGCCTTCATCCGGGTGGAGCCGGTGACCACCTCCGGCCCGGTGAGCACCACGATGGGCATATCACAGGCGCGGGTGATGGGGGTTTCGGGATTGCAGGTGATGCCGGCGGTGGCGCAGCCCCGCTCCCTGGCATACGCCAGCGTACCCAGCACAAAGGCCGCGCCGCCGGCAGCCGACAGGCCCACCACGGTGTCCTCCGGCCGGAGGTGCAGGCCCTCCATGGCCTCGCGTCCGGCCTCACGGCTGTCCTCGGCGCCCTCAATGGCATGGCGCAGGGCGTGGTCGCCGCCGGCGATGACTCCCACCACCAGGCCGGGATCCACCCCGTAGGTGGGGGGACACTCCGAAGCGTCCAGCACGCCCAGACGGCCGGAGGTGCCGCAGCCGGTATAGATCAGGCGGCCGCCGGCCTTCATCCCGGCGACGATGCGATCTACCACCGGCGCAATCTGGGGAAGGGCGGCCTGCACGGCCTCCACCGCCCGATGATCCTCGGCATTGATGCATTGCAGCTGCTCCAGCGTGGACATGGTGTCGATGTGCATGGAACGGGGGTTCCGCCCCTCAGTAAGCAGTTTTGCGTATTCCATCTTGTTCTCTCCTGACAGTCGTTAGTCTTCGTCGCCGATGAATTCCTGGATCAGCGCGTGCTCGGGGACATATTTTTCCGAAATGGGATCGATCTGCCGCAGCATGGGCACCAGTTCGGGCAGGCCCAGGTCCTCCAGCAGAGTGGCATCCACCCGGTTGAGATACAGCAGCAGCTCGTTGCGGTATACCGCCAGCTCATAGGGGATGAAGGTGTCAAACTGCACGGCGGCGGCGTTTTTATGAGGCATGATGTACAGCCGTTCCCCACGGGACACCGAACGCAGCTTTTTCACCGTGGCCTCATAATTCTGCCCCCGGTGGCGGAAGTCCCGCAGCAGGCGGCGGGACAGCCGGATGCGGGATGGATGGAGCACGAAGCCGTTGTCATCCCGCACGCGGGTGCGGACGCTGATGTAAATGCCGGTGGCCAGCCCGGTCTCCTGCCCCAGCACCTGGGGGTTCAGGGCATGGATGCCTTCCATAACGATGATCTCGCCGGGCTTGCGGTGTACCGGGATGGTCTCGGTCCCACGGCGCTGGGCGGCAAAATCGAAGGTAGGCATTTCCACCGGGCGGCCTTCGGCCATCTGCTCCAGATGCTGCCGCAGCAGGGGCATATCGATCAGGTCGGGGGATTCAAAGTCCACCTGACCCTCCTCGTCCCGGGGCATCCAGCCGTCCTCACGGCGGAAGTAGTAGTTGTCCATGGACAGGGTATGGCTGGGGTGGCCGTGGTCGCACAGCCACTGGGTAATGCGGGCGGCGGTGGTGGTTTTTCCGCTGCCCGAGGGGCCGGACAGCAGCACCAGCGGGCGGCCATTTTCGGCGGCCTCCAGAATCTGGCAGGCAGCGGCCTCCACCTTGCGGTCATACTGCTGCTGGCTCCAGCGGATGAACTCCGCCGGGTCGCGGGCGGCCTCGTTCATATCCCGGATCTCAAAATATTCCATACAGGCTCCTTTCTCCGGAGGCGGCTTGGCGCCCCGGGGTCACTTGGTTTCGGTCAGGCGGACATCCAGACGGCTGTGGGGGATGGGCATACCGGCCTGCTCCAGCTGCTCCTTGATGTCCTGCAGCAGGCGGGAACGAACCTCCCAGTAGTCGCCGGCAGCGACCCACACCCGCACCATGATCCTTACGGCAGAGGGCTCCAGCTCCCAAACCCGGACAAAGGGGGCGGCGGGGGCCTCCAGAATGCGCCCGTCACGGCGGATCACCTGCTCGATGACCTCTTTGGCCTGATCCAGCGGGCAGGTATAGGGCACCGGGATGGTCAGATCCACCCGGCGGGTCTCGCACTGGGAATAGTTGGTGATGACGCTGCCGGTGATGGTGCTGTTGGGCACATGGATGGTCTTGTTATCCACCGTGGTCAGGGCGGTATGGATGAAGCCGATCTGGCTGACGGTGCCCTCTACCCCGGCGACCTCCACATAGTCCCCGGTCTCAAAGGGCTTGCTGCCCAGAATGAACATCCAGCCTGCCAGGTTGGACAGGCTGTTCTGCATGGCCAGAGAAAAGGCCAGGCCAAAGGTGCCCAGCAGGGTGACGATGGAATCGGTGGGCAGGCCCAGACGGTCGGCGCAGGTCAGCGCCAGCAGGAACAGCAGCAGGATGCGGATCACATGGACCAGCAGAGAGCGGATGCTGGTGTCCATCCGCTGGTTGCGCTCCAGCAGGCGGCACAGCCAGCGGATCAGGGCATAGCCTGCCAGAAAGATCAGCAGGGCGGACAGGATCAGGGTGAGATCCAGCCGGGACAGGGCATTTAGCCAGGAGGACAGCTGGCCATCCTCCGGTGCGGCGGTGAGAAGCAGAGTGTGCATAGGCAAATTCCTTCTTTTCCCGTTCTAAAAGTGCATACAGCTTGATTATAACACACTTTGTGGTGCCATACAAGGCGGAAAAGAGGGCAATGCGGGGAGTAGGAGGGATGATGGAATGGTGGGATGGGGGAAAGCGCGGGGGCAAAGGCAAGGCCCGGCGCACAGCAACGCTGTGCGCCGGGCCTTTTGTTCTTGTATCAGTAGGCGACGCCCCAATAGATCATGTGCTTTGCGGGCTTTCCGCAGCAGACGCACACATCGGACACCTGCTCCTGCTCCAGAGGCATACAGCGGGAGGAGACACCAGCCTTTTCCTTCATGGTCAGCTCGCAGTCCAGCTCGCCGCACCACATGGTCTTGGCAAAGCCGCCCTCGGTCTCCATAAAGACCTTGACCTCGTCCAGCGTCTTGCAGACGCGGGTGTGGTTTTCCAGATTCGCCTTGGCGCGGGCATACAGTCCCTCGTGGACGGCGTCCAGCAGCTGAGGCACCACGGTCTCCAGCTCGGCCAGAGGCACAAAGACCTTTTCGCCGGAATCGCGGCGGCAGATGCAGCACTGGCTCTTTTCCATATCCTTGGGGCCGATCTCCACCCGGAGGGGGACGCCCTTCATCTCGTACTCGGCAGCCTTCCAGCCCATGGACTGGTCGCTGGCATCCATCCGGGCGCGGACACCCATGGCGCGCAGGCGCTCCAGCAGGTCACCGGCGGCCTCGATGACGCCCTCCTTATGCTGGGCGACGGGGATGACGATGGCCTGGATGGGGGCAATGCGGGGAGGCAGCACCAGGCCGTTGTTATCGCCGTGGGTCATGATGATGCCGCCGATCATGCGGGTGGACACGCCCCAGGAGGTCTGGTG
>CAZYAD010000060.1:0-6264 GCA_964646225.1 uncultured Oscillospiraceae bacterium
CAGGAGCGGCGGGGCGAGTTCAAGGATATGCAGTATCTGGACACCCATCTGGTGGAACTGCACTATCAGATCCCGCTAAATGAGATCATCTATGACTTCTTCGATGCCCTGAAGGCCCGCACCAAGGGCTACGCCTCGCTGGACTATCAGCTGTCGGAGTACCGCCCCTCCGATCTGGTGAAGGTGGATCTGCTGCTCAACGGCGACCAGGTGGATGCACTGTCCTTCATCGCCCACCGGGAAAAGGCCTATCCCCGCGCCCGCCGCATCTGCGAGAAGCTCAAGGAAAACATCCCCCGGCAGATGTTCGAGGTGCCCATCCAGGCGGCCATCGGCGGCAAGGTCATCGCCCGGGAGACCGTCAAGGCCATGCGCAAGGATGTACTGGCCAAGTGCTACGGCGGCGACATCACCCGAAAGAAAAAGCTGCTGGAAAAGCAGAAGGAGGGCAAAAAGAAGATGCGCTCTCTGGGCACCGTGCAGGTGCCGACCGAGGCCTTTATGGCCGTCCTGCGGCTGGATGAGGAATAACATGCGCGGGCCGCTGGGCGTTTACTTCCACATCCCCTTCTGCCGCAGCAAATGCGCCTACTGCGACTTCTGCTCCACCGCCGTCTGGGATGACCGGCTGATGGATGCCTATCTGGCGGCTCTGCTGCGGCAGCTGGAGGAGTTTTTTCTCCCCGGCGGCAGTTATCCGGTGGATACGGTGTACATCGGCGGCGGTACGCCCTCGGTGTTCGGCGGAAAGCGCCTGGCCGCGCTGCTGAAGGCCCTGTACCGCAGGGCCAGACTGCTGCCGGGGTGCGAGATCACGGTGGAGGTCAACCCGGAGAGCGCCGACAAGGCTCTGTTTCAGCAGCTGAAGCGGGCCGGGGTCAACCGCATCTCCATGGGAGTGCAGACCTCCGATGATGCCCTGCTGCGGCGCATTGGCCGCATCCATACCTTTGAAAAGGCACGGGAGGCGGCAGCGCTCTGCAAGCGCTTCTGCACCGACAACCTGTCTCTCGATCTGATCTACGGCCTGCCGGGGCAGACCCTGGAGGGCTGGCTGCAAAGCGTGGAGGACATCTGCGCACTGGAGCCCGAACACATCTCCTGCTACGCTCTCAAGCTGGAGGAGGGCACCCCCCTCTGGCGGGAAAATCCCCCTCTGCCCGATGACGACGCGCAGGCAGATATGTATCTGGCGGCGGTGGCGGCCCTGGCGGAACGGGGCTATGTCCAGTACGAGATCTCCAACTTTGCCCGGGCGGGATGCCGCTCCCGGCATAACAGCCGGTACTGGGATCTTTCGGAATATCTGGGCTTCGGCTGCGCCGCCCACAGCTTTTACGGCGGCAGGCGGTTCAGCTTCACGCCGGATATCCGCGCCTTCATCGATGGCATGCAGGGCAGCACTCCCATTGTGGAGGAGGCCGACGAGCTGGCCTTCGGCGACCGGGTGGGGGAGTTCGTGATGCTGGCGCTGCGCACCGCCGACGGCATCGATGAGGATGCCTTCTTCACCCGCTGGGGGCGGGATTTTACCCCCTTTGCCCGGCGGCTGGAGCGGTATATGCCCACCGGCCATGTGCGGCGGGAGGGCGGCCGCTGGCGCCTGACGCCGGAGGGCTTTCTGGTGTCCAACGCCATCATCGGCGACGCGCTGGAGGCCCTGAGCGAAACCTGACAACAACAAGGGAGGGTACCCATGAAGCCCACATTGAGCGAACTGATCCGGCCCTACCGGTCGATCTCCATCATCGGTATGTGCAAAAACGCCGGAAAAACCACCGCGCTGAACCGCATCATCCGGGAGATCAACGGCGATGGCCGGGTGCTGGCCCTGACCTCCATCGGTCGGGACGGCGAGGACAAGGATCTGGTCACCGGCACCAAAAAGCCCGGCATCCGGGTGGAGCGGGGCACATTGGTAGCCACCGCCTCTGACCTGATTCTGCGGCACTGCGATGTGACTCGGGAGATTATCGGCACCACCGGCATCTCTACCCCCATGGGGGATGTGGTGCTGCTGCGGGCCAGAAGCGACGGCTCCATCCAGCTGGCGGGGCCTTCCATCACCAACCAACTGGCCCGGGTGCGGGAGGAGTTCTTCCGCCACGGGGCCGATGTGGTGATCATCGACGGCGCACTCAGTCGAAAGACCCTGTGCAGCCGCCGGGTGACCGAGGCCACCGTTCTGTGTACCGGCGCTTCCTATAACAAGAACATCGAAACGGTGGTGGAGGACACCGCCTATCACTGCCGGATCCTCACTCTGCCGGAGACCGAGGATCCCGCCCTGCGGGCGCTGGCCGCCGGGGACGAGGACTTCCGCGGCATGGTGCTTCTGGGAAAGCAGGAGCCCTGGACGGTGCCGGCCGGCCTTTCGCTGGAGGACGCCCTGCGGCGGCCCGAGGCACAGGGGACGGAGACGGTGTTTTTCGGCGGGGCCATGTCGGATTTCCTGATGAAGCCCCTGCTGATGTCCAGCGCTCCTCTGAAGGGTCTGACCTTTGTGGTGCGGGACAGCAGCAAGATCCTGCTGAAGCGGGAAAATTATGAGCGCATCGCCCGCCGTGGGGTGACGCTGAAGGTGCTGGACACCGTCAATCTGGTGGCAGTCACGGTGAACCCCTTTTCGGCCTATGGCTTCCACTTTTCCGCACAAGAGCTGATGGCCCGCATGGAGGCCCGGGTGGGCCTGCCGGTCATCGATGTAATGGAGGATGCGAAATGATCAGTCTGCCCTTTGCTCAGAGAGAAAACATCGGCTTCCAGTATGTGCTGGATGCCCTCAAGCCCTGCTCCCCCTACGGCGAGGAGCGGGTGCGGGAGCTGCGGCCCCTTGGTCCGGAGGAAAAGCCGGAACTGCTGCGGCAGCTGTCCAATATCCGCCGGGTGCTCACCGTGGTGGACAGCGAAAGCGTCACCCGGCAGGAGCACGGCGTCCTTTGTGAGGAGGAGGGGGCTTCCGCCGAGTTGGAGGCCCTGCGCCGCCGGCTGGAGCAGGGCGAAGGCTGCCAGAAGGCGCTGGACAAGCTGCTGCTGGTGTTCATGACGGTGAAAAATGTCCGCCCGACCGCTCAAAAGTGCCGGGAGGCGGCACTGAACGAGATCGAGCTGTTTGAACTCAAGCGCTTCCTGCTGAAATGTGACGAGATGCTGCCCCTGTTCCGGGAGATCCAGCAGACCCTGCGGCTGGAGGGCATCTCGCTCCGGGACACCACCCCGGCGCTGGATCTGCTGGATCCTGAGGGCAACCGGGTGGCATCCTTCTTTATCGGCGACGGCTGGTCCCAGACCCTGCGGGCACTGCGGAAAGAAAAGCGGGCGCTGGAGGAGGACATCCGCCGTCTGCCCGACGGCGATGAAAAGGAGGCCCTGCAGGCCCGCCGCTCGGTGGTGGCTGCCGACGAGGAACAGGAGGAGATGCGCATCCGCGGGGAGCTTTCGGTGGCGCTGCGGCCCTATATCGACGATATGCTCCACAATATGGAGGCCATCGCCGACATCGACCTGACGGTGGAAAAGGCCTGCCTGGCCAAGCGCTACGGCGGCTGTATGCCCACCTTTACCGAAAGCACGCTGGAAATGACCGATATGGTCAACCCTCAGATCGCCGACGCCGTTTTTGGCCGGGGCAAGACCTTCACCCCGGTATCCATCCGGCTGGAAAAGGGTGCTACCGTCATCACCGGCGCAAACATGGGCGGAAAGAGCGTGGCCCTCAAGACCATCGCTTTGAACATTCTGCTGATCCAGTGCGGCTTTTTCCCCTTTGCAAAGACCGCCGTCGCCCCGCTGTTTGACGGGATGTACATCATCTCCGAGGATCTGGAAAACATCGACCGGGGCCTGTCCAGCTTTGGCGGCGAGATGGTACGCTTCAACCAGGTGGCTGAAAAGCTGGGGGAGGGCTTCTCCTTCCTGATGCTGGATGAGTTCGCCCGGGGCACCAACCCCGAGGAGGGGGCTGCCATCGTGCAGGCCGTCACCGAATACCTCAACGGGAAAAACGCCGTCACCGTCCTGGCCACCCACTACGACAATGTGGCTCAGCGTGCCTCTGCTCACTACCAGGTCATCGGCCTGAAGGAACTGGATGTGGATGCCCTGCAAAAGGAGATCGCCGCCTGCGGCGGGGATGTGGGGGTGGAGCTCATCGGCCGCCACATGAATTACGGCCTGTACCGGGTGGAGGGCAAGCAGGATTGTCCCCGGGACGCCATCAACATCTGCCGCCTGCTGGGAATGCAGCCTGATATCCTGGAAATGGTGGAAAAAAACTATGAAAGACGACTGTGAAATCTATTGACATCTTTTCGACAATCGGGTATAATCTGATATGAGAAGAGCTGTCTTTTTCATCGAAAATTACATAAATGGGCAATAGAGGCGCGGAGAATAAGGTAAGGCTCCGATGACAACGGGAAGGATCCCGGAGGCGGAGCGCGAATGTATCCTCCGCCGAAAGAGCGGGCTGGATCCTGACATCCGCTCTTGGGAGCCGCAGTCAGTGTGCGGTTACTGTCATGTCGTCATGAAGCGCTATTGATTGTAGAGTCTCTTTTACAATTTATAGCGCTTTTTTATCGGCGCGGCCCGTGAAAATCGAAAAACCGGCCAAAATTTTGCGTGTTTTATTAAAATAACCATAAAATTTTTAGGAGGAAACTACAATGGAAACTGCTAAGTCTATGCTGAGACTCCGCATGAGCGCAAAGGACGCCCATTACGGCGGAAATCTGGTGGACGGCGCCCACATGGTGCACCTGTTCGGCGATGTGGCTACCGAGCTGCTGATTATCCAGGATGGCGATGAGGGCCTGTTCTGCGCTTACGACAACATCGAGTTTCTGGCTCCCGTTTACGCCGGCGACTACATCGAGGCCGTTGGCGAGATCACCAAGGTCGGCAACACCTCCCGCAAGATGAAGTTCGAGGCCCGCAAGGTCATCGTTTCCCGCCCCGACATCAACGATTCCGCCGCCGATGTGCTGGCTGAGCCCATTGTGGTCTGCCGCGCCACCGGTACCTGCGTCACCCCCAAGGATAAGCAGAACGTCCCCCGCAAGTAAGCACCACAGAGCACACCCACATTATTTGCGAGAAAGGAACTGATCCCAATGGAAAAGCTGATCATCACCGCCGCCATCTGCGGCGCTGAAGTTACCAAGGCCCACAACCCCGCCGTCCCCTACACCAAGGAGGAGATGGTCCGGGAGGCCAAGGCCGCCTATGATGCCGGCGCTGCCGTCATCCATGTCCATGTCCGTGAGGACGATGGCACCCCCACCCAGTCCAAGGCCCGCTTTGCCGAGATCCTGCCCGCCATCCAGGAGGCCTGCCCCGAAGCAATCCTGATTCCCTCCACCGGCGGCGCCACCGGCATGACCCCCGAGGAGCGCCTGCAGCCCACCGAGCTGATGCCCGAGATGGCCACTCTGGACTGCGGCACCTGCAACTTCGGTGACGATATCTTTGTCAACGATATGCCCACCATGCGCGCCTTTGGCAAGCGGATGCTGGAAAACAACATCAAGCCCGAGTACGAGTGCTTTGAGATCGGTCATCTGGACACCGTGGTCAATATGGCCAACAAGGGCCTGGTGCCCGGCGCTCCCATGCAGTTCAACTTCGTTCTGGGCGTCAACGGCTGCACCCCTGCCACTCCCGAAAACCTGGCCTTCCTGGTGAACAAGATCCCCGCCGGCTCCACCTGGACGGTCACCGGCGTCGGCCGCGGTGCCTGGCCCATGGTCGCCACCGGTATCATCATGGGCGGTCATGTCCGCGTCGGCTTCGAGGATAACATCTATCTGGAGCGCGGCGTCAAGGCCAAGTCCAACGGCGAGCTGGTGGAAAAGGTCAAGGCCTTTGCCAAACTGCTGGGCCGTGAGGTCGCCACTCCCGCCGAGGCCCGCGAGATCCTGGGCCTGAAGAAGTAATTCATCCCCCGTTATTCATTTTATAAATTATATTTTAGGAGGAAACCACCAATGGCTATGAAAGGCAACAAGTACGGTTCTCACCGCGTTATCGAGCCCAAGGGCGTCCTGACTCAGGCTGCCTGGAAGGTCGACAACGACATGACCAAGCGTTATTCCAACGAGATCATCTGCAATGTCACTTCTCTGAATGTTGACTCCGCTTCCTTCACTCAGATCGAGGAGGCCTGCGGCGGCGACGAGCAGAAGATCGGCGAAATGATCATGGGCATTGTCGCTGAGCGCGGCAAGCAGCAGAACCCCGTCACCGGTTCCGGCGGTATGTTCA
>CAZYAD010000061.1:0-6077 GCA_964646225.1 uncultured Oscillospiraceae bacterium
CTGGGGAGTGAAGGTTTTGCAGACCTTTGCCTTACCACTTGGCCATGGCACCATATAACGCTTGACAGGAGTTGCAGGGAACTCCTGTCAGGCTTTTGTGGAGCGGACTACGAGGCTCGAACTCGCTACCTCCACCTTGGCAAGGTGGCGCTCTACCAGATGAGCTAAGTCCGCAAATGGTGCCTCCGATCGGAATCGAACCAATGACACGGGGATTTTCAGTCCCCTGCTCTACCAACTGAGCTACAGAGGCAAATATGGCGACCGAGAAGGGGCTCGAACCCTCGACCTCTAGCGTGACAGGCTAGCGTTCTAACCAACTGAACTACTCGGCCAACTTTGCGATGGTGGGAACAACAGGACTCGAACCTGTGACCCCCTGCTTGTAAGGCAGGTGCTCTAACCAGCTGAGCTATGCTCCCGTGTTCCCTTAGCGCAAGAGTTATTATATATGCGCTCCATCGAAAAGTCAAGAACTTTTTTCATTTTTTTTGGATCCGCAGCAATTCTTCCAGTTCTTTCCGGCCAAAGGTGTAAATCTCGTCGCAGAACTGGCAGGTGACCGAGATCTGCTCCTCCTCGGCAATGAGCTTTTCCAGTTCGGCCCGGCCCATGCTGATCAGGGCGGACTCCACCTTGCGGCGGGAGCACTTGCATTCATAGGCCACCGGATGCTCCTCCATCAGCTCCAGCCCCATGCCGTACAGCAGCTCCTCCACCACCTGGCGCATATCCAGCCCCTTTTCCAGGCTGGCGGTGATGCTGCCCACATCCTGCACCCGGTATTCCAGCAGATCCACCAGCCCCGCCGGCGCGCCGGGCATCAGCTGCAAAAGATAGCCTCCGGCGCATTTGACGCTCTGATCCCGATCCACCAGCACCCCCAGCGCACACACCGTGGGTATCTGCTCACTGAGCACATAATAGGCCGCCACATCCTCGGCGATCTCGCCGCTTTGCAGCTCGATGCGCCCGGTAAAGGGCTCCCGCTCGCCGATATCCTTGATGACCGAGATCACGCCGTCGTGGCCAACGCCGCCGCCCACATCCAGATGTCCGTCGGCCCGCAGCGGCAAAGCGGCAGCAGGATTTTGCAGATAGCCCCGGACATTGCCGTTGCTGTCGCTGACGGTGGTGATCGCCCCCAGAGGGCCGTCGCCCCGGAATTGCAGGGTGACCGAGCCCTTGTCATATTTCAGCTCATTGCCCATCATGGAAACCGCCGTGAGCGCCCGCCCCAGCGCGGCGGTGGCCAGCGGCAGCGTCTTGTGGATCTGCCGCGCCCGCTCCACCAACCCGGTGGTCTGGACGGCGGTGATCTTCACAAAACCATCCGCCGTCATGCCTCTTACCAGAAAGTCTTTCATATTTGCTTCATTTCCTTTTTATTTTTCAGTTTTTTCGCCACAAACAGCAGCCTTCCCTGCTCGCCCTGCGCCTTTTTGCCGGTATAATCGGCATAAATGCCCCGGAGCTCCAGTCCGGCCTGCTCCAACGCCGCCTTCAGGGTCTCTGCGGAATAGGCCCGCTGCTCGTGCCACTCGGTAAAACGGCTCCAGCCGGTCTCCTCCCGACAGAACAGATCCACCTGATGCTGGGCATAGCCAGTCCTGCTGTCAAAACCGTACTGCCAGGTGCAGAACAGGTCAACCTCCTCCTGGATGCTGCAGGTCCCGCTCAGTTCCCGGAACATCGCCCGGGATTTTACATCAAAGAGAAACACGCCCCCCGGCTCCAGAAACAGGCTCACCCGGCGGAAGGCCTCCTTCAGCTCCCGCAGGTCGGTAAAGTAGTTGACACTGTCCAGACAGCAGACAGCCGCGCGGACGGTGCCGTAAAGGTCCAGCTCGTCGGCCCGCTGGCAGATCCACACCGGCGGCACCGGCAGATCGGCGCACTTTTCCCGGGCGACCGACAACATCTCGGGAGAAGCGTCGCAGCCGATCAGCTCATAGCCCTCCAGCGAAAGCCTGCGGGCAAGGGTACCAGTACCGCAGCAGAGCTCCAGCACCAGGCCGTCCCGTACACCGTTTTTCCGCAAAAGGGCACAAATACGACCGCAGAAGCGGTCGTAGATCGTCTGGTCGATCAGGCGGTCATAGCAGGCCGCCAGGCCGGTATACTGGCTCATTGCGCGTCCTTGAGCCGCTGCAGCGCCCGTTCATAGCCGCCGTCGCCATATTGCAGGCAGCGGTTGACCCGGCTGATGGTGGCGGTGCTGGCGCCGGTCAGTTCCACGATATCCGAATAAATATAGCCCTCCTGCAACAGACGGGCCACCCAGAAGCGCTGCTTCATGGACAGCATCTCATTGACGGTGCAGAGGTCACTGAACAGATCGTAGCACTGTTCCAGATCCTGTAAGCTCAGGATGGCCCGGAACAGCTCGTCCATATTCTCATCGCGTACATTGCTTTGCATGGTGAGGATCCTCCTGTGAACTTTATTCCATGGTTCTAATTTAACACTTTAGAGAGAAAATGTAAAGCCCTTCCTTGTGAATTATTCGGCACGATCTTTCGTCCCCGTCCTGCCGCAAATATCACTGGCCGCCCCGCAGGGCGGCCAGTGGCGGCTGATGCATTTTTTGTGTCACTCCAGCTGGGCGATCTCGTGATACAGATCGGCATACCGGCCGCCGGCGGCCAGCAGCTCGTTGTGGTCGCCACGCTCCACGATGCGGCCCTTCTCCAGCACCATAATGGCATTGGATTTGCGCACGGTGGAAAGCCGGTGCGCGATGACAAAGGTGGTGCGGTTCTCCATCAGGGCATCCATGCCCTCCTCGATATGCCGCTCGGTGCGGGTATCCACTGAGGAGGTGGCCTCGTCCAGAATGAGGATGGGTGCGCGGCTGATGGCGGCGCGGGCGATATTCAGCAGCTGCCGCTGCCCCTGAGACAGGTTGGCGCCGTCGTTCTCCAAAAGGGTGTCGTACCCGTTCTCCAGCTGCATGATAAAGGAGTGGGCCGAGGCCACCTTGGCCGCCTCCTCCACCTCCGCGTCGGTGGCGTCCAGCCGACCGTAACGGATGTTCTCCCGTACAGTCCCGGTGAACAGATGGGTGTCCTGCAGCACCATGGCGATGTTCTGCCGCAAAAAGCTGCGTTCGATGCGTTCGATGGGCACGCCGTCGATGGTGATCTGCCCCTGGGCAATGTCATAGAACCGGGAGAGCAGATTGGTCACGGTGGTCTTTCCCGCGCCGGTGGAGCCTACAAAGGCGATCTTCTGCCCCGGCCGGGCATACAGCGAGATGTCGTGCAGCACCGTGACCTCCGGCGTATAGCCAAAGCTCACATGCTCCAGCACCACATGGCCCTCCAGCTTTTTCAGAGGGACGGTGTCGATGTCGGGCTCCTCCGGCGCGGCATCCAGCACCTCAAACACCCGCTCCGCACCGGCCAGCGCGGCAAAAATGGTGTTCATCTGCATGGAGATCTCGTTGATGGGGCGACTGAACTGCCGGGTGTAGTTTACCGAGATGGTCAGTCCGCCGATGTCAAAGCCCCGCAGCACCACCAGCACGCTGCCCACACAGGCGGTAATGGCATAGGTCGCGGTGGACAGCTGATGGGTCACCGGCCCCATGATGCCCGCCCGGAACTGGGCGGTGATCTGGGACTCGCACAGCCGGTCATTCAAATAGGCAAACTCCTCCCGGGCGGTCTCCTCGTGATTGAATACCTTGACCACCTTCTGGCCGGAGATGGTCTCCTCGGCAAAGCCGTTGAGCATGCCCAGATTCTTCTGCTGCTGCGCATAGGCGCCCCGGCTCCGCTTGATGATGGCCTTGCTCACCACCGTCAGCAGCGGCGTGGTCAGCAGGGTGATGCCGCCCAGGATGGGGTTGGTATAGACCATCAGCACCACCGTGCCCACCAGCGAAAGCGCACCGGAGACAATCTGAATCAGGGTGGAGCTGAGCATCTCCCCCACGGTATCCACATCATTGGTGAACCGGCTCATGATATCGCCTGCGGCGTGGGTGTCGAAATACCGCACCGGCAGGGTCTGCAATCTGGCGTACAGATCCTCCCGCAGGCGGCGCAGCGACCGCTGGGAAACCGAAAGCATCAGCCGCTGCTGGAGCCACTGACTCAGCACCGAGGTCAGGTAAATGGCGGCCATCACCCCCAGGCCCTTTGCCAGCCCCGCCAGCCGGGCCGCCAGCGCCGTGTCCAGCGGGTCGTAGTACAGGAACTGGTTGATGATCGGCCGCAGCATATAGGAGGAGGCCAGCGATGCGCCGGTATAGGTCAGTGCAAACACAACGGCCAGCACCAGCAGTCCCCGTTCTCTGGCCAGATAGGTCCCCAGCCGTGCCACGGTCTTTTTCAGATCCTTGGGCTTGCCGCTGGCCTGCATCCCGCCCGGCCCGCGCCGGGGGGCGACCGTCATGCCCTTTTTGCCCTCGCTGGCCCGGGACGAGCCGTATTTCTGCTCCAGGCGGTCAAACCGCGTCTTTTTTTCCAGCTCTGCCATTTCAGACCGCCTCCCTTTCGTCATCCTTGTCCTTCTGAGACCAGTAGATTTCCTGATAGGCCCTGCAATTTTCCATCAGCTCCCGATGGGTGCCGCAGCCCACGATGCGTCCGTTGTCCAGCACCACGATCTTGTCGGCATCCATCACCGAATTGATGCGCTGGGCGATAATGAGCTTGGTGACGCCGGGCAGCTTCTCCCGGAAGGCCCGGCGGATGGAGGCATCGGTGGCCGTGTCCACCGCCGAGGTGGAGTCATCCAGGATCAGGATCTTCGGCTTTTTCAACAGCGCCCGGGCAATGCACAGCCGCTGCTTCTGTCCGCCGGAGAGGTTGACGCCGCCCTGTCCCAGTTCGGTGTCATACCCCTTGGGGAAGGACATGACAAACCCGTCGGCCTGGGCGATGGCGGCCGCCTCCCGCACCTCCTCCATGGTGGCATTTTCGTTGCCCCAGCGGAGATTTTCGGCAATGGTGCCCGAAAACAGGGTGTTCTTCTGCAACACCATGGCCACGCTCTCCCGCAGATGATACAGCGGCAGCTGCCGCACATCGGTGCCGTCCACCAGCACCTGCCCCTCGTCAGCATCATACAGCCGGGGGATCAGGGAGGTCAGGGTGGTCTTGCCGCTGCCGGTGGAGCCGATGATGCCCACCAGCTCTCCCGACCGGATGCTGAGATCGATGCCGTCCAGCACCTTTTCCCGGTTGTCCTTAAAATAGCGGAAGGTGACCTTCCGGAACTCCACAGAGCCGCTTTCCACCCGGCGCTCCCGGTCGGTGACATGGTCGTCATTCAGATCCACCCGGGCGTCCAGCACCTGGCAGATGCGGCGGTGGGACGCGGCGGCGCGGGTGCCCTGCAGCAGGATGTTCGCCAGAAAGTTCAGCGCCATCAGCACCTGTGTCAGATAGGTGATAAAGGCGGTCAGGGTACCGGCATCCATATCCCCCACCATGATCTGCTTTCCGGCGAACCACACCACCGCCAGGGTGGTGATATTGATGGCCAGAGCCGAAGCCGGCATCATCAGCTGCATCATCTTCAGGGCCGAGATGCTTTTTTCCATCAGTCCGGCATTGACCGCGCCAAAGCGCCTGATATGGTAATCCTCCCGCACAAAGGACTTGATGACCCGCATATTGGTGACGGTCTCCCGCACATCGGTGTTCAGCAGATCCAGCTGGGACTGCATCCGGTTGTACCGGGGAGAGGATACCCAAATGATCACCGCGATGGCCACGCCCAGCAGCGGCACCACCAGCAGAATCACCCTTGCCAGCGTGGGATTGAGACGGAAGGACATCACCAGTGCGCCGATGAGCATCACCGGACTGCGGAACATTCCCCGCAGCAGGCTCTGGGTAAAGTTCTGGATCTGGGTGATATCGTTGGTGATGCGGGTGATCAGCGAGCCGGTGGTGAACTCGTCGATGTTGGAGAAGGAGAAGGTCTGGATCTTGTCAAAGACCTCTCTCCGGATATCGGCCGCCAGTCGGGAAGCGCCCCGGATGGCGTATTTGGCACCCAGCACACCGGTGGCCATCATCACCCCGGCCAGCACCAGCATCAGCAGGCCGCGGGTCAGGATG
>CAZYAD010000062.1:0-6021 GCA_964646225.1 uncultured Oscillospiraceae bacterium
CCAGCTTTTCGTCGATTTCCTCCGCCAGAAAATCGCCGTGCATATCGTTGGAGTGCAGAATGGTCAGTTTTTTCAGGTGATTCAAAGAGCTCTCTCCTTTCGCTTGTCGTTGGGCCGCTCAGTCGCCGTTTCTCAGGGGCTGACGCGGGGTCTCTTGCAGATGGCAGTCACATTATCGGTATGCACCACGGTGTGTGTCGCATCGGAGATTTCGCAGCGATAGATCAGGGAAGCAGCGTCCGTCCGTGTGCTTTCAATCTTCACCGTAAGCGTGGCGGTGAAAACGCCGCCATACTTGGTGCTGTTGCCCACAGGTTTCCAGTTCTCACCTGCGTCGGTGGAATACTGCCACTGGTAGGTGAAGGGGCCCTTGCCGCCGGAAATCTCCACGGTGAAGGAAACCTTCTCGCCCACGCCCCCCTGTTTGTTTTGGGGCTGCGTTACGATGGTCAGGCCGCCGGCGGGGGTTTCAGTGTCGCCGGTGCTGCCGGACTGCTTTTCATGGATGCGGACGGCCTGAGAGCAAACCACAGTGCCTGCGGCATCGGTGATCTTGCAGCGGTACTGATAGTCGTAGATGAAGTCCTGCTCATCCACTACCGTCCACAGCTCATCGGTGTCCGCGCCGTCCACCACAGCATTATCCTTGAGATCGGACCAGTCCGCAGAGCCCTCGTACCGCATCTGCCACTGGTAGGTATAGGGGGCCCTGCCGCCGGTGACAGCCACCTTAAAGGTGGCCTGCTCACCCGCATCGTGGGCCCCGTCCTGAGGCTGCTCCGTCACGGTCAGTGCCCCTTCGCTCTGCCGTACCGGGACGGCTTCCCCGGAATAGATCACAGCCCCGCTGCTATCGGTGATCTTGCAGCGGTACCGATTTCCGTCCTGGAAGTCTGCCTCGGCGATCAGCGTTCTCAGCTCGGCGGTATTGGTGCCGGTATAGTACTCGCCGTTGGACAGATCCCACCAGTCGTCATGGTCGGTCTTCGCCTGCCACTGATAGGTCAGCGGCGCTTTGCCGCCGGAGACAGTGACGCCGAAATCCACCCAATCGCCCACCTTGCAGGTCACATTCTGAGGCTGCGCCGTCACGGTCAGCGCGTTGGCGCTCTTTTTCAGGGTGGCGGCATTGGTATACACTACGACCCCGGCTGCATCGGTGATCTTGCAGCGGTAGCTGTAGCCTGCGGCAAAGTCGACATCGCAGGTCACCAGCTCCAGCATATTGCTCTTGGAGGTCTCATAGCCGGAGTTGCGAGGGGGAAAATCCTGCCATTTGCCGTCCGAGGCCTTGCGCTGCCACTGATAGGCATGGGGCAGCTTGCCGCCCACGGCAAAGGCGCTGAACCAGACCTCCGCACCGCTGCCTGCGGTCACATCCACCGGATGCTCCACCACGGTCAGCGGGGAATTGTCCGCAGTCACGCGGGCGCTCTGGGTGAAGACCTGATGCTTGGCCGCATCGGTGATCCGGCAGCGATAGAGGGTGCCGGTATAGGCCTCCGACGGATCCAGCTTCACAGTCAGCTTATTCGTGACCACGCCGCTGAGCTTGCTGTCGTTGACGATGGCGTTCCAGCTGGCGCCGCCATCGTAGGATTCGAACCACTGGTAGCTGTAGGGGCCCTTGCCGCCGGTGACGGCGGTGGAGAATACGGCCTTGCCGTTGGCCGACAGATAGTCCACATCCGCAGGCTGCTCCGTCACCACCAGATCGCCGGCAACGGCCATCTCAAAGCGGATGCGGGCATCGGCGCTCATCATGCGGGTGAGGATGGTGGCCACCTCGCTGCGCTGGATGAAGCTGCCCGGATTGCATGTGTGGGTCACGGCGTTGCTGCCCTGCAGAATGCCCGCCCGGTATAACTTGTAAATGGCCGCTGCCTGCGGATGATCGATGGACACATCCGGGATCGCGCCGTCATCCACCCGGTTGATGGCCGTCAGCGCGGTATAGCCGCTCTTCAGGCCGGTATCGGGGATGGCATTGGCAAAAATCTCCATATAGCCCGCACGGGTGGCGTTGGCGTTCCAGTCATAGGTCCTTCCGGCGGAGATGATGCCATTGGCCAGGGCGTAGTCCACATAGACCTGATACCAGGGGGTGCCCACCGTAAAATCCGTGTTGCCCTGGGTGGCCTTTT
This sequence comes from uncultured Oscillospiraceae bacterium, assembly GCA_964646225.1. Taxonomy (GTDB): domain Bacteria; phylum Bacillota; class Clostridia; order Oscillospirales; family Butyricicoccaceae; genus UBA4644. The sequence continues at coordinate 2,145 of CAZYAD010000062.1, forward strand.
TGTGCATACAGGCTGCCAGCTTGATGGCAGAGCCGTAGGTCAGGTTGCTGTCGGGGGAATAGGTGGTGGCGGAGGTTCCGTTTACCAGTCCCTGGGCCACAGCATATTCCACATCCGCGTAAAACCAGTCTGTTTCCTTCACATCGGCAAATCGCCCTGCCGCCAGTGCGGCGGCGGGCAGCAGCGTCAGGCACATGGCCAGGCACAGTACGATGCTCGCAATCCGTTTCTTCATCTTTTTCCGTCTCCTTTTCCAGTATTTTCTTTTGGCTTACAAGAGGGCAAGCCTGTCTGGGCTGTCGCAGAAACATCGAAGTGCCCGGCTCCCGGATTCTGCTGTGGCCCTGCTGGCCGCGGTCTTCCAGTTCTGCACCATCAAGCGCCTCCTTCCGAACGCGATTTTTTCTTGAAAAAAATGGGGTTGTCTGCTATAATAAGAAAGATCACGAAAGAGGATGCCGTCCGGCACGGGCCAGGTGCCGTTCGACCTTTCGGGCAAAGCTACGCTTCGTCCGAAAGGGGGACACCCCCCTTCGCGACCGGTCGACGAGTGTCAGAGTGCGAGTCTGGCACCGTCTGTCTGTTTTGTACCATGGTTCATAACGACTGTATACCCTAAAAGCACCGTTTTAGGGTGTATCATCCGAATTTTTCCGTGGAGCGCAGAGCAGCGGCGGCTTTGCCCGCACATTCTGCTTGGGAGGAATCCTCATGAAAAGAAAGCATCTGGCCCTGTTTTTACTTCTTGCAACGCTGCTGTCCCTTGTGGGCTGCGGCGAAAAAACGCTGCTGGATCCCAAAGAGCCGGTGGAGCTGACCTTCTGGCATGTCTATGGGGAGCAGGCAGGCTCTCCCATGGATCTGCTGGTGGACGAGTTCAACCAGACCGTTGGACGCGAAAAGGGCGTCCGCGTGAAGGTCACCGCCCAGAGCAGCACCAGCCGCATCGGCGAGCTGCTGCTGGAAAGTCAGGCCGAGGGTTCCGATGTGGAGATGCCCGACCTGTTCACCTGCCACCTGAACAACGCCCTCGAGCTGGGCGTTGACAGTCTGCTGGACTGGAACGAGTGGTTCAGCGAGGAGGAACGCAGCGCGTTCGTCCCCGGCTTTCTTGCCGACGGTGAGCAGGACGGCAAGCTCTATATCTTCCCGCTTTCCAAGTCCACCCATGTGCTGATGTTCAACGGCAGCCGCTTCGCCCGTTTTTCCGCCGAGACCGGCGTGGCCTATGACGATTTTTCCACCTGGGAAGGCCTGTACGATGCCGCCGCCAGGTTCTATGACTGGTCGGGCGGCGAGGTTTTCTGCGCGCTGGACTACCCCATCCGTGCCGTGGAGCTGAACGCCATGGAGCATGGCGCGCAGGACTTCTATACCGAAGACGGCTGGTACGATTTTGACAATCCTATTTTTAAGGAAAGCTGGATGCAGTTCGCCCGTTCTCTGGCGCAGGGGCATGTGCAGGTCGCTGACCTCTACTCCAACACCCAGGTGATGACCGGCGACGCGCTGTGCGGCCTGGGCTCCTGCGCTGCGATACTATATTATAATGATACGGTCTCCTATGCCGACGGCACCAGCGAGCCCATGGATCTCCATGTCCTGCCTGTGCCCCAGACCCCGGGCAGTGAGCCCCTGATGACCCAGGCGGGCGTGGGCCTTGCCGCCCACAGAACCACCGACCAGAAAGCGGAGGCCGCCGCGCTGTTCGTAGACTGGCTTACTGAGGCGGAGCGCAACCTGAAATTCGTGGCCGATACCGGCTATATGCCTGTCCGCGTGGGGGCGTTCGAGGGCATCGATCTGGACACCTACGAGTTCCCGGAAGAGAGCTATGTGGCACTGTATTCTGCGTTGAAGGATGCGCAGGAGCGCTACACCCCGGTTTCCGAGCCCAACTTTGCGGGCTATTATGACAGCATCTACGCCCTCTACGATGGTCTGCGCCAGATGCAGAAGGAGCTGCCCGTCCGTGCCGCCGCAGGCGAGGACGTGGAAGCACTGGCCGAGGAGACCTGGGCCTTCTTCCGGAGCGTCCGATGAAGCCTGCGGCAAAGGGTGCCCAGTTCTTTCAGACGGCGCGGCGCTCCATGCGCCACCAGCTTGGCTGGTATATGGCGGCTCTGGCAGCACTGCTCATTGCGGCGGTGTGCATCGGCCTGTTTTTCGTGGGACGGCTCAGCAGTCCCGGCGCGGAGCTTGAGCGCACCCTGCACACCCAGATGGACTTCTTTCAGGACGATATGCGCTCCCTGTGGCAGAATGTGGGCACCTCTGCCGTCCATCTCTCCGGTGACATGACCGACATTCTGGAACGCTGTCTGGAGGAACGCGGCACCGCCTTTGATGCCCTCACCGGCGATCTGGACGCCCTCACCGCTATTGAGGACGCCATGCTCGAGCCGCTCTGCCAGTACATCCGCCAGACCCGCTGCTCCGGGATTTTTGTGATTCTGGAGGCATCCATGCGCACCGACAGTGCTCCGGATGTCCGCAGCGGCCTGTACATTCAGAAGAACAACGCTGAGCGAGCCAGCAACGAGCTGCTGCTGTTCCGCGGAATGCCCGCCGTCAGCAAGGCGCACAATGTCATGCCCCACCGGAAGTGGCAGCAGGAGTTCCGCACAGCCCACTTCCCCAACTATGACGAATGCATCAGCGCGGGCGGTGCTTCCACCTGGGATGCCTGCCGTATCACCGACCTGATCCTCCTCCCCGGCACCTCGGAAAAGGCCATTTTGCTGACCATCCCCATGACCGCCAGGGACGGCACGGTGTATGGGCTCTGCGGCTTTGCGGTGAATCAGACCTACTTCGGCTCCCACTTCGAGCAGCCCTCCGATCTCAGCCGTCTGGCCTGCATCCTGACCTCCGATACCGGTGGCACGCTGGATGTGGATGCCGGGCTGGTGACCTACACCCGGGACGGCTCCTGCAATCTGCCCAAGGACGCATTGTCTCTCAGGGAGATGGGCGGCGGGCTGCTTCATTTTTCCGGCAGCGGCTACGAGTTTGTGGGCAAGCTGGAGCAGATCCGCTTCACCCGTGGCGATGACGCCCTTACGCTGGCGGTGCTCATCCCCAAGGAGGACTACGACCGCGCAGTGTTTGGCGGCACGGTACAGACGGCGCTGTTCGCCTTCCTGCTCCTGTTCTTTGCCGTGGCCTGCTGCGCGATCTTCGCTCGCCGTTTCCTCCAGCCGGTTTACGAGGATATGAAGCGTCTGCAGGCCGAAGCGCCGGACAAGACCCAGATGGCCTTTGACGACTTCAGCCCCCTGAGCGAGGCCATTTCCTCCCGCGAGGAGAACCACCGGGCGCTGGTCACCTCCCTCGAGGGCGAAAAGGAATCACTGCAAAGCCGGTACGACGAGACCCAGAGCCAGCTGGAGGTTGCCCAGGCAGATGCCAGGCAGCTTGCGGCGCGGCGGCGGGACGAGCTTGATCCGGCAGACTACGAGATGTTCCTGCTGGAATACCGCAAGCTCACCGACAAGCAGCGCCTTGTCATCGACGACATGGTGGACGGTCTCACCCCGCAGCAGTCTGCCGACCACCTGAATTATCAAAAGAGCACGGTCTATTCCTACCGACGGGATATTTACGACAAGCTGAACATCACCGGCAAGGATAAGCTCCAGCAGCTGCGCCTGCGCGTCGCCCTGCTGCGGCAGGAGGAGCAGCAGGAGACGCCGGTGCCATAAAGCTCCCAAAATGAAAAAGCCGTGCTGAGCGCTTGCTCGCTCAGCACGGTGTTTCTTTTTCCCGGTGTTCTGATGAAAAAACGCCATCTGTCTCATGACAGATGGCGTTTCGGTTTTGGAGGTGCCACCCAGATTTGAACTGGGGAGTGAAGGTTTTGCAGACCTTTGCCTTA
>CAZYAD010000063.1:0-5864 GCA_964646225.1 uncultured Oscillospiraceae bacterium
TTGTGCTGACAATACTTGGCTGGAGACGGCCCGGGAAGATAAGTAACGCCTACACAAAACCCCGTAAGCTTGCGCTTGCGGGGTTTTTGCTATTTTGCATGGAGGGTGTCAAGTTTTGGTTATCTGCCGTCAAAGAATTCTCAGGTGTTCGGAAAGTGTCTTCGACCGAACACCCTTGCGGAAATCACACAAGCTGTTCGGTGAAGCGACAGCTTTCTGAGAAGATATGATCGACGCTGCATAGATATCCGCTGCTATCCCCACGAGCATAGCGCCCCGGAATATACGCTGCATATCTCGCGCGAAGATCATACTCTTCTACACAGGCTGTGGATACGATGCTTGAAAAATCATATCCGCTGACTCCCACGGAATAATAGCCGTCGTATGTCTCTGCCTCCGGGGCAGTGAGCTGCCCGTACCGATCTACATCGCCATATAACTCCATTACCGCGATTGTTGAGTAAGTTTCCTCCATCTGGTTCAGATTTTCCACACTATTACGATACAAATTCGCACTCATCACAAAAAAAGCTGTCACTGCTGCGAGCAGAAGAAGATTCAGCCATGTGCGCTCTCGAGCCCGTTGCAAATCTCGCATAAAGAACAAAATATGCATCGCAGTTACCTTCCTTCTTAGGCTGGTAAAAGGCAGGCAGCAAAGCTGCCTGCCTTTTATCTAAAATAAATGCTATATCAGTTGCAATATTTGCAGGAGATGACTCTGTTAGTTTCGGTTTGCCGGACAACATCTCCGCAATTACGGCAAGCTCATACTTCATAGTAGATAGTAACAGTATGCGTTCCGCCGTATGGGCAATTCGGATGAATAGTTTTGGTCTTTTCAGTACACACAACCGTCCCCATGTTTCCACATTCATCACAACTATCGCCGCGTGCAAAAACAGCAACGCTCAGCGCCAGTGCCAGCGTGGCTACCATCAGCAGACAGATCAATTTTTTCATGGTTTTTCCTCCTTATTTCTTATGGTTTTGAATCACTACTTTGTTCAAACAATGAATTGCGCCATAAGGAATCAGGAGTTTGCTCTCTGCCGCGAGGGCAGATCAGTCGATCCGGCCCATTGGTTTCACCCTTTCTCTCTTTTTCACTGTCGTCTTCGGTTCCACCTTCTAAATATAATTTACCACAACACCTATCTGCGCGCAATTGACGGATTCGCAGAAAAATCGGCTCAATTCTTGTGCAAAGCAACGAAAACGGGCGGGGAAAACGGGGGAAAGTGGCGATTTTTATCAAAATGCGGACTCCTCCAGAAGGGTATCGGCCAGTGTCTCTGCAAATAGGCGCACCGCCGCCAGCGCCTCCTCCAGGGTGTTGCCGCAGGCACCCACCTCCAGAAGCATGGAGCCGGTGCGCAGATGCTGGTTGAAGCGGCTGGCACGGATGGAGATCGGCCGCATGATGCCGGGATACCGACTGTTCAGCCGCTGGTGCAGCTGGGCCTGAAAGGCCAGATTGTCCCGCCAGCCGTCGTGGGAAAGGCCCCCGGCATCGGTGCCGGTGACGAACATCAGCTGGGCGGTCTGCTGGCCGTCGATCTCCGCCGCCGTTTTGTAATAGGTGCCGCCGGAGGCGATGGCGTCCCGGTGGACATCGATCACCAGTTGGATGGTGGGGTAGGCCTCGAGATAGCGCCGGATGTCGGCCAGCGCCCGGTTGTAGGAGCCGTTGTAGGCGGGGTAATCGTTTAGCGTGGTGCTATGTATGGCAGAAATGCCGCGGCTGTTGAGCAGGTCGCACAGCTCCTGCCCCACACGCAGCATATTGGCGGTGCTGTCGGTGGTGCGATACTCCCCCGTGGCGGTGTAGGTGTGTCCGGCGCTGGGGGTGTAGGACTCGGTGCCGTGGGTGTGCATGATAAGCACCTGCACGCCCTCCGTCCCCAGCGACACCGGGCGCTTTTGGGTCAGCAGGGCAGCCATGTCGATGGCGTAATCGGTCTGGTTCTTGAAATAGACCGTTCCGGAGGCGGGGGCTTCCTCGGCGCGGTACACCGGGGCAGCCGCAGCGGGGCTGTCCGCCGGAGACTGGGGCAGCGGCGACAGAAAGGCGCTTTCGCCAAGGGTGCGGCCCTCCTCCAGCGGCAGGGGAAAGGCCCCGGCAGGCTCCTCCGCCGCCGGAAGGTCGGGCAGGGTAAGGGGCGCGGCAGGATGCAGCCGCCACAGCGCTGCCGCTGCCAGCAAAAGGAACAGCGCCCAAAGGCCGCGCCTGCTCCGTTGTCCGGTCATGCCACATTCCCCCTTTTTTGCGCCCTCTGCCCCGGAGCAGGGCCGACACGCGGGCGTTTCCATGGCATAGCCTATTCCGCTTTTGCGGAAAGTATGCTATACTACCGGGGTATGGGTCAAGAGAAAGGAAGAACGTCATGCTGAAGGAACACGCGGAACATTTTTATCTGAACGACGGCTGTAACTGTGCAGAGGCCCTGCTGCTGGCGGCCAATGCGGAATACGATCTGGGCCTGCCCGACGAGGCGGCAAAGCTGATGGGTGGCTATGGCGGCGGCATCGGCTGCGGAAGCGCCTGCGGCGCACTTCTGGGTGCAGTGGCGGCCTATGGAGTGCTGCGCATGGATCGCCGGGCTCACGAGACGCCGGATTTTAAGGAGCAGTGCGCCCGGCTGGCCGGGGACTTCCGCCGGCGGCTGGGGGAGCTGGACTGCGGGGCGCTGAAGGAGCGCTATGCCACCGGGCAGCAGCGCTGCCTGACAGTCGTACTGGCGGCCTGCGACGCACTGGAAAGCCTTCTGGCGGAAACCAAAGGGGCCTGATCAGCACAGGAACTGCTCCATCTCGGTGAGAGAAAGGGTCCCCTGCAGGGCCAGATTGATGGCCCAGCCCAGCAGCCGGGCGCAGCGGGACACCTGCCGGTCGATATCCCTGGGGGAGAGCAGCAGCGTGCCCTCCGGCGGCAGGTCGGTCTCGACCACGGTGGGGACGCCAAGCGCCACCACCGGCACCCCCAGCGTCTCCCGGTTCAGGGCCTTGCGGGGGTTGCAGGCCCCGCTGCCCGGGGCGATGCCGCTGTCACACAGCTGAAAGGCCCGACAAAGCCGCTCCGGCCTGCTGGCCGCAAGGGCATCCACCGCGATCACCGCCGCCGGGGCGGTCTGCCGCACCACACCGTGGAGCAGCTCGGCGGTCTCCACCCCGGTGTCGCCCAAAACGCCGGGGGCAACGGCGCACACGGGGCGCAGCTCGGAAAAATGCTGCGGCAGCACCTGCCGCAGATGGCGGGTCACCATCAGCTGCTCCAGTGTCAGCGGGCCGAGGGCATCGCAGGTCATGGCGCGGTTGCCAAGCCCGGCCACCAGGATCAGTCCTTCCCGGGGTAGAAGCGGCTGCAAAAGCCCGGCCAGCACCCGGGCCGCACGCCACATCCACCGGCTGTCCCAGGGAGCGCCTGCCGCAAGCTGGGCGGTGAGATACTGTCCCCGGGGCCGCCCCAGCGCCGCCGCGCCCTCCTCGTCCAGCACCTCCACCCGATGGATGGCCAGCGGCTCCCGCCGCCATTCGGCCCATGCTACGCCGGGAATCGCAGCCTGTCCCAGGCCGTCCAGCCGCTCCATGGCCAGATCGGTGCGCCGTGCTTTCATATGCCGTCCCTCCGCCTACCAGTTTTTGTTAGGTTCTCCGAAAGAACGAAGAATATTCAAATTAGCTCTTGCTTTTTTGCCGCAACAGTGATAAAATACTTTTGCTGTAAATTTCGCTGTAAGGGAGGTCAGAGTCGTGCCCAATATTAAGTCTGCTAAGAAGCGTGTCCTGGTCAGCAAGGTCAACAATGCCGCCAATCGTGCTGCGAAGACCGAGATGAAGACCATGATCAAGAAGTTCGATGCCGCTGTCGCCGCTGGTGAAGGCATTGAGGCTGCTTATAAAACTGCTGTCAAGACCGTCGATCAGGGCGTTGCCAAGGGAATCCTGCACAAGAACGCCGCTGCTCGCAAGAAGAGCCAGCTCACCAAGAAGCTGAACGCCGCTCAGTAATCGTTTTACATGGCAAACAAAAGCCGTCTCCCATGGGGAGGCGGCTTTTTTGTGCAGTATGGACGGGGGAAAACCTTATTTGTCCTGGGGGAAGGACGCACGGGCATCGCCGAAAAAGAACAGCGCCGTGGTGCCCGGCCCGCAGTGCGAGGCAATGATGGTGCCGATGTCATATACCGGCACGGCACCCTCCAGTCCGGGAAAGCGGGCCAGCACGGCCTTGCGCAGTTCCTCGGCCTCCTGGGGACAGGCAGAGTGGGCGATGCAGCAGGGCCCGCGGTAGCGCTCTCCGTCTTTGGCGTGCTCAGCCATGCACTGCACGGTGCGCTGGATGGCGTTGTGCTTGCCGCGGACCTTGTCATAGGCGATGATATGGCCGGTGTCATCCAGCCGCATGATGGGGCAGATGTTCAGCACCGAGCCCAGCATGGCGGCGAGGCCCGAGACACGCCCGCTGCGGCGGAAAAACTTCAGGTCGGTGGAGAAGAACTGGTGGTGGATTCGCTGCCGGTTGTCCAGCACCCAACAGACGGTCTCCTCCAGCGAAGCGCCGGCATCCCGCCGGTCGGCGGCCCCCAGCGTCAGCAGACCGTAGCCGCAGGAGCTGCACAGCGAGTCCAGCACCACCAGCTGCCGGTGGGGATATTTCTCCCGCAGAGCCTCGGCGGCCTTCTGAGCATTGAAAAAGGAGCCGGTCATGCCGGTGCCGAAGGCCAGGTGCAGCACATCTCCCTGCTGCAGCAGGCCATCGAAGAACTCCTCGTACTGGAATTCGTTCAGCTGTGCGGTAGAGGGCAGCGCGCCCCCGGCCAGCTTCTGATAAAAGGCGGGCAGGGCCTGGGGATCCCGGCACATGTCGTCCGGGAATTCCTGTCCGTCTGCAAAATATGAATAAAAAAGCACCGGGATATCCCGCCGATCCGCCAGCGAAAAGGGAAAATCCACCGTTGATTCGCAGGATAAGAGAAATTGTCGTTCTATCGTGAACCTCCGTTGACTGTTGTTTTACGATGGGAGTATTTTATAACAATCCTCTGACGATGAAAAGTCCGGAAAAATAAATTTACAGGCAGCCTTAAGAAAAAATTCTGTGAACCCTTCTGTCCCTCAGGGCAGGGGAACCACCTCAAAAACGGTGAGGACGCCCTCCCGGACGGTGAAGCGTACATCAAAGCCGGCAAAGGACACGCCGTACCGGCGCTCCGGGTCATCATGGTACTGGGGACGGGGATCCTGACGCAGCACCGCCACGATGCTCTCCCGCTTTTGGGGCGGCAGCAGAGCCAGCAGCTCCGGGGGAAAGAACACCTCCAGATGGTAGTCCCGCTTTTCGTGGGCAAAGCCGCCCCGGGCCTCCGGGTGGCTGTCCACATAGGGCAGATAGGGTTTGATGTCATAGATGGGCGTGCCATCCCGCAGATCCACGCCGGAGACATGGATCACCGGACCCTGATGGGCTGTCAGCTCCACCTTTTCCAGCCGAACCGAGGAAAGACCGATGGGGTTGGGACGGAAAGGAGAGCGGGTGGCAAAGACCCCCACCGCCGTGTTGCCGCCCAGCCGGGGCGGCTTGACGGTGGCAGCCCAGTGCTGCTTTTCCGGCACCTGAAACTGCCACAGCAGCCAGAGGTAGTCATAGTCCTCCAGCCCCTTCACCGCGTCGGGGCTGCGGTATTCTGGGGCAAAGACGATGGTCCCCGTCAGCCCCTCTACCAGACCGCTCTGGCGCGGAATGCCGAATTTCTGGGGAAAATCGGTGTGAATATGGGCAATGATATGCACGAACATCCCTCCCTGCTGCAAAGCATGGGAACATTATACGGGATTTTGGGCGGCGGCGCAAGAGGAAA
>CAZYAD010000064.1:0-5671 GCA_964646225.1 uncultured Oscillospiraceae bacterium
ACGTGCGTCACCGCACCAATGAGCTTCCCGTCCTGGATGATGGGACTGCCGCTCATTCCCTGAACGATGCCGCCGGTGACGGTCAGCAGATCGGGATCGGTGACCTCCAGCAGCAGATCCCGCCCGCTGCCACCGCGATAGACCTTCAGGATGCGTACATCAAAAGACTCGGTCTCTACGCCCTCCACATTGCTGAGAATGGTGGCCGGACCGGGGTGGAGTTCGCCGGAGTCGGCCACCTCCAGCGCCTCCCGGTCGCGGTACAGCGCATCCTCCGAAAGCTGACCGAAGATCCCGCCTTCGCAGTTGCTGGCCAGCCAGCCCTGGTCGTGGATCAGGTCAAACTGCCCGCAAAGCTGTCCCGGCGTGCCGCTGGCGCTCTTTTTTACCGAAGTGACGCTGGAGGGCATTACACTGCCGGTACCAAAGGTCACCAGCTGCCCAGTGTCGGCGTCACAGATACCGTGGCCCAGTGCACCGAAAACGCCGGTGTCGGGATCAACAAAGGTGATAGTGCCGATACCGGCTACGCTGTCCCGGATCCAGGCTCCGATGCGCCAACAGCCAAGACTGTCGTCATAGACTGCCTGCACCCGGAAGGTCTGCTCCTGCCCGTCCCGCAGAACGGTGAAGATCAGATCGCCCTCCGGTAGACTGGCCAGCAGAGCAGTCATGCATTCGTTGCCGGTGATCTCCTGATTGTTCAGTTTCAGCAGCACATCGCCCTCCTTCAGGCCGCCTTCCTTGGCGGGACAGGTACCGCAGCTTTCCAACTGAGAAAAGCCCACCACCATCACGCCTCTGGAATACAGCTTGATGCCGGTGGTGCGTCCCAGCGGGATGAGCCTGTCACCCGGCTGGGGAAGTGCGCCCTCCGGGACCTGGACTGCTGCTGTGGGAAGGGCGGCCTTGCTGTCGGCGGCCACCGAAGGCTCCCGTATCGGAAGCACCACCAGTGTCAGCGCAAGACAAAAGGCCGCCAGCGAGATGCCGCGGCCCGCGCAAAGCGCAAGTGTCCTCCATCGTTTGTTTCGCATGAAATTCCTCCTTTCGCCCAACGATAGTATGGACGAGGCGTGACGAAACAAACCTGGAACATTCCGTGAAAATTTCCGTCAGAAAACGAATTTCCACAAATCATGGAGACTTTCAACGGAAAAAAGAAAAATTTTCAAATGTCGCCGGATCAGAGGCGATCCAGTTCCTCCTGCCAGGGGGTGCGGAAGCCGTCGGATGGCATCTTCCATCCGCCGCGGGGAGAAAGGCTCAGCGGCCCCACCATGGGCCCGTCAGGCAGGCAGGAGCGCTTGTATTGCTGGGAGAAGAACCGACGGAAGCAGACCCGGAGCCAGTGCCGGATGGTCTCGGCATCATACTCCCCGGCAAAGGCAGCGCAGGCCAGACGGAAGATCTTTTTCGGCCCGAAGCCATCGTGCAGCAGATGATAGAGGAAGAAATCGTGCAGGACATAGGGCCCCACCAGATCCTCGGTCTTCTGCGCGATCTGACCCTCCCGGGCGGGGAGCAGCTCAGGGGAGACGGGGGTATCCAGAATATCCTGCAAAACAGCGGCCAGCTGCGGATTGCCGCAGGTACGGGCGTACCAGTCGGTGATCTGCCGCACCTGTGTCTTGGGGACACCGGCGTTGACGCCGTACATGCTCATATGATCGCCGTTATAGGTCGCCCAGCCCAGTGCCAGCTCGCTCAGGTCGCCGGTACCCACCACGATGCCGCCAAGATCGTTGGAAAGATCCATCAGCACCTGGGTACGCTCCCGAGCCTGGGCGTTTTCAAAGGCCACATTGTGGTTTTCCGGATCGTGGCCGATATCGTGAAAATGCTGGGTGACGGCCGGGCCGATCTCCACGCACCGCAGACTCAGGCCCAGCTCCTCGCACAGAAGCTCCGCGTTGCCACGGGTGCGGGCTGAGGTACCAAAGCAGGGCATGGTGACCGCCACAACGGCCGTCGGGCCTTTGCCCAGCAGCTCCATGGCATGGGCAGCCACCAGCAGAGCAAGGGTAGAATCCAGCCCGCCGGAAACGCCGATCACAGCGGTTTCGGAGTGAATATGTCCCAGTCGGCGGGCCAGCGCCCGGCTTTGCAGCTCAAAAATATGCGCACAGTCGGCATCGCGTGTGGCGGCACAGGGCAGCCAGGGATCCCGGGGAACGGGGCGGGTGAGGGAGGTCTCGCAGAGCTCCATGGAGAAGGGGACGACCGCCGCGTCAGCCCGGGCGGCAGGCCAGGTGTTGGTGCGGCGGCGCAGCGCGGCCAGCTGCTGGACATCGACCTCGCTGACGGCCAGCGCAGGGGAGGCGAAGGGGGTACTTTCGGCCAGCACCGCGCCATCCTCGCAGATCAACTGCTGCCCGGAGAACACCAGGTCGGTGGAGCTTTCACCGGCGCCCGCCAGCGAAAACAGATAGGCGCAGCGGCAGCGCCGGCTGTGGGCCTGGGCCAGCTCCCGATGGAGCCGGGGCTGCCCGGCAGCGTCGTAGTCCGCGCAGAGGTTGGCGATGATGTGTGCGCCATCAGCGCACATGCCCACAGAGGGCGGCGTGGGCACCCACAGATCCTCGCAGATCTCCAGTCCCAAGCAAAATTCCGGCAGCTGCTCACAGCGGAACAGCAGCCCCGCGCCAAAGAGCACGGTCTGCCCGCACAGCGTTATCTCAGAGACGCCTTCGGGAGCAGGGGAGAACCAACGCATCTCGTCAAAAGCGCCGTAATTGGGCAGATGGCTTTTGGGAACAACGCCCAGGATCCGTCCTCTATACAGCAGTGCGGCGCAATTATACAGCTTGCCCAGCTGCCGCACCGGCAGTCCCACCGCCAGCAGCATGGGAAGGGAGGCTGTTTCACGCAGCAGCCCTTCCAGTCCCTCCAGCGCCTGATCCAGCAGACGGGTCTGAAAAAACAGGTCGCCGCAGGTGTAGCCCGTCAGGGAAAGCTCTGGGGTCACCAGCAGCCGGACGCCCAGGTCGCAGACGTCCTTTGCCGCATCGGCGATGCTTTGGGCATTAAAAGCGCAGTCGGCCAGATGCAGCCGGGGCGCGGCGGCTGCCACCTTGATAAAACCGTTTTTCATATGCAAACGCTCCTTTTCCAGTATGAAAGTCGGAAACACCAGAATACAAGGTTTATTATAACTTTTTTTTCGCAAAACGCAATAAAATGTGGCGAAAAAGCGGGGAGTATGATATGATAACAAAGAGGTGAGCGCATGGAAGCCTGTACACTTTGCCCGCGTATGTGCGGGATCGACCGGGAGGAGCGAATCGGCCCCTGCGGCGGCGGCTCACAGGTCAAGGTCGCCCGGGCGGCCAGGCATCTGTGGGAGGAGCCCTGCATCAGCGGAACACAGGGCTCCGGCACGGTGTTTTTCTCAGGCTGCACGCTGGGCTGTATTTTCTGCCAGAATCGGGAGATCAGTCGGGAGGGCGTAGGAAAAGAGCTGACCGTCCCCCAGCTGGCACAGGCCTTTCGCCGGCTGGAGGAGCAGGGCGTCCACAACCTGAACCTTGTAACGCCGACCCACTTTACACCGCAGATATTGCAGGCGCTGGAGCAGGCCCGACCGGCCATCCCCGTTGTGATGAACTGCGGTGGCTACGAGCGGACGGAGACTCTGCGCCGTTGGGCGGGGCATATTGATGTGTATCTGCCCGACCTGAAATATTACAGCCCGGAACTTTCCGGACGCTATTCGGCGGCACCGGATTATTTTGATGTGGCCTCCCGGGCGATCCTGGAGATGCACCGACAGCAGCCCCGGCTGGTGTGGGAGGGGGAGCTGCTGCGGCGCGGCCTGATCATCCGGCATCTGGTGCTGCCAGGCTGCTGGCGTGATTCGTTGAAGCTCCTGGAGTTTCTGGATTCCGCCCTGCCAAAGGACAGCTTTCTGCTGAGCCTGATGAGCCAGTACACCCCCACAGATGCCTGCCGGAAGGTCCCGGAGATCGACCGCCGGGTCACCACCTATGAGTATCAAAAGGTAGCCCAACGGGCTGCGGAGCTGGGATTTTCCGGCTTTGCGCAGGATCGTCGGTCTGCCAGAAAAGAATATACACCGCCTTTTGATCTGGAAGGAGTTTGATCGTATGTACAAGGAAAAAATCGAAGCCTATTTCGCGGACAAACAGGAGCAAATCGTAGCGGATATCTGCCGCCTCGTCGCCATCAAGAGCGAGCGTGAGGAGCCCCGACCTGGCATGCCCTTTGGGGAAGGCCCCTGCAAGGCGCTGCTGGAAAGCGAAAAGCTGGCGCAGGAGCTGGGCTTCACCACAAAGAACTTTGACAACTATGTGGTCAGCGCCGAGATGAATGACAAGGAGGCCTATCTGGGCATCCTGGCCCATGTAGATGTGGTCAGCGAGGGCAGCGGCTGGACCTTCCCGCCTTATCAGGGCACGGTGCAGGACGGCCGTATCTATGGTCGCGGCTCTGCCGATGACAAGGGCCCTGCGGTGGTGGCGCTGTGGGCTGCCAAAGCCGCGCGGGAAATCAATCCCAACCTGTCCCGCGGCTGCCGCATCATTCTGGGCAGCGCTGAGGAGACCGGCAGCGAGGATCTGGAGCACTATCTGCCGCTGGAGCCCGCACCGCCCCTGAGCTTTTCTCCCGATGCGGAGTATCCCGTGATCAACATTGAAAAGGGCGGCTACAAGCCGGTGTTCGGCGCAAAGTGGAGTGAGGACAAGGCGTTGCCCCGAGTCACGGCCATCCACGGCGGTACTACCACCAATATTGTCACCCGGGAATGCGACGCCTGGGTGGAGGGCATGACTGCGGCACAGGCGCAGTCGATCTGCGCCGCACATCAGGAAAAGACCGGTGTGGTCTTCACCTGCACGGAGGAGAACGGTCTTCTGCACATTCACGCTCTGGGCGTCAGCGCCCATGCCGCCTCGCCCGAGACCGGCAAGAACGCGCAGATCGCCATGGTGGCGCTGCTGGCCGATCTGCCCCTGGCCCTGTCGACTGGGCAAAAGGCCATTTGCGACCTGGCCCGTCTGTTCCCCTTTGGCGATGACCACGGTGCAGCGCTGGGGGTCGATCTTGAGGATGAGATCTCCGGCAAGCTGACGCTGGTGTTCAGCAAGCTGCAATTCAGTCTCACCGGCTTCGAAGGACAGTTTGACAGCCGCTGCCCTCTCTGCGCCAACGAAGACAATGTGCGCAGCGTGGTAAAGGCACAGTTTGCTGCCTGCGGCTTTGAGATGCTGGATCGGGACCGGATGTCCGCCCCGCATCATACCTCTGCCGACTCAGAGCTGGTGCAGACCCTGCTGCGCACCTATGAGCGCTACACCGGACAGAAGGGTGAGTGCCTGGCCATCGGCGGCGGCACCTATGTCCACAGCATTGAAGGCGGCGTAGCCTTTGGCTGTGCCATGCCCGGCACGGACAACCGGATGCACGGCGCCGACGAGTTTGCCGTCATCGAAGAGCTGATGCTCAGCGTGAAGATGTTTACCCAGATCATTCTGGAGCTGTGCGCCTGAGCTGTAAGAACGCCAACATAACAAAGGCCGACTGCTTTTTGCAGTCGGCCTTCGCTTTGCACCGGTGCCGCGTGCACAGCGGGAGGACCGGCGTGATTTTTGCTGCATTTTTCACGGAAAAAGCGGAAAATGATGCGAAACAGCGTCAAAACAGCAAATCC
>CAZYAD010000065.1:0-5615 GCA_964646225.1 uncultured Oscillospiraceae bacterium
GATTTTTTCAAAAACCGGCGAAAAAAAGCTTGACAAATCGCCGGGATGCTGTATAATAATATTTGCGCTTAGCGAGATTGTGTAAGGGTAGCACGACAGACTCTGACTCTGTTTGTGAGGGTTCGAATCCTTCTCTCGCTGCCAAAAAAGCTCTGATCGCAGGATCAGGGCTTTTCTTTTTGCACATGCCGGAAACGAGCGGGAAACACGAAATTGCCGCACGACACAGGAAGGCTTTCCTGTGTCAGGCGGTCTAAGCGATATACTTTTTTCGTCAGCCCTTACACCAGCATCAGGAGGGTGCCGAAGACGATGCCGAGAAGGCCCAGGGCGGCCTTTTTCGTCAGCTTTTCCCGGAAGACCACATAGGAAAAGCCGATGGTGACCAGAATGCTGAGTTTATCGATGGGCACCACCACGCTGGCAAGGCCATCCTGCAGCGCCTTATAATAGCACAGCCAGCTGGCGCCGGTGGCCAGGCCCGACAGGCAGATAAAGCCCAACTCGTTTTTGGGCACCTGACGCACCAGCTTTCCTTTGCCCGTCACCAGCACCATCACCCAGGCCATGATCAGCACCACGATGGTGCGGACGGCGGTGCCCAGGTTGGATTCCACCCCAGTGATGCCCACCTTGCCCAGAATGGAGGTCAGGCTGGCAAAAACAGCCGAGCCCAGCGCATACCACAGCCAGGCCAGACCGCCCTTGCCTCCTTCGGCATTGGCCTTTTTCTCAATCATCAGCAGGGTGCCTGCGGCGATGAGCACCACGCCAAGGAGCTTTGGCAGGGACACGGCTTCATGCAGGAACAGAAAGGCCAGCAGAATGGTCAGCACCGTGCTGGATTTGTCAATGGGGACTACCTTGTTGATATCGCCCAGCTGCAGCGCCTTGAAGTAGCACAGCCAGCTGGCGCCGGTGGCCAGGCCCGACAGGATCAGGAACAGCAGGGTCTTTCCGTCCATCTGCGCCAGTTCCCCCTGCGAGCCCACCAGAAACACCATGAGCCACGAAAAGGCCAGCACCACAATGGTGCGGATGGCGGTGGCCACGGTGGAATCGGTCTTCCGGATCCCGCACTTCGCCAGAATAGAGGTCAGACCTGCAAAAACAGCCGAACCCACTGCAAACAGCATCCACATAACGATTCATCTTCTTTCTTTGACACAAACGGATAAGGGAACGGTGCGTCCGCCCGGGCGCGGGGATTTTTATTGTGCCAGGAGGAAATCCACCACCAGGCGGCGGAGGGTCTCGCGCTCCAGCATTTCATCGGTCAGGGCCTCCAGAACGGTCTCGGTGGTGCTGCCGTACTGCTCTGCCATCAGGTCGGCGGTGCGGCGGCGGGCCCGCTCATCGGCCTCCAACCCCTCGGCCCGTGCGATCTCCCGCAGCAGCACCTGCTGCCGCAGGCGGTAAACCGCGCTGCTGCGGGCGGTCTGCTCAAACTCCTCCTGCGACAGCTTCATCTGCTCCAGATATTTGTCCAGACTGGCCCCCTGGCGGTCCAGCCGCTGGCCGAACTCCACCATCATGTCGTCCATTTCCTTCCGGATCATGCTTTCGGGCAGCAGACAGTCCATCTGCCCGGCGGCCTGCTTGAGGATGGCCTCGGCCTTTTCCGCCCGATGTTGGGCCAGCTTATCCTCCAGGGCCGACTGCTTTACCTCGGCCCGCAGCGTGGCCAGATCGGTCTCGAAGAATTCCCGGGCAAAGGCTTCGTCCACAGCGGGAACATCCACCCGGCATACGGCGTTCACCTTCACGGTGAAGACCGCCTGCCGTCCCTCCAGCTCCTTGTCATAGCCCTTAGGGAAGGTCAGGGGGATCTCCCGGCTTTCGCCGGCGGACATCCCCACCATGCCCTGCTCCAGCTGGGGCAGCAGGGTGTGGCTGCCCAGTCTGACGGCATAATCCTCGGCCTTGCCGCCGGGGACAGGCGTGCCGCTGTCCAGGCGGCCCTCCACATCGATGTGTACCGTGTCGCCCTCCTGTGCGGGACGATCCAGCTCGGTGTGCTTGGCGGCCTGGAGGGCGTATTTTTCCAGCATCGCGGTGACCTCGGCATCCTCTACCGCAGGCTCCGGCAGATGCACCCGCAGGCGACGGTAATCCCCCAGACGGGCCGTGGGATATTCGTCATACAGCGCAGTGAACAGCAGGCCCTGCGGATCGGTGGAGCAGCTTTCCACATCGGGATAGCCCACCACCGGCAGCTTCTGCTCGGCCACCGCCTCCTCCAGCGCCTGAGCGCAGCACTGCTGGGCCGCCTGGGGGTAGAAAAAATCCTTGCCCAGTGCCGCTTCGGCCTGTTCGCGGGTGGCCTGCCCCTTTTCCACGCCGGGCAGATCCAGCTGGTCGCGGCACAGCTGATAGACGGTCTCCAGCGCCTGGGCAAACTCCGCCGGGCTCACCCGGATGGTCAGCTGCCAACGGCCCTTGTCGTTTTTTACGCATTCCAGCAGTTGCTTTTCCATAAGCTTTGATAACTCCTCGTAATTTTTGTTCAGATGATTGCACAGAGGCGGCCGTTTTACCGACCCTTGCGCAGATATTTTCCGGCCCGCAGGTCGGTTTGGACGCCATCCTCCAGCGCGACGCCGCCGCCCACAAGCACATGGCGCACGCCCTGAGACAGCTGAATGGGATCCAGATAGGTGGAACGGGGGCCGATGGTGGCGGGATCAAAGACGGTGATATCAGCCACCTTGCCCACCTCCAGCCGGCCGCGGTCGGTCATGCCGATCATGTCGGCGGCCTTGGAGGTCACGCGGCGCACCGCCTCCTCCAGCGGGCACAGGTCATGCTCCCGGGCCAACCGGAAAAACTCCGAAATGGCAGCGTAGGAGCGGGGATGGGGCTTCCCGGGCACCTTGGCCGGGTCACCGGAATAGGCCCAGCCGTCCGAGCCGATGCCCACATCCTGCGAAAGGAAATACAGCATATCCTCCTGGCTCATGACAAAGAAGATGCAGCCCGCCCGGGCCTGGGTGCGCTCCAGCACGATGGCTGCCGCTTCGGCGTAGTCGGTGATGTGCAGCAGCTCCTCGGCCACATAGCGCAGGGTCTTGCCCACGATCTCGGGCCACAGGCCGCCATCGCTGTTGAACAGGCAGGTCTCGGCCCGCTCGGCATTGAAATAGTGCTGGCGGATGCCCTCGATGACCTCCTGCCGCCGGGGACCGGCTAGGAATTTCAGCACGGCGCGGCCGCCGCCGTCCTTGCTCCAGTTGGGGCAGCGGATGGTCAGGCTGGTGCAGGAGGCCACAAAGGGATACAGGTCGGCGGTGACATTGACGCCCTCCCGGCGGGCCTGCTCCAGATGGGCCCACACCTCCCGGGCGCGGCCGTGAACGCGGAAATTGTCGATCTTCAGGTGGGACACATGGACATGGACGCCGGAGGCACGGCCCACGCTCAGCAGCTCCTCAATGGCCTCGTCGATGTGTTCGCCCTCGTTGCGCATATGGCAGGGCACCAGACCGTCAAACTCCCGAACCACCTTGCCCAGCTCCCGCAGTTCCTCTGCGCTGGCAAAGCAGCCGGGGGAATACTCCAGCCCCAGGGACATGCCCCAGGCGCCGTCCTGCAGATCCTGGCGCAGCAGCGCCTTCATCTGCTCCAGCTCCTCCTGCGTGACCGCCCGGTCCTCGCAGCCGATAACGCCGGCCCGCAGGGTGCCGTGGCCCACCAGCATGGCCTGATTGACTGCCATGGAGCAGTCCGATGCCTCAAAGCGCTTGACGAAGCTGTCAAAGGACAGGCTGCTCCAGCGGCCATCGGCCAGTTCACTGCCGCCGGTCTGCATCCGCTCCGGCAGCGAGGGGAAAGGGCTGTCGCCGCACTGGCCGCTGACCTCGGTGGTGATGCCCTGATACAGCTTGGCAGCGTAGCTGCTGTCCCGCAAAAAGGCGGTGTCGGAGTGGGCGTGCGCATCGATAAAGCCCGGCGCCACCGCCAGCCCTTCGGCGTTCAGCTCTTTTTTTGCCGTCTGACCTCGCAGATCGCCGATGGCGGTGATCCTTCCGCCGGAAACCGCCACATCGGCCTGATAACCGGCCCTGCCGGTGCCATCAATGACCGTGCCGCCGCGAATGATAAGTTCTTCCATAAGATACCCTCCTGAAAACATGGGAAAAATCAAGTTGTTGCCTCTATTATAGCGGGTTTCGCCCCGGGACGCAAGACTCTCGACAGAGAGGATAGAAGTGCGCCTTTTCGTTTCGAAAGGGTTTCACCAGCCCGGCAAATTGAAAGTTGTCTATTTCTCCATAATATAATTCGTTAACGATATTCCATTCCTAATAATTGTTTGTTCTTGGATCACGTTGTATCCTCGATGTTCAAAAAATGCTCTTGCTGTAATAGACGAATGGGTGGTCAGCGTCTTTCCACTCACCGAATATTCCAGTTCATCACAAATCGCAGTTGCAATTCCTTCACCCTGGTGGTCTTTATGAACAAACAGTCTGTCCAGGTAGCCAGAATTATCAATATCTCCGAAGCCAACGATTTCGTTATTCTCAACTGCGACTACCGTATAATGTTTCGAGAATGATGCATTCCATTCTTTCAAATCCACGATTCCGGTTGCCCAGACATCTAACTGCTCGTTTGTATAATCTTTTGCATTCACGCTATGCACAGTATGATAAAACAGCTCTGCCAAATGTCCGCAGTCAGAAGCTCTGTACTTTCTAAGTCGCATTTTATCCTCACCAATTCCGATTTATCTCATACTTTTTTAGAAATGATACCAGAAAAATGTGAAGAAATCTACCGCCTACACAAGAACCGCCCGAGCATTTTCGTCCGGGCGGTCTCGGTATCCTGCATAAATCCGCGCAAGCCGCTCGATCGCATCTGCCTGTGCCTTGCAGATGTTCTTCGCTATTTGCTTTTCGGCTTGCTGTTTTTGCAGCATTGTTTTGCGGACACCGCCCCATTGACAGGAAGCCGTCTTTCGTGTAAAGTAGAAGCAAATCCAACAAATAGATTATCGGAGGAAGCATTCATGGCACAAACCATTCGAGGCAAGATCGAGCTGGATTCCGGCTCGGTGATGGAATTTGAACTGTATCCCGAGGTGGCGCCCAAGTCGGTGGCCAATTTCGTCAAGCTGGCAGAGTCGGGCTTTTACGATGGGCTGACCTTTCACCGCATCGTCCCTGGCTTTGTGATCCAGGGCGGCGACCCGCTGGGCAACGGCACGGGCGGCCCCGGCTGGAACATCCCCGGCGAGTTTGCCGCCAACGGCTTCAAAAACGATCTGCGTCACGAGCGGGGCGTGCTGTCCTGGGCGCGGGCGCAGGATCCCAACTCCGCCGGCAGCCAGTTTTTCATCATGGTGGATGACGCGCCCTATCTGGACGGCAACTACGCTGCCTTTGGTCGTCTCACCGCCGGACTGGATGTGGTGGATCAGATCGTGGCCGGGCTGCACGGCCGCAAACCGGTAATGAAGACCGTCACCATTGAAAAATAAGCCTGCTGCACAACTAACATTCCATAGCAGAGCAAAGCAAAAGCATCCGCACCGAACCGGTGCGGATGCTTTTGCTGTCCGCGCTGTTTCTACGCTGTCAATTTCCTGCATTAGCAAAAACCCCGTAAGC
>CAZYAD010000066.1:0-4583 GCA_964646225.1 uncultured Oscillospiraceae bacterium
TGATTTCGAGTCAGCCTCGTTACGACCACTTCGATACATCTCCCGGTACAACGGTAGTTTACAATAATCGGCGTGGGTTGTCAAGTGCAAAAGCACCCCGCCGCCACCTGTCCCGCCTCGAAAATCCTCTTGTTGCGCCGTGCTTTTTATGCTATACTGTCTATTGTCAAGCTTTGTGTGAAGCAAAACCGATTTTTCAGGAGGTTTCCCCGATGAAGCTGCTTTATGTTGTCAACACCCGGCACGATGCCGAAGCCTACCGGGTCTATGCCCGCGTTCACCTGGATGGAAAAGCCACCCCCTCTGCAAAGATCATCGCCGTAGTCATCGGCGTGGCGGCACTGTCCGGCGGCATTCTGGCCGTGGTGAAGCAGGGCCCCCGTCTGCTGTATATCCTCACCATCCTGTTCGGCCTGCTGGCTCTGCTGGGGCAGCAGATCGGCCTGTGGCGGATGCAGCGGCAGCTGCTCAAAAACAGCGCCGACCTGCAAACCGTCTATGATTATCGCTTCGGCGAGACCGCCTTTGATGTGACCTACCCCGGCAGCAGCCAGTCGATCTCTTACCGCGATCTGAAAAAGCTGGTGGAGACCCGGGATTACTATTTCCTGTACACCGACATCCGTATGGCCCACATTCTCCCCAAAAAGGATTTTACCCAGGGCAGCGCCGCCGGCTTTGGCTCCTTCGTGGCCGAAAAATCCGGTTTGACGCTGGAGCAGCATAAGGCCAAATGACGGAATATCTGCTGCTGGCCAGCCCGGGCCATAACCGGGTCTATCTGGATTCTGCCGCCGGTGCGGCGCTGGCCGAGCTTTCGGCGCTGCTGCCCGGATGCAGGGCAGAGGCTGCCGGCCTGTGCGGTCAGACCGCCTTTCGTCTGATCTGTGAGCAGCCGTTGGACGGGACGGCCCTTGCCGCCTGCGCCCGGTCTTCGCTGTTCTTTGCCCTGTTCGAGGCCGCGCCCGGCGGCCTGCTGCGCCCTGTGGACATCCCCCGGTGGCAGTATCTGCCCGACAGCCTGAATACCATCCTGAAGTATCCCGGCAAGACCAACGAGCAGTTCACCCGTCTGCTGGTAAATCTGGCCCTTGCAGCCACCCGCGCCCCACGGGAGACGCCCACCCTGCTGGATCCCATGTGCGGGCAGGGCACCACCCTGTTCGAGGCCGCCATCCGCGGCTGGGACGCCGTTGGGCTGGAGGTGCAGGAGCAGCCGGTGCAGAAGGGAAGCTCCTATTTTGTGAAGTTTTTGGAAAACGGCCGCTATAAGCACAAGCGGTCGGAGGAAAAACGCACCCACGAGGGCAAGCGCATCGCCCAGCTGGTGACGGTGGACTATGCCGCCGGCAAGGACGACTGGTATCGGGAGGACACCCGCCGGGTGCAGTTCTTCCGGGCAGACAGCGCCCTGTGCTCCCGGCTGCTGCCTAAAAACACCGCCGATGTACTGGCCTGCGACCTGCCCTATGGCGTGCAGCATGGGGCCAACGGCGGGGGAGCGCTGCTGCGCAATGCCGCGGGGCTGGTTTCGTCGTGCGCCCCCGGCTGGCTCACCGTTCTGCGCCCCGGCGCAGGCGTGGCCCTGGCGTATAATTCCCTTACCACCCCCCGGCACCGGCTGGCCCAGGCCTTGGAGGAGGCTGGCTTTGCCGTCCTTCCCCAGCTCGAGGGGCTGGAGCATCGGGTGGATCAGGCCATCCTGCGGGATGTGCTCGTGGCCCGCAAGCCCGGATAAGCAAATACAAACTGTATTTTCATTATATTTTTATCCCAAAAGGAGTTTTTTTCATGGAAATCAACCAGAAGATCCAGGCGATCACCGACGAAATGATCGCCATCCGCCGGGAGCTGCATATGCACCCCGAGCTGGGTACCTTTGAACAGGGCACCCAGAAGCGCATCTCCGACCTGCTGACGAAGTGGGGCATCGAGCACAAGCCCTGCGCCGACACCGGCCTGGTGGGCATCATCCGCGGCGGCAAGCCCGGTAATGTGGTGGGCATCCGGGCCGACATCGACGCTCTGCCCCTGCAGGAGGATCGCTCCCGCTCCTATTGCTCCCGGAATGACGGCGTGATGCACGCCTGCGGCCACGATGTCCATACCACCATCCTGCTGGGCGTGGCCCGCCTGTGTAAGGAGATGGAGGCCGAGCTGCCTGGCACGGTGAAGCTGTTCTTCCAGCCCGCCGAGGAGACCGTTGGCGGCGGTGACCGCATGGTGCAGGAGGGCTGCTGCAAGGATCCCGATGTGGATTACACCATCGGACTCCATGTCCAGCCCTATATGGATGTGGGCACGGTGGAGATGCGCTACGGCCAGCTGAACGCCTCCTGCGATACCGTTACCATCAAGGTCAAGGGCAAGGCCGGTCACGGCGCTTATCCCGAGCGGGGCGTGGACGCCATCGTGGCCGCTGCCGGCATCGTCTCCGGCCTGCAAACCTTTGTCAGCCGCAATATCAGCCCCCTGAACAACGCCGTGCTGACCATCGGAACCATCAACGGCGGCACCAAGAGCAACATCGTCGCCGACGAGGTCAAGATGACCGGCACCCTGCGCACTCTGGATCCCGAGACCCGCGTCTTTGCACGTGATCGCATCACCGCGCTGGCGCAGGGCATCGCCCAGGGCTACGGCTGTGAGGCCGAGGTCCATGTGGAGTGGGGCTATGCCTGCCTCATCAACACCGACGAGGTGGTGGATGTGATGAAGGCCCGCGCCGAGTCGATGCTTGGGGCCGAGCATGTGCTGATGAAGCAGTTCCCCTCTCTGGGCGGCGAGGACTTCTCCTATTTCATCGATGGCTCCAAAAAGGGCGGCGCGTTCTACCATCTGGGCTGCGGCAACAGCGCAAAGGGCATCACCGCCGCGCTGCATAACCAGCAGTTCGATGTGGACGAGCAGTGCATCCCCCTGGGCATCCAGCTGCAAATGGCCTTCCTGATGGATCTGCTGCAAAAGTAACACGGGGACAGACGGTTCTGTCATCTGCAAGGGCACGGTCGCATGACCGTGCCCTTTTCTGTCTGGAAATGGGCCGCAATACACGAAGCGCCCCCGCCACTGCGGGAGCGCTCCATGCCACAATTTTATTACAGGAAATCCGAACTTGCTTACAGGAACAGGGGCACAAACACCAGCGCCACAATGCTCATCAGCTTGATGAGGATGTTCAGCGCGGGGCCGGAGGTATCCTTGAAGGGATCACCCACGGTGTCGCCGGTGACGGCCGCCTTGTGGGCATCGCTGCCCTTGCCGCCGTGAGCGCCGCCCTCAATGTACTTCTTGGCGTTGTCCCAGGCGCCGCCGGCGTTGGACATCATGATGGCCATGGGCACACCGGCAATGGTGCAGCCCACCAGCAGACCGGCCAGCGCCTCCGCACCCAGGATCAGGCCGCAGGCAATGGGTGCCACGATGGCGATAACGCCGGGCAGGATCATCTCATGCAGCGCGGCAGAGGTGGAGATATCCACGCAGCGGGCGTAATCGGGCTTGGTCTTGCCCTCCATGATACCGGGCATCTCCCGGAACTGGCGGCGAACCTCCTCGATCATCTTCTGGGCCGCGCGGGACACCGACTCGGTGGTCAGAGCGCAGAACAGGAACACCAGCATGGCGCCGATAAAGATACCGGCCACCACCTTGGAATCCAGCAGGTTGATGGTGCTCAGATCGATGGCCTGGGCATAGCTGTTAAACAGCGCCAGGGCGGTGAGGGCGGCAGAGCCAATGGAAAAGCCCTTGCCGATGGCGGCGGTGGTGTTGCCAACTGCATCCAGATTGTCGGTGATCTCCCGGATGGCGTGGGGCATACCGGACATTTCGGCAATGCCGCCGGCATTGTCGGCCACAGGGCCGTAGGCATCCACCGAGATGGTGATGCCCACAGTGGCCAGCATACCCACGGCGGCCAGCGCCACGCCGTACAGTCCGGCCAGCACAGAGCTGAGCACCACGGCCACCACGATCAGCAGGATGGGCAGGGCGGTGGACTTGAGACCCACCGAGAAGCCGGACAGAATGGTGGTGGCAGAGCCGGTCTCGCTCTGCTCGGCGATGTATTTGACCGATTTGTACTTGTCAGAGGTATAGACCTCGGTGATAAAGCCGATGGCCACACCGGCCACAATGCCGGAGGCGATGGCGGCAAACAGCTTCATGCCGCCGTCCACATTCAGGCACAGGACAAAGGCGACCACCAGCAGGATGGCAGAGGCCAGATAGGTGCCGATGTTCAGGACCTTGTGGGGGTCGCCGTTCCGGACGCACTTCACCACCACCACGCCGAGGATGGAGGCCACAATGCCTGCGGCCACCAGAAGGAAGGTCAGGGCGACATGCTGCGCATTACCGGCAGCCAGCAGCAGGGCGGAAAGCACCGCGCCCACATAGGACTCAAACAGATCCGCACCCATACCGGCCACATCGCCCACATTGTCGCCCACATTGTCGCCGATGACGGCAGGGTTGCGGGGATCGTCCTCGGGAATGCCGGCCTCCACCTTGCCTACCAGATCCGCGCCCACATCGGCGGCCTTGGTGTAGATGCCGCCGCCCACACGGGCAAACAGCGC
>CAZYAD010000067.1:0-4567 GCA_964646225.1 uncultured Oscillospiraceae bacterium
CTGGCTTTCTCCTAACGAATTCACTGTCCAATATGTTTGACAAACCTACATTTCGACGATTTTTTTCAAAATCTTTTTCGATAGGCAAAAATTAAGAATTTTCGCGTGGGAAAAGCATTGTCTTTAGAATGGGAATTTGCTATGATAAAATGATGGAGGGATCATCTATGTCTGTTGCTTTCAAACGGGCCCTTGCCCTTATTCTTGTATTTCTGATGCTGTTTTGCGGCTGCGGGCGTTCGCCGGAGAGCGACCCGCCTCAGGTGGTACAGCCGCCGGTGGAGGAGCCGATGCCTCAGCCGGAGCCTTCACCGCTGCCCGAACCGGAGCCCGAGCCAGAACCGGAACCCGAGCCCATTTCCATCCGCATCACGGCGGCGGGGGACAACCTGCTGCACAATACGGTTTCCATGGCCAGTGAGCTGCCGGAGGGCGGCTATGATTTCTATCCCATTTATGAAATGATCTCCAAGATCATTGATAAAAGCGATATCGCCTTTATCAATCAGGAGGTCATGCTCACCGGTGAGGTCAGCGCCTATCCCAATCTGGCGGCACCTGCCGAAAATGCCGATGCCCTCCTTCAGGTGGGTTTCAATGTGATCAATCTGGCTACCAACCACACCCTGGACAAGGGCGTCAAGGGACTGGAGGCCTGTCTTGAAAATGTCCACGCCCGGGCGTTTGAAGCGGTGCTGGGGGCATTCCGAACC
This sequence comes from uncultured Oscillospiraceae bacterium, assembly GCA_964646225.1. Classification (GTDB taxonomy): domain Bacteria; phylum Bacillota; class Clostridia; order Oscillospirales; family Butyricicoccaceae; genus UBA4644. Next base: position 714 of record CAZYAD010000067.1, read on the forward strand.
GAGGAGGAGTCCACGCAGCTTTGCATTCTGGAAAAGCAGGGCATTCGCTTTGGCTTTTTGTCCTATACCTACGGACTTAACGGCTATCAGCTGCCTGCGGACAAGCAATGGAAGGTGTCGCTGATCGACGAGGAAAAGATTCGGGCCGATCTGGCCGCCATCCGGCCGGAGTGTGATTATCTGATCGTCTCCATGCACTGGGGCAACGAATATCAGACGGCAGAGAATGATCGACAGACCGAGCTGGCGCAGCTGCTGTGTGACGGTGGTGCCGACCTGATCATCGGCACCCACCCCCATGTATTGCAGCCCATGAAGTGGCTGGAGCGGGAAGACGGACACAAAACGCTGTGCGCCTATTCCCTGGGTAATTTTGTGTCCAACCAGCACAAGCGTGTCACCATGCTGGGAGGCATTCTGGAGGTGGAGCTGCTGTTTGACCCCGACGGGACGCTGCTGGAGACCACCTCTGCCGGGGTGATCCCCACGGTCACCCACTACCGGAAGGGCTATTATGTCATTTATCCGCTGAGTGAATATACCGACGAGCTGGCCGCCGCTCATGCCATTCGCAATTATGAGACGCCCTTCAATATGGAATACCTGAACGGCCTGTCGCAGAAGATCCTGGGGGCCAGCGCCGTCAGCTGGGAGGACAACCATGACTGAATTCTGCGGCTTTCAGCCGAAAAACCGCTTTTTTCTGGCACCTATGGCCGGTATCACCGATGCGGCCTTCCGCACGATCTGCGCCCGGCAGGGGGCAGCTGTCACCTATACGGAGATGGTCAGCGCAAAGGCGCTGGCCTATGGCGATCAGAAGACTGCGTCGCTGCTGGAGCTTCAGTCCGAGCATTGCCCCTGCGGGGCACAGCTGTTCGGCCACGAGCCGGATATTCTGGCGGAGGCTGCCAGGCGGACGCTGGACATCTGCCAGCCTGCGTTTATCGACATCAATATGGGCTGCCCCATGCCGAAGATCTTCAACAACGGCGATGGCAGCGCGCTGATGGCCGATCCCGTCCTGGCGGGCGACATCGTTTCCGCTGTCAAAAAGGCGGTGGATCTTCCGGTCACGGTCAAGTTCCGCAGCGGCATCCGCCAGGAAACGCGCAACTGCAGGGAGTTCGCCAAGCGCATGGAGGCCGCCGGTGCTGACGCTGTGTGCATCCATGGCCGCACCCGGGAGCAGATGTACAGCGGAAAAAGTGACCGGAGCATGATTCGCGCGGTGCGCGAGGCGGTATCCATCCCGGTCATCGCCAGCGGCGACGCGCTTTCCGGTCAGGAATGTCTGGACATTCTGGAGGAGACCGGTGCGGATTTTATCATGATCGCCCGGGGCGCAGAGGGCTGGCCTGTGATCTTTCGGGAGTGCCTTGCACTGGAGCAGGGGTTTCCCGCGCCGGAGGTCTCTGCCGGAGAGCTGATCGGGCTGATGCGGCAGCATGCGGCGCTTACCTGTCGGCTGAAGCCGGAGAGCCGCGCCATGCCGGAGTTGCGCAAGCATATGCTTTGGTATCTTGGCCGGATGCGCGGGGCTAAGCCTTACAAGCCCCGTATGGCGCAGATCTCCACGCTGGAGGCGTTTGACTGTCTTTGCGATGAAATGGAGCAGCAGACATTTATATGTAAGGGGTGAGAGCGTGCCCAACGAAAAAGAGCTGGTCAGACTGGCGAAAGCCGGGGAACAGCAGGCGTTTTCTGACCTGGTCTCGGCCTATGAGGGGAAAATATACAATCTGGCACTGCGGTATATGGGCAACCGGGAGGATGCGCTGGACGCTTCGCAGGAGGTATTTTTGCGGATGTACCGCTTCCTTTCCGGCTTTCAGGAGGACAGCAGCGTTTCCACCTGGCTGTATCGCATTTGCGTCAATGTATGCAAGGATCTGCTTGCAAAGCGTGCCAGACGGAACGAACAGCCGCTGGAGTATGGTGAAGAGGGCGAGGAGCACTGCGAGACGGAGATTTCAGATGCGCGCTATGAGCCTGCACAGCTGGCAGAGAGCCGGGAAATGCAGCGCGTTCTGAGGGAGGCCATCGATCAGCTGCCGGTGTCACAGCGGGAGATGATCCTGCTGCGGGATATTCGCGGGCTTTCCTATGAGGAGATCGGTCAGGTGCTCAGCCTGGAGGAGGGGACGGTCAAGTCCCGCCTGTTCCGTGCCCGGGCGCAGCTGCGGAAAAAATTATTACAAAACGGGAACATTTTTGACCCGTCACCGTCTAAAGAGCAGAAAGGAGGGAAAGCAAATGATATCCTGTGACCAAATCGAACTGAGCATCAACCTTTATCTGGATGATATGCTGCCCTCCGAGGAGCTTCCGGCGCTGAAGGCCCATCTGGAGCATTGTCCGGAGTGCCGAGCGGTCTATGAGCAGCTGCTGGCGCTGAAAAACGCTGTCGCCGCTCTGGACGAGCCTGTTCCGGAGGCGCTGCACGAACGCATCCTGACTTATGTGGCGGAAAACACCCGGCAGCCGGAGTCTGTGCCAGGCAAAAAGCTGCTTTCCTTCCGTCGGTGGGGAAAGGCTCTGGCGGCAGCTGCGGCCTGCGGGATCATTGGCATCACTGCGCTGTACTTCGGCCCGCAGGAAAGCGGCGATGCCATGGAGCAGCTGTCCAACGGTGCGGAGGCCAGTGCTATGTCCAACGAAAGCGTGCCAGACGGCGCGCTGCCAGAGGCACCGTCCGCATCTTCCGATCTGTTGATGACCGAAAATGCCGGGGCGGTTGTTGACATGACCGAGGGCACGCAAGAGGAACACAGCATATACAGCGGGCAGCTGTCGGTAGATCTCCCGCCGACGGCCGACGAAAAGCAGCAGGACGAGGCCCGAGTCATCGCATGTCAGCTGGTGGCCATGGGGCCGCAGGCATCCGCGCCGGAATGCCTGGCCCAGACGACCGTTTATGAAGGTGAGCTGGATGGGGAAGCGGTCTCATATGTGGAGATCGCCGTCTTTGCACAGGATTACTGGCTGGATCAGCTGGCGGCCTGCGGCTTTACCGTTACCCAGCCGGAGGACGGGGAGCTTGTTGACGCAGACGGGCAGTACATCCGACTGTACTTCCTCTGGACAGAGTGAAAATCGCATAACAAACAGGCCCACCCCGTCAAACGGCGGGATGGGCCTGCTTTTTGCCCGGCAGGGGGGTTATTTCAGCTTTGCGCCATCGCAGAAGGCATCGCCCACCTTTTCTCCCAGCACATAATAAGCGTTGTTCATGCCGTCAAAGGTGATGGGCCGCAGCTTTGCGGGGTCGATCCGGCCATCGGTGAGGACGCTTTCCTCAGCACAGACATTGACGATCTCGCCGACCATGCGGCAGGTGTCCTTGTCATAGCTGATGAGCCTGCATTCCACGGCCATGGGCAGCTCCGCGATCAGCGGCGCGTCCACAAACGCGCTTTTTACCGTGTGAAAGCCCGCTTTTTCCAGCTTGTTTTTCACATCATTTCCCGAGACCAGGCCCACATAGTCGCAGGGGACGACGGTTTCTGCCGTGGCCATGCTGACCGTAAAAGCGCCTCTGGCCAGAATGTTTTTTACCGTCCGGTGCTCTGCGCTGAGGCACATGGAAAGCTCGTTGCTTTCACTGATGCCGCCCCAGGCGGCGTTCATAGCGTCCGGCGTGCCATCCTCGGCATAAGAGCCGATGATAAACACAGGCTGGGGGTACAAAAGGGGCTTTGCGCCAAAGTTCTTTCGCATAGATTTTTCCTCCGTTTGGTTGTGTTTCCGTTGCTGCCTGTTCTGGTGAATACTATAATTCCGATATCGAAGCTTGTCAAGCGCGGCCCGGCGGCGGTGAAGGCGTGGGCTAAGGCTCCCGGGGCTTCTCTGCA
>CAZYAD010000068.1:0-4286 GCA_964646225.1 uncultured Oscillospiraceae bacterium
ACTCTTGCAAAAGAGCGCGCTCCGTGCTATGATAGGCATATTATGGCGCAGCTTGCGCTTTTGGGAGGATTTCTATCTATGCACCGCGAAAAACGCGAAAAATATGTCGTCCCCGGCTTCTACAGCCGGATGCTGGCCCTTGCCATTCCCATTGCCCTGCAAAATATGCTGTCCTCCTGCGCCGGTCTGGTGGACACTGCCATGGTGGCCCGGCTGGGCAATGCCGCAACCTCCGCCGTGGGCATCAGCGGAAAGTGGATCATGCTGCTGCAAATGCTCTCCTTCGGCATCTGTTCCGGCGGCTCGGTGCTCATCTCCCAGTTCTGGGGGGCCGGCGAGCACAAAAATGTCCGCCGCGCCTACAGTCTGGGGATGTACCTCTGCATAGCAGCTGCCGCTCTTTATACCGTGGTGCTGGCCTGCTTCCCCTATGAGCTGATGTGCCTGTTCACCGACGAGGAGCCGGTGCGGCAGGCAGGGGTGGAGTACCTGTCGGTGGTGTGCTGGGGTATGGTGCCCTGGGCCTTTGCCAATATCGCCAATATGGCCCGCCGCTGCGTGGAGGATGTTCACATCCCGCTGGCGATCTCGGCGGCAGCCGTGGTCACCAACACCTTCTTCAACTGGTGCCTGATCTATGGTAAGCTGGGGATGCCTGCCCTGGGCCTGCGGGGCGCGGCGCTGGCTACCGTCATCTCCCACTGCGTCCAGGCGGTGCTGGTGGTGGTCATCGGCCTGCGGCAGAGGCATTTCACCCTCTCCGGCCTGCGGGCCATTGGCAGCGTAGATCGGCCCTTCCTGCAAAAATACCTGCACATTGCCATGCCGGTGATCTGCAACGAGACTCTGTGGTGCGTGGGCTTCAACCTGTACGCCGTGATCTATGCCCGTCAGGGCAGCGATAATTACGCCGCCTATACCCTCTACAGCTCCATCGAGCAGCTGGTGTTCGTCTTCTTTGTGGGCGCGTGCAACGCCTGCTCCATCATGATCGGCAAATCCATCGGGCAGGGGCTGCTGCGGGACGCCCGGGCCATCGCCCGCAAGATGCTGGGCGTGTTTGTGGCCATGGGCGCAGTGCTGGGTGCGGCGCTGCTGGTCATCCGCTGGCCCATCATCCGCCTGATGGGGGTGGAGAGCGCCTATACCGCCCAGATGACTGCCGATATTCTGGCCTTTTACTGCTGCTGGTGTCCCCTGCGCCAGCTGAATTATGTGCTGGTGGTGGGCATTCTGCGGGCCGGCGGGGACACCCGGGTGTCGGCTCTGCTGGATGTAGGCGTCACCCTGCTGTGGGGCGTGCCGGTGGCCTTTGTGTTGGCCTATGTGCTCAAGGTGCCCTTCCTGGTGCTGGTGTGCGGCAGCTTTGTAGCGGAGGATATACTCAAGCTGCCCCTGTGCCTGTGGCGCTTCCGCAGCGGGAAATGGCTGCACTCCCTCACCTCACATCCAGTGGAGACGGCAGAGGAAACTGTTTAGAAACCGGTCATGCTTCGGTCATAATTTGGCCAAACATCGGTGGTATGCTAAGGGTATCAACCTGAGAAAGGAGGCAGCTTATGCAGTGGGAGGAGCACTCCGAAGAAGCAGAACAGTTGCATGACCTGTCCAGACTGGAAAATCCCGAGGGACTGGAGGCACCCATCGGCAGCAGCAACACCGACCGGGATGCCCCGGCGGCCCGCCCGCTGCTCTCGCTGACCCAACAGGCGGGCGCACGGCGGTTGATGGAGACGGCGGTGGAGTATCGGGAGCTGATGATGATGTACAGCTGCGCCATCAAGGAGGTGCGCACCAAATTCGAGGTGCTGAACACCGAGTATCAGGTGCGGTATCGGCGCAACCCCATCAATTTTATCAACTCCCGGCTGAAAAGCACCGCCAGCATCCTGCAAAAGCTGGAGCGGCAGGGCTTGCCCTTTACGCTGGAAGCCATCCGGCGGGATCTCCACGATGTGGCAGAGGTACGGGTGGTTTGCAACTATCTGGATGATATTTATGTGCTGGCGGATGCGCTTCTGCGGCAGGATGATATCCAACTGATTCGCAAAAAAGACTATATCGCCGCGCCCAAGCCCAACGGCTACCGCAGCCTGCATCTCATCGTGGCGGTGCCGGTGTTCTTTGCCGAGAGTCGGCAGGTGCTGCCGGTGGAGGTGCAGATCCGCACCACGGCGCAGGATTACTGGGCAGGGCTGGAGCATCAGTTGAAATACAAGCAGCATCCGGCCAACGAGGCCGATCTCATCGAGCAGTTGCGGCAGTGTGCCGAAAATCTGGCGCAGACCGATCTGCAGATGCTGGCCATCCGACGCAATCTGGAGGGCAGTGAGCCTCCGGCCACGCCTGAGCAGGTGCTGCGGGAGAAGGTACTGCGGCTGGATGTGGCCATCGAGTAAGAATATAAAAAAACGGGGCTGTAGCCCCGTTTTTTTGTCTCTTTTTTCCTGTATCCGTGTTTACGGGAGGTATCACGCCCTGACGGCGCGACAGGAGCAGGCGTTATCAGAAGCTTGCCCAGCAGCCCATGCCGTTGCTTACTTCCGGCCCCGGCTGCCCCGATAGCCGCCCCGATGGCTGCCGCGGCCACCGCTTCTGCCTCCGCTGCGGCTGCCGCTCTTGGCCTCGCCACGGGCGTTGACCTCCTTGCCGCCGGAGACCGCCTTGCACACCACCAGAAAATCATTGACGGTGCCGTTCTGCATGGAGCGCATCACATGGCGGGCCACATCGGGGGCCAACTCCACCAGAGAATCGTTTTCCCGGATGGTGATGTCTCCGATCTCGTCCTTTTTGATGCGGGCGTACTTCAAAATAGCGTTGACGATCTGCTTCTCGGTGACATCGTGGTTGGAGCCTACATCAAAGGAGATCACCGCGTTGCCGCCATTTTCGGCACGACGACCGCCGTTCTGCCCCTTTTGTCGGGGCTGGGAGGAGCGATGAGCACCGCCTTCGCTGCGGCCGGTGCTGCGGGCATAAAACCGATCCTCGGGGGTTTCCTCCAGCCCGTTGAGGTAATAGGGCTGGAGCTGGATGCCGGTGGTGTCCTGAATGTCACACAGGGAAAAGAACTCGCCGCTGCCGGCAATCAGGGTAAAGGCCACGCCGGTGTTGCCTGCGCGGCCGGTGCGGCCGATGCGGTGGACATAGTATTCCATATCCTGGGGGATATCGTAGTTGATGATGATGTCCACGCCGGAGGCGTCGATACCCCGGGCGGCAACATCGGTGGCGATGAGCAGGTTGGTCTCGCCGGCCTTGAACTGAGTCATTACCCGGGTGCGGGCCCCCTGAGCCATATCGCCGTGCAGGCCCTCCACCTTGAGCCCCATCTCGGTCAGCTCCCGGGTGAGCACCTCCACCATGCGCTTGGTATTGCAGAAGATCAGGCCGCGCTGAGCGCCCTGCTGCTCAAACAGCAGCCGCACGCCCTGGGCCTTTTTGGACTTGGGCACCTCCACATAGTACTGGTCGATGAGCTGGAAGGCGGCGTCGCCCTCGTCACCCTTGACGGTCTCGGGATCTCGCAAAAACCGCTGGGTCAGCCGCAGGATGGGGGGCGGCATGGTGGCGGAAAACAGCGCCGTCTGGCGGTTTTCCGGCGTGTTGAACAGGATGCGCTTGATGTCATCCACAAAGCCCATGTCCAGCATCTCGTCGGCCTCGTCCAAAATGGCCAGACGGATATTCATCAGCTTGAGAGTGCGGCGGTTGAGATGGTCGATGACCCGGCCGGGGGTGCCCACCACCACGGCGGCCTTTTTCAGGGCGCGGATCTGGGTGTCGATGTTCTGACCGCCGTAGACGGTGACCACCCGCAGCTCCTCCTTGTATTTGGAGAACTTCCGCAGTTCATCGCTGACCTGCATGGCCAGCTCGCGGGTGGGGCAGAGCACCAGCACTTGGGGGTCGGTGTGGTCATCGGGGTCCACCACCCGTTCAATGGCAGGGATGCCGAAGGCGGCGGTCTTGCCGGTGCCGGTGCTGGCCTGACCGATCACATCCCGGCCGGACAGCAGCACGGGGATGGCCTTTTCCTGAATGGGGGTAAAGTCTTCATATCCGGTGTCCTGGATGGCGCGGATCATTTCCTGCGACAGGCCAAGAGCTTCCAGCTTGGTGATATCCATGTGTGTCACAAACTTCCTTTATCAAATTTCATTCACAGATCATTATACAATAATCCGACGGGTTTCGCAATCATTTTCGGGGAAAAACAGGGGCGCGAGCTGTAGGACTACAATAGATATTGTACAAGAGAATAAAAAAGGTATGAGGAATAG
>CAZYAD010000069.1:0-3788 GCA_964646225.1 uncultured Oscillospiraceae bacterium
GACCGTGGTGCCCATGGTGTCCTCCATGGATCACAAGCGGGCGCTGGACGGCGACCGGGGGCTGAATACCGGCGGCATGGGCACGGTGGCCCCCAACCCCTATTACACCCCGGAGATCGCCCGGGTGTGCATGGAGACCATCTTTTTGCCCACCGTGCGGGCCATGAAGGCCGAGGGCCGGCCCTTCCGCGGGTGTCTGTATTTCGGCCTGATGCTGACCCCGCAGGGGCCGAAGGTCATCGAATACAACTGCCGCTTTGGCGACCCTGAGACCCAGGTGGTGCTGCCGCTGCTGGAAAGCGACCTGCTCACCGTGATGCAGGCGGTGGCCGCCGGGAAGCTCTCTGAGGTCGAAGTACAGTGGAAGGATGCCTGCGCCGCCTGCGTGGTGATGGCCTCTCAGGGCTACCCCACCCACTATGAAAAGGGCTTTCCCATCACCCTGCCCCAGACCAGCGCGGACGAGCGCATCTTTGTGGCCGGGGCAAAATTGCAGGAGGACCGGTTGGTGACCTCCGGCGGACGGGTGCTGGGGGCGGTCAGCGTCCGGCCCACTCTGAAGGAGGCCATCGACGGGGCCTATGACCTGGTGGAGCGCATTCATTTTGACAATGCGTTCTGCCGCCGCGATATCGGTCAGCGGGCGCTGGCCGCCAAGGAGGAATGATTCATGGTATATCGTATTTTTGTGGAAAAGAAGCCCGGTCTGGCCCCCGAAGCCGCCGGGATGCTGTCTGACTGCCGCACCTTTCTGGGCCTCACCGGGCTGGAAAGGGTGCGCATCCTGAACCGTTATGATGTGGAGGGCGTGGATCAGGCGCTGTTCGAGGCCTCCCGCACCACGGTATTTTCCGAGCCGCAGCTGGACGACATCACCCAGCAGCCCTGCTTTGACGGCGCGGCTGCGGTCTTTGCCGTGGAGCCGCTGCCCGGCCAGTTCGACCAGCGGGCCGACTCCGCCGCCCAGTGCATCCAGCTGCTGAGCCAAGGCGACCGGCCCACCGTGCGTTCGGCCAAAGTCTATGCTCTCTACGGCACGCTGACCGAGGCCGAGGTGGCCGCAGTAAAGGGCTATGTCATCAACGCCGTGGAGAGCCGTGAGGCCGGGCTGGACAAGCCCGAAACCCTGGCGGTGGAATATGACACGCCGGAGACGGTCGCCACGGTGGAGGGCTTTACCACCCTGGACGAGGCCGGTCTGAAGGAGCTGCTGGATCGTCTGGGCCTGGCCATGGATCTGTACGACCTGCAATTTTTGCAGGGCTACTTCCGGGACGAGGAAAAGCGGGATCCCACCATTACCGAGATCCGCATTGTGGACACCTACTGGTCGGATCACTGCCGTCACACCACCTTCTCCACCCACATTGATGAGGTGAAGATCGATGATCCCGCCGTGCAGAAGGCCTATGATCGCTATCTGGCCGCCCGGGTGGAGGTCTATGGCGAGGAAAAGGCCGCCAAGCGCCCCCAGACTCTGATGGATATTGCCACCATCGGCGCCAAGACCCTGAAAAAGCGGGGCCTGCTGCCCGAGCTGGACGAGAGCGAGGAGATCAACGCCTGCTCCATCCATGTCAACGCCGCCGTCAACGGTGAAAAGCAGGACTGGCTGCTGATGTTCAAAAACGAGACCCACAACCATCCCACCGAGATCGAGCCCTTCGGTGGTGCTGCCACCTGCATCGGCGGCTGTATCCGTGACCCCCTGTCGGGCCGTGCCTATGTGCATCAGGCCATGCGCGTCACCGGCGGCGGCGATCCCCGCAAGGCCCTCAGCGAGACCCTGCCCGGCAAGCTGCCCCAGCGCAAGCTGGCGGCCACTGCCGCTGCGGGCTATTCCTCCTACGGCAACCAGATCGGCCTGGCCACCGGCCATGTGGCTGAGGTCTATCACGAGGGCTACATCGCCAAGCGCCTGGAGTGTGGCGCGGTGGTGGCGGCGGCTCCGGCCCGCAATGTGCGCCGGGAGCGACCCATCCCCGGTGATGTGGTGATCCTGCTGGGCGGCCGCACCGGCCGTGACGGCATCGGCGGCGCTACGGGCTCCTCCAAGAGCCACAACCAGAAGTCCCTCACCACCATGGCCTCTGAGGTGCAGAAGGGCAACGCTCCCGAGGAGCGCAAGATCCAGCGCCTGTTCCGCAACGGCGAGGTCACCCGCCTCATCAAGCGCTGCAACGACTTTGGCGCAGGCGGTGTTTCGGTGGCCATCGGCGAGCTGGCCGCCGGGCTGGACATCCGGCTGGACGCTGTCCGCAAGAAATATGAGGGTCTGGACGGCACCGAGCTGGCCATCTCCGAGTCTCAGGAGCGCATGGCCGTGGTGGTGGCCGCAGAGGACGCCCAGCGGTTCATTGACGCTGCGCAGGCCGAAAATCTGGAGGCCTATCAGGTGGCGGTGGTCACCGAGGAGCCCCGCATGGTCATCCGCTGGAAGGGCCAGATCATTGCCAACCTGAGCCGCGCTTTTCTGGACACCAACGGTGCCGTCAAGCACACCCGCGTGGCGGTGGACCGCAAGGATCGCGCCCCGCTGTCCCAGCCGCTGTACGGCTCTCTGCGGGAGATGGCCTCTGCCCTGAAGACTGCCAGCCGCCGGGGCCTGGTGGAGCGGTTCGACGGCTCCATCGGCCAGGGCTCTGTGCTGATGCCCTTTGGCGGCAAGACCCAGAAGACCCCCGCGCAGGCCATGGCGGCCCTGCTGCCGGTACTGCCCGGCGAGGAGACCGATCAGGCCAGCGTCATGGCCTGGGGTCTGGACCCCGACCAGATGATGGTGGATCCCTACACCGGCGCTTATGCCAATGTTTACACCTCCATGGCCAAGCTGGTGGCCGCCGGCGCGGACTATAAGCTGGCCTATCTGACCCTGCAGGAGTTCTTTGAAAAGCTGCGGCAGGAGCCCCTGCGCTGGGGCAAGCCCTTTGCCGCCCTGCTGGGTGCGCTGGATGCCCAGCTGGAGCTGAGCGCCGCCGCCATCGGCGGCAAGGACTCCATGTCCGGCACCTTCCTGGACAAGGATGTTCCTCCCACCCTGATCTCCTTTGCCATCGCCCCCATCAAGGCGCAGGAGGTGCTGTCCCCCGAATTCAAGGAGGCTGGACACCCGGTGTACCTCTTTGGCGCTGCCGACCAGTCGGCCAGAAGCCTGCAAAAGACCTGGGAGGGCTTCCGCGCCCTGCATCTGGCAGGCAAGGTCAAGGCTGCCTGGGCGGTGGAAAACGGCGTGGCCGAGGCCGTGATGAAGATGTCCTTCGGCAACAGCATCGGCTTTGCCGCCGATGTGGATTTTGATCAGTGGCATGACAGCCTGTTCGGCTTTATCGTGGCCGAGCTCACCGAGGAGACCGATCTGCCCGGCTCCATGCTGCTGGGCCACACTACGGCGGAGCCGGTCATCGACCTGGGCAAGGACGCCGCCACCATCGCAGAGCTGCTGGAGCTGAACGAGGGCACACTGGCGGGGGTTTATCCCACCGATGCTCCCTGCCAGGGCGAGACCCCGGTCTTTACCTATGACAAGGGCTGCACTGCGGCGCCCGCCGTCAAGGTTGCCCGGCCCCGGGTGCTGATCCCGGTGTTCCCCGGTACCAACTGCGAATATGACTCGGCCCGCGCCGCCATGGAGGCCGGACTGGAGGCCGATATTGCCGTCATCCGCAACCTCACCGCCGATGATGTTTCCCGCAGCGTGGAGCTCATCGCCAAAAAGATCGGCGAAAGCCAGATCATCTTCATCCCCGGCGGCTTCTCCGGCGGCGACGAGCCCGACGGCTCTGCCAAGT
>CAZYAD010000070.1:0-3136 GCA_964646225.1 uncultured Oscillospiraceae bacterium
ATTCCTTATAGCCGTTTGCCTTGCCCCAGCGGGTAGCAACTTCGCAATACTGGATCCTCATTTATTGGAACTTCATTGGTGCAGTCGAACTGCCCCAAGAACCGAAAAAAACGGCATAGCCGGATTTCTCCAAACTATGCCGATATTTTTCCAAGGAATTAAATCCCTTAGTGAGACACCCTTTCGGTGCGCCAGGCCATCCTGCCGATGGCTTTTTGCCCCTCGTTTACGCGAGGGATGTCACGGCCTGGGCCGTAGCTGGGGCCGTGAAGGTACCTGCTCCGTCGGTGCAGCTGCTTGCTTGCTCTCTCACAGCCCTCGCCGGCCCCGGATCCGCAGCCCCGCCTTACAGCTCGCTCTTGTCGGGGAAAATGATGGCGCAGATGATATAGGCCACCAGCGCTGCGCCATAGGCCAGCGACAGCACCGCCCACAGCACACGCACCAGCGTGGGGTCGATGTCAAAATAATCGGCCACACCGGCGCACACACCGCACAGCATCTTCTTTTCCCGCAGCTTATAGATCTTTTTCATTGTCTTTGCTCCCCTCAATTTATAAAAAATAGTCTCTCAGCGGCGATAGATCCGCAGATCACCGCTGACGGTCTGCATACTGTAGTGCCGGTCTGCGCCCGAAAGATACACAGCCGTGCCGCTCTTGTCGCTCAGCGAGGTCTTCAGGTTGAAGTCCGACCGCACATCGCCGGAAACCCGCTTGTAGTGCAGGAAGAAGCCGTCGTTGTCGGGCAGCGTCAGCCGGGTGTCGCCCGAAACGGTGTTGAGTTCCAGCCCGTCAGGCACATTGTCCAGCTTCAGCGTCACATCGCCGTTGGTGCTCTTGACAGTGACCCGCCCCGCCGTGCCGCGGAAGTCGCAGTCGCCGGAGACCGTCTGCAGCTGCAATTCACAGATCTCGCCGGAGACCTCCAGGTCGCCGCTGGTGGAAAGCAGCTCCGCCGTGCCGCAGCGCAGCTGGGGGCAGAGGATGTCGCCGCTGAGAGTCTGGATGTGCAGGCTGGCCGCCTCCAGATTCTTCTCCAGCTCCACATCGCCGCTGTAGGTGGTGACCCGCAGACTGTTCCAGGCCCGCTGGGGCAGGTAGATCTCAAAGTCGGACTGCAGCATCCCGTAGTTGAACAGCACCGACCCGGCGCTGTTTTTCTGTCCCTGAGCGATGGTCAGGATGCCGTCCCGGCTCTGGATGCGCGCCAGCTTATCCTCTGAAAGCTCCCGCTTGGAAAGCTCCACGATGTAGATGTTGTCATCCTGCGATACGCCAAAGGTCACATCGCCGCTGTTGCACAGCACCTCCACGCCGGTCAGCTCGGCGGCGGGGACGGTGTAGTCATAGCGCTGCCGCGCCTCCTCCAGACTGCTGGAAAAACTCTTCCAGGTGGTTTTAAAGCCGTTTTTGACGCTGTGGGCCATCTCCCGCAGCGGCTCCTTGGATTCCTGGGCCAGCCCTCTGGCCGCCGTGCCGATGTGTCCGGCAGCGCTTTTCAGGTCGTTGGCCACCTCCCGCATGGAGGGCTCCAGATTTTTCAGATTTTTGCCCATCTGCCGCATCAGGTCATCGATGCCTGCAAAGGGATTGTCTGAGGTTTTTCCGGCCTCCTCCGAGCGGCGGTTGGCCTCGTTGATAAAGGAGACCACCTCGCCCAGATCGCCGATGCCCTCCTGCACCCGGGCCAGCGCCTCTTCAGACTCCATGCCGCTGCACACCAGCTCGTTGTATTTTTCGGTGAGATCGGCGGTGATCTCCTCGATGACATCGTCCTTGGCGGGGCAGTTGACGGCTCCGCTGAGCCGCTCCTTTACCAGTTCACGCAGTTGCTCGTTCATGTTCTCAGTTGCCTCCTTCAGCAGTGTTGTCGATCAGGCAGTCGATGATCTTTTTGACCCGCTGCCATTCCAGCTTGTTTTCTTCATAAAAGCCGCGCCCCTGTTCGGTGATGGCGTAATAGCGGCGGCGTGCGCCTGCGCTTTCATCTCCCCAGTAGGAGCGGATGTGTCCGGCCTGCTCCAGCCGGCGGAAGGCGGTGTACAGCGTGCCCTCCTTGGCCTCATATTCGCCGCCGGTGCGGTCCCGAATGGCCTTGTTGATCTCGTAGCCGTAGCTGTCGTGCTCCAGCAGCTGGGCCAGGATGATGGTCTCGGTATGGCCGCGAATGATATCGGATGTGAGCGACATTTGGGTTCCTCCATTCCTTGATGGTGGCTCTATCATACACCAAAGTATTTCGCCTGTCAAGGTACTTTGGCGAGAAAAGTATTAAGAAATCGTTAATACCTCCCCTTAAGCGTCCATTTCGCAAAAAAACCGTTGACAACGGGGAAAAACCGTGCTATCATACTTTCAACAATTAAAGCAACAAACCGTTGAAGCGGAAGTAACGGCAGGTATGCCTTCCCAGAGAGTCCGGGTTGCTGGGAGCCGGACAGGAAACAGCTTGTCAAATGGGCCGCTGAGGGCGCGGGGAAAGGCAGCTTGCCGAGTATTCCGCGACGCGTGGGTATGCGTCAGTTACCGGGAGTCTGTTGGGACTCCGCAAAGGGTGCGGCTCTCGCCGCAAACCAAGGTGGCACCGCGGATCGTGTGATTCGTCCTTGACAAACCGGAGAGGTTTGTCCGGGGCGATTTTTTATTTACCGGGAGGAAACAACGATGCTGCTGACCAAACGATGGCGTCCCTGCTGAAACCAGTGCGGAAAACCGAATTTTTCAACAAACGGACCTTCAGGAGGACAACTATATGAAACTGAACAATGTGGATTTCGAAACCTATTTCAGACATTATCCCGACAAAAACGGTTATTTCGGCAAATACGGCGGCTCCTATGTTTCCCCGGAGCTGCAAAAGGCCATGGACGAGATCACCGAGGCCTATTTCACCATCTGCCAGTCCCGCAAGTTCATCGCCGAGCTGCGGCGCATCCGCAAGGAATTTCAGGGCCGCCCCACCCCCATCTCCCACCTGGAGCGCCTGTCCAACCGTCTGGGCGGCGTCCAGCTCTATGTCAAGCGGGAGGACCTGAACCACACCGGCGCACACAAGCTCAACCACTGCATGGGCGAGGTGCTGCTGGCCAAGTACATGGGCAAAAAGAAGGTCATCGCCGAGACCGGTGCCGGCC
>CAZYAD010000071.1:0-3129 GCA_964646225.1 uncultured Oscillospiraceae bacterium
TGCCATTTTATCAAATTCGATCGATGCCGTCTTGATTAAAACCGCTATCCTGTCAGCGTTCATAACTTCCTCCTGTTTTCGTAGGTTCCTACTGATTATGTATCACGAATCTCTTTTTGTCAATAGATAGCTTTCCGTATGCGGAAAGGAGCGATTGCAAAATGTAAGCCCATCCCAGAGAAAAGTTTCTCCGAGATGGGCATTGAATTGATACACAAACCTCTAATTCTACGGTTGCTAAAAGACTTATGCCACAAGGCATTTCAAATATAGAAAAAGCACGATGGTTTCGTATCAAAACCATCGTGCTGATATGGCAGGGGCAGAAGGACTTGAACCCTCGGCACGCGGTTTTGGAGACCGCTGCTCTACCAACTGAGCTATACCCCTTTACTGCGCCCTCTATTGAGAACGCTCTGTCATTATATCGGATTTTTCCGGATTTGTAAAGGGGTTTTTCTGATTTTTTCAAAAAAGAACCGGGATCATGCCGTTTTCGGGGCCCGCAGCGCCCGGGTGGCGTTGAGCACGGCCAGCACCATCACGCCCACATCGGCAAAGATGGCCCACCACATATTGCTGTAGCCCACAGCGATGAGCACCAGACAGGCCAGCTTCACCGCCAGGGAAAACACGATGTTCTGCCGTACGATGGACAGGGTCTTCCGGGCGATGGCCATGGCCAGCGGCAGCTTGCGGGGATCATCGTCCATCAGCACCACATCGGCGGCCTCGATGGCGGCATCAGAGCCCATACCACCCATGGCCACTCCCACATCGGCCCGGGACAGGACGGGGGCATCGTTGACGCCGTCGCCCACAAAGCAAAGGGTCTCTCCCCTGCTCTGCTCTGCCAGCAGTGCCTCCACCCGCTCCACCTTATCCTGTGGCAGCAGGGATGCAAAGAACTGATCCAGCCCCAGCGCGTCGGCCACCGGGCGGGCGGCCTCCGGACTGTCGCCGGTGAGCATCACGGTGCGGGCAACGCCGGCCCGCTTCAGGGCGGACAGGGCCTCCCGCGCCCCCTCCTTGGGCAGATCGGCCAGGGTGATGCAGCCCAAGCAGGTGCGGTCGGCGGCCACATACACCACCGTGCCCTTGGCGGCCGGGGGGCAGAGGCCCAGCGTCTCCATCAGGCGGGCATTGCCTGCGTGAACGACGGTGCCGTCGATGCAGGCGGAAACGCCGTGGCCGGGCAGCTCCTGCACCTCCTCGATGGTGTGGGCAGCGGGATCCCCGGCCCAGGCCTCCCGCAGGGCGCGGCTGATGGGATGGCCGGAATATTGCTCAGCCAGCGCGGCCAGCTCCAGCACCCGGTCGCCGCCGGTGACCGAGGTAACCGAAAATGCGCCTCGGGTGAGGGTACCGGTTTTGTCAAATACCACCGTGCGTGCAGAGGCCAGCGCCTCCAGATCGGTGCCGCCCTTTACCAGAATGCCCCGGGCGGAAGCGCCGCCGATGCCGCCGAAGAAGGACAGCGGGATGGAGATCACCAGCGCACAGGGGCAGCTGGTGACCAGAAAGGCCAGCGCGCGATAGATCCAGGCGCTCCAATGTGCGCCGCTCCCGGTCATCATTCCCACCAGCGGCGGCAGCAAAGCCAGCACCAGCGCCGACAGACAGACGGCGGGGGTATAGATCCGGGCGAAGCGGGTGATGAAGGCCTCGGAACGGGATTTTTTCAGTGCAGAGTTTTCCACCAGCTCCAGAATGCGGGCCACCGTGCTTTCGCCAAAGAGCTTTGTGGTGCGTACCCGCAGCAGGCCGGAAAGATTGACGCAGCCGGAGATCACCTCATCGCCGGGGGCCACCTCGCGGGGGAGGCTCTCGCCGGTGAGCGAGGCGGTATCCAGCGCAGAGGAGCCCTCCAGCACCACGCCATCCAGGGGGATCCGCTGACCGGGGCGGATCAGGATGACGCTGCCCACGGGGACCTCGTCGGGATCCACCACCCGGGTCGCACCGTCGCCGGTCTCCACCTCGGCGGTGTCAGGGCGGATGTCCATCAGGGCGGCAATGGAGCGACGGCTTTTGCCCACGGCATAGCTCTGGAACAGCTCGCCGGTCTGATAGAACACCATGACGGCTACCGCCTCCTGCAGCTCACCCAGACAAAGGGCGCCCACGGTGGCCACCGCCATCAGGAAATTTTCGTCAAAGGGGTCTCTGCTGCGGATACCGTGGAGGGCACTGAGCAGAATGTCATAGCCAACCGCCAGGTAAGGGATCAGCCACAGAATGCCGGGCAGGGAAAGGCGTGTCTCCAGCAGCGCCAGCAGCAGGGCTGCGGCGGCCGAAAACAGGATGCGCCGGAGGGTGCGCTTCTGCTTTTTGTTCATAAGCGGGGCTCAGAAGCGGATCTCCACATCCCGCTCTACCTTGCGGCAGGCCTTGAGGATTTCCGGCATGACAACGGCGGGGTCCGCCCCCTCGGCAAACTCCACGCTCATTTTCTGGGTGACAAAGCTGACGGCGGCGTGGGCCACGCCGGGAACCTGATTGGACGCGGCCTCCATTTTGGCGGCGCAGTTGGGGCAATCGACTTCGATGGCATAGGTTTTTTTCATGATCATATCCTCCTGAAATAACAGTTTGTTGATTACTTAGTGTGTATGCATCAGATGCTCCAGACCCACGCTGAGGATCTGGCGCACATGGTCGTCGTCCAGCGCGTAGAACATGGACTTGCCCTCCCGGCGGGAACGCACCAGCTTGGCATCCTTCAGATAGCGGAGCTGGTGGCTGACGGCGCTCTGGGTCAGATTCAGCAGGTCGGCCAGGTCGCAGACGCACAGCTCGCTTTCAAACAGAGCGTACAGGATGCGGATGCGGGTGGAATCGCCAAAGACGCGGAACAGGTCTGCCAGGTCGAACAGGCGATCATCGTCGGGCATCATGCCGTGAAGACGGGTCAGATCGGGGTGGGGATGGTCGTGGCCGCACAGGGCCGCCGGGGTGGTGTCGGTCATGGAATGGCTCCTTTCGCAAACATATGAGCATTTGTTCATGTGTTCAATATACGCCAACCCGGCGAGCTTGTCAAGGGCCTTTTGCGATTTTTTGCTGGCTCGCAGGATTTTTTCAAAAACCGGCGAAAAAAAGCTTGACAAATCGCCGGGATGCTGTATA
>CAZYAD010000072.1:0-2827 GCA_964646225.1 uncultured Oscillospiraceae bacterium
AGGCGCTGGCGTTGATAACAGAAGTGGGGCCGCCGGACTGGCCGAAAATACAGGCTCCGCGAAGTTCCATAATTGTGATCCTCCTAAGAATTTCGGATTTGAACATAGTGTAACACAAGAAAAGGCGGAAATCAATGTTGCAACCGGGGAAAAGGGGTGGTAAAATAGAGACAACCGAAATTTTAAGGAGGAACATCCTATGCCTTTGGTCACCACAAAAGAAATGTTCGAGAAAGCCTATGCCGGCGGCTACGCTATCGGCGCTTTTAATGTTAATAACATGGAGATCATTCAGGGGATCACCGAGGCCGCGCAGGCCGAAAAGTCTCCCGTCATCCTGCAGGTATCTGCCGGGGCCCGGAAGTATGCCAAGCATATCTACCTGACCAAGCTGGTGGAGGCCGCCATTGCCGACACAGAACTGCCCATCGCTCTGCATCTGGATCACGGCGAAAACTTCGAGGTGTGCAAATCCTGCATCGACGGCGGCTTTTCCTCCGTGATGATCGACGGCAGCAAGTACAGCTTTGAGGAGAACATTGAGATGACCCGCAGGGTGGTGGAATACGCCCATGCACGCGGCGTTGTGGTGGAAGGCGAGCTGGGCAAGCTGGCCGGCATTGAGGATGCCGTCAATGTCTCGGAGGCCGACGCCATGTTCACCAATCCCGCCGAGGTGGAGGAGTTCGTCACCCGCACCGGAGTGGATTCTCTGGCCATTGCTATCGGCACCAGCCACGGCGCTTACAAGTTCAAGCCAGGACAGAAGCCCCAGCTGCGCTTTGATATTCTGGAAGAGGTGGGCCGCCGCCTGCCCGGCTTCCCCATTGTGCTTCACGGCAGCTCCTCGGTGCCGCAGGAGTTCGTGCAGCAGGTCAATCAATACGGCGGTGCCATGCCCGATGCCATCGGCATTCCCGAGGAGATGCTGCGCCAGGCGGCCACCATGGCGGTCTGCAAGATCAACATCGACTCCGACCTGCGTCTGTGCATGACAGCGGCCATCCGCAAGCATCTGGTGGAGCATCCCGATCACTTTGACCCTCGGCAGTATCTGAAGGACGGCCGGGATGAGCTGCGAGCCATGGTGCAGCACAAAATCCGGGATGTGCTGGGCTCCAGCAATACCCTGTAACCATCAAAAATCAAATGGCCGTCTGAACAGACGGCCATTTTGCAGACTTGGAGAGCATATATGAAGCATGGGAAAAAAGCAGGGGAGCTGCTGGTGCAGTTCCTCAAGTTCGGCTGCTTTACCTTTGGCGGCGGCTGGAGCATCGTGGCCCAGATCCAGCGGGTTTATGTGGAGGAAAAGCAGGAACTGTCCTCTGAGGAGCTGCTGGATCTGACTACCGTCGGCCGCAGCTTGCCCGGCGTGATGATCGGCAATATCGCCGTGCTGTTTGGCTTCCGTCAGGCGGGCGTGCTGGGCAGTCTGGCCTGTCTGTTCGGCCTGGCACTGCCGCCAATGGCGGTGCTGGCGGTGGTGACGCTGTTTTACACCGCCTTCCGGCACAGCTACTGGGTGGCGGCGGCTATGAGTGGCGTGCGGGCGGCTGTGGTGCCCATCATCCTCAGCGCGGCCCTGCCCATGATCCGCACGGTATGCAAAAAGCCCGCCTGGCTGCCGCTGACGGCGGTGGCGGCGGTGCTGTATCTGGTGTTTGATGTCAGCGTGCTGTGGCTGGTGGCACTGGGCGCGGTCTGCGGCCTGCTGTTCACTGCGCTGAACAAAGGAAGGGGGGACGCCCGGTGAGCATTTATCTGCGTCTGTTCTGGAGCTTCCTCAAGATCGGCTTCACCAGTTTCGGCGGCCTGTCCATGATCCCTTTGATCACCGACGAGATGCTTTCCCACGGCTGGATGACCGCGCAGGAGGTATCGGACATTGTGGCCATCGCCGAGATGACTCCCGGCCCCATGGGCATGAACTGTGCCACCTTTGCAGGGATCCGTACAGCAGGGCTGCTGGGCGCGATTTGCGCCAATCTGGGCGTGATGATGCCCGCGCTGACCCTGACCATGGCGGCAGCGGTGTTTTTGGAGCACTTCCGCAAAAGCACGCTGATGAACCGGGTGATGCTGGGGGTGCGTCCGGCCAGCCTGGGACTGCTGGTGGGAATGTCCATCACCATGTGCGGCGACAACTATGTGGCAGGCGGCAGCGCCAGCCTGCCGCTGATCCTGCTGGGGGCGCTGGATGTGTATCTGCTGTTTGGCCGCAAGTTCACCGTGGCCAGACTGATCTGTGTCAACGCCCTGCTGGGATTGCTGCTGTTCGGCGTATTGGGGCTGTAGGAGAAGGCTGTTCGGATCGCACCGATTCGCACAGGGCAGGATTTTTTAGCATACGGCACAAAATAGTTGAAGAAGAGGAAACAGGGGCTGGTTTCCGCGAGTTCCCATAGGGACAATTAGTGAACACATTAAAATTCAATAACTGTTCCTGCATGGAGGCTGAGATTTCTCGGCCTCCATGTTCTTTTTTATGCCACCTTTTCAGTGACCTGACTTTCTGCCACCAGCGCCGCTTCTGCGGCATCGGCTTCGGGCATATCATCCAGCAGTCCCACATCCCGGTAGTAGATACAATTATGTAGCCCACAGGAAATCCGTTATAAAGTGAGTCCAGAAGGTCACGCACTTTTGTTGAATCCCACACAAACGGGCGCTGAATTTCAGGGATAGCTACTTCTCCGGATTTGATCCAGCTAATTATATTTTGTACAGAGGTACTGTACACATCGAACTGCGCCATATGAATTCTCCTTATTACTCTACGCCAAGTGCCTTAAATACAGCATCTTCTGCGGTGCTATAGAATATC
>CAZYAD010000073.1:0-2760 GCA_964646225.1 uncultured Oscillospiraceae bacterium
GCTGCGGCGATCAGGTGAGAAAGGGAGCGGCATCCAATGCGGTGCAGATTCTGCAGCTGCTGGCGGGGGAACGGTAAGGCCGCCTTTTGAAAAGCCTCCGGCAGAAGCAGATAACAAAGACGACATCGGCAGTGCCGATGTCGTCTTTTGGTTTTCCGGCAGCGGGCCACCGGGAAGGCATTCTTTTGCTAAAATAGAGCTATGCTAACGGTCACGACGACCGACCCTCAGGAGGTTCTGTTTATGAAAAAAGAGATGCAGGCATTGGACGAAAGACGCGTGTCCGGCGCAGAGAGACCCAGCTGCCGCGGGTGATGCAGTATCGGCTGGCCCGGTGTGTGGCCGCCTGCGGGCTGGAGCGGGTGCATTTTCACACCCTGCGGCATACCTTTGCCACCCGATGCGTGGAGGCGGGCTGCGAGCTGAAATTCCTGAGTGAGGTGCTGGGACACGCCAGCACGGCGGTCACGCTGGATCTGTATGTTCACGCCACGCTGGAGCACAAGCGGGCCAATCTGGAGAAGCTGGAGGCGTTGGCGTAAGAGGGCGGGGGCTGTAAGCCTGTAGAGGGAGGCTGGCGGAGAAAAGCTGCCCAGAGAACAAAAAGCCCCTGCCGTGGCGGCAGGGGCTTTGGAATGATAAAGCGGCAAAGCGAGAAGAACAAAGCAATACCTGTAAGAACGGGGAAGGCACCACGCGCGGGGCAGGGCAGCCGGGCGCGGCCGGTCAGGTCTCCGACTTTTTCCGATGGCGCAACCGGGACAGCGTCACCGGCGTGATGCCCAGAAAGGAGGCCAGATGCTTGCCGCTGACGATCTCCTCCAGACCGGGATACTTCCGGAGGAACCAGAGGTAACGCTCCATGGCGGGGCGGTACAGCATCATCTTGACCTCCCAGTGCCGGGTCAGCGCATCGCTCAGCTGGGTGGCGTAGACCTGCAGCAGGGCAGAGGTGCGCAGCAGTTCATGCAGGAGCTCCATGGGCAGCACCAGCACCCGACAATCGGTGATGGCCTCCACATTTACCGGGGAGGGCTGATCCAGCGCGACACAGCCGGCGATCACATCTCCGGGATGGCAGACAAAGCAGTCGGTAAAGTCGTGGCCGTCTTCGTCCATCACATAGCCCCGCAGAACCCCCTCCTCCAGAATCAGGAGCCGGGAGAGCGGCTGGCCCATGGTGACGGCAAGGGTGCCCCGGGGCAGTACCTCTGTATGGGCGGCGGCAGCCATTCGGGCAGCCAGGGCCGGATCCTCGATACCAAGTCGGCTTGCGAGAAACTGTTCCGTACTCATATCAAAATGAATACTCCTTTTAGAAAAAATATGGTCAAACAACAACATTATAGTACAAAGCTGAAAGAAAAGCAACCATGTTTTTCCGAAAATGCAAAAAAATTCACACACGATATCACATGAAGAAAATGTGATGGCATCACATTTTCACACCTGCTGTCTCCTGTTAAGCTTGTGATAAGAGGTGATCGCATGAAGAGCGAGCAAAAACGGCAGATCGGGGCGCGTCTGCGGGAGAAGCGGGAGGGTGCGGGTTATACCCGGGAAGCGCTGGGGGAGCTGTGCGGACTGAGCCCACGGTTTCTGGCCAATGTGGAGATGGGAGACGCCACATTCAGTCTGGAAAGCCTGACACGGGTGTGTCAGGTGCTGTGCTGCAGCAGCGATGCGCTGCTGTTTGGCCGGGAGCCGGGGGGCGGGGACGAGCTTTGCCGGCGGGTGGGACAGGTGGAGCCCGCCTTTCGGCCGGCACTGGAGAAGGTGCTCCAGGGCTTTTTTGAGGCGGTGGCCCGGGCTGCCGGGCCGCGGTAACAGTCATCCGGGCAGACAATGGCCCATCTTCGAAGCAAGTCGAGGATGGGCCGTTTTTGGTATGGAAAATGCCCGGCAGGGTCAGAGCAGCAGCTGCAGGGCCAGGCCGCTGAGGGCGGCGATGAAATACAGGGTGAGGATGATCTGGATATTTTCCCGGCGGGAGCGGTTCATCCGCACCAGCACCGCCAGGCCCAGACCGGCACCGGAGCACAGCCCGGCCAGCAGAGCGCCGAAGCTCACCGTTCCGGACAGATAGAGCTGGGTCAGCAGCACCGAAACGGCGCAGTTGGGGATCAGGCCCACCAGCGCCGCCACCAGCGGCTGGAACAGGCTGTCCTTCAGCAGAATGGCACCCAGCAGCTCCTCCCCCAGAAACTCCATGGCCAGGCCCAGACCCAGATTGAGCAGCAGAATGTACAGCAGGATGTGGGTGGTGTGCCACAGGGCGGGCCGGAGGATGCCGGAGCCCTCCTCCTCGCAGCCGCAGCTGTCGCACAGCTCGTACAGCTCGCGGGGACGACCCCATTTCTTCATCCACAGGTCGATGGCAAAGCCGGCGATGACGCCGATGAGGATCTTGGCCAGCAGCAGGGGCAGGATGCGGCTGCGGCCGTCGGCCTCGCCCAGCAGCAGGGGGATGGCCTCGTCAGAGGTGGACAGAAAGACGGCCACGAGGGTGCCGCGGGAAATCAGCCCGGCGGCGTAAAGATTGGAGGCGCTGGCCGAAAAGCCGCACTGGGGAATGCAGCCCAGTGCCGCGCCCAGCAGGGGGCCGGCCTTGCCGATACGGCGCAGGGCGCGCTCCATCCGGTCCGACTGATAGTGTTCGGCGGCCTCCATCAGCAGATAGGCCAAAAATAAGAAGGGCAGCGCCAGCAGGGTGACACCGGTGTAGGAGCCGTCCAGGGTCCAAACGCCCTCGGCTTCGCC
>CAZYAD010000074.1:0-2692 GCA_964646225.1 uncultured Oscillospiraceae bacterium
TGACGCGCTCCATGCGGGAGAAGCCGATGCGGAACTGGTTCTGCAGCAGCTCGCCCACCGAACGCAGGCGGCGGTTACCCAGATGATCGATATCGTCCACCTGGCCCACGCCGTGGGGCAGGTTACACATATAGTTGATGGAAGCCAGGATGTCCTCCACGGTGATGTGGTTGGGCACCAGGTCGGCAGCGTTGTCCCGGATGGCCTCCAGCAGCTCCTCACCCTGATACTGCTCCATCAGGCGGCACAGCAGATCAAAGGAGACCCGCTCGTGGATGCCCAGAGCCTTTTCATCGCACTCCACAAAGTCATGCAGCCAGACCATGCCGTTGGAGAACACTTTGATCTCCCGGCCGTCCTCCAGCTGCAGCCAGGCCTCGTTGATGCCCATACGGCCCAGCTCCTCGGCCCGTTCCCGGGAGAGCAGCTCCCCTGCCTCAGCCACCACCTCGCCGGTGAGAGGATTGGCCAAGGGACGGGACAGGCGGTGGCCCTGCAAACGGCGGGCCAGCTCCATCTTCTTGTTGAACTTGTAGCGGCCCACAGCGGACAGATCGTACCGCTTGGGGTCGAAGAACAGATTGTGCAGCAGAGTCTGGGCAGAGTCCACCGTGGGGGGCTCGCCGGGACGCAGCCGCTTATAGATCTCGATCAGGGCCTCCTCCCGGTTGTGGGCGGCAGTGTCCTTCTCCAGGGTGGCCACAATGTGCTCATCCTCACCGAAGATTTCCTTGATCTGAGCGTCGCTCTCCACGCCCAGGGCGCGGATCAGCGAGGTGATGGGCAGCTTGCGGTTTTTGTCGATGCGCACCGAGAACACATCGTTCACATCGGTCTCATACTCCAGCCACGCGCCGCGGTAGGGGATGATGGTGGAGGTGTGGCAGGTCTTCTCCGGCCGGTCGTTGTTCAGGCCGTAATACATACCGGGGGAGCGGACGATCTGGCTGACGATGACGCGCTCCGCACCGTTGATGATAAAGGTGCCGCTGTCGGTCATCAGCTGGAAGTCGCCCATGAAGATCTCCTGCTCCTTGATCTCCTCGGTCTCCCTGTTGCGAAGACGGATCCGCACCTTCAGCGGGGCGGCATAGGTGGCGTCCCGCTCCTTGCACTCGATGATGCTGTATTTGGGGGTATCCTCCAGCTTATAGTCCAGGAAAGTCAGCTCCAGGTTGCCGGTGTAATCGGTGATCGCGCCCACATCCTTGAAGACGGCCCGCAGGCCCTCATCCAGGAACCACTGATAGGACTTTTTCTGCACCTCGATGAGGTTGGGCATCTCCAGGATCTCATCGGTCCGGGAAAAGCTCTTACGGATCTTCTTTCCGCAGCGAAGGTCTTTCATCGGTTGCCTCACTCCATTTCTCTATTTTACAAACTTATAACAACAACGTGATACGCCCGGGGTGGTGGAATGTTTCGCGCAAGTCCCTCTTGCCTTTTTCGGCAGAGTTTGCTATCATACTCCTGTGAAAGAAGCGCAAAACACCCCAATCTAATTTCAGTTTATCATTGTAGCACGGTTTTTGTTGGAAGTCAACAAGTTACCGTGCGTTTTTTTGTATAAAAAGCGAATTGGCAAAAATCGCACCCCCTGTGCGCTTTGCACAGCGATCAGGGGCGAACCGCTGCGGGGCCGTTCCTCCCTCTGAATGGCGGCGGGCGGAGAACGGGCAAGTTCCCCCATCCCCTCCGCAAAGCTTTCGGAAATCTTAAGCAATTTGGGATGGATTTTCACAGGAATGTGTGCTATGCTGTGGCGGGAGAGTGAGAAAACCATGACCTTTCAATATTTTTTAGATACCGTTGAGACCATCCCCCAGGGGGTCGGCTGGCAGCTGTACGATGGCGTCCACCTGTTCTGGCTGTGCGTATTCATGCTGTTTCTGATCTTCACCTGCGTCCGCTACTGTCGGGCCGATGCCGCCGGGCGGACAAAATGGCGTCACGGTCTGGCGTTGGCCATCGTGCTGGACGAGGTGTGGAAGATGGTGTGGCTCACCATCGGCAACCGGTGGGACGCCAGCTATCTGCCCTTTCACCTGTGCTCCATCAACATCATTCTGGTGGCCATCCACGCCTGGCGGCCAAGCAGGCTACTGGACAATTTCCTCTATCTGGCCTGCATCCCCGGGGCGGCGGCGGCCATGCTGTGCTGCACCTGGACCGAGCTGCCGCCGCTGAACTTCATGTGTCTGCATTCCTTCACCGTGCATATCCTGCTGACAGCCTATCCCCTGATGCTGACGGTGGGGGGCGACCTGCAGCCCTCGCTGCGGGAGGTGCCCCGGAGCATCCTGTTCGTGGCGGCCATGGCGGTGCCCATTTATTTCATCAACCGGGCACTGAGCACCAATTTCATGTTTCTGATGGAGGCCACGGCAGGCAGCCCGCTGATGCTGTTTGAAAACTGGTTCGGGAACCATCTCATCGGCTATCCCTTCCTTATTGCGGCGGCGGTGGCGGTGATGTACGGGCTGTATTACGGCCTGCGGCGGCTGACCCGTCGGGGACAAGGGGCTTGATCCGTGGCGAAGCCCCGCAAATCGCCAGCCTCCGGCTGCGAGCTGCGCCCCCCTCGGCAGGGCGCTGACCGGAAATCAGAAAGAGGACGACCACGCGGTCGTCCTCTTTTTGGGACTGTCAAAGAACCGCTTTGCTGGGTTCTTTGACAGGTTTGGTTCCGGCC
>CAZYAD010000075.1:0-2123 GCA_964646225.1 uncultured Oscillospiraceae bacterium
CCCATGCAAATCGCCCTCGAAAAGGCACAGGCAAAGAGCAAGGGCAAATTTAAGCTTGCATCCCCGGTTGAGGAAAGCGGCGACCTGGTGGCGCTGCACAATGCCAACGAAGACAGCCTGCTCAATGCGCTGGATCTGGGCGGGCTGCCCATGCCCTCTATCGCCGTGGTCAAGTCGGCAGACGGTCACAGCAAATATGGGCCGATTTCTCTTGTATTCAACAAGTCCACCATCGGCCCCCAGGCGGACAGCCGGAACAAGGTCTATGGCGGGGACGCCTGGACGCCGACCGCACCGAGAGTGGAGTATCAGGTGAATGGCAAGGCCGCAACTGCGCTGCCCTTTGACACGGTCAGCGGTGCCGCCTGGTCTGCTCCACCGCCAGCTCATCGCAGCGGTTGTTGTAGGGATTGTCCGCATGACCCTTCACCCAGACAAAGGTCACCTGGTGGCGGGCCAGCTGCGCGTCCAGCGCCTCCCACAGCTCCTGATTAAGCACGGGGGATTTGTCGGCTTTTTTCCAGCCGCGCTTTTTCCAGTTTACCAACCACTTCTGATTGATGGCGTTCACCAGATACTGGCTGTCGGTGTACAGCGTCACCTGACAGGGCTCGCGCAGTGCCTCCAGCGCCCGGATGGCCCCGGTGAGCTCCATTTTGTTGTTGGTGGTGTGCCGGTCGCCGCCGGAAAGCTCCTTTTCCAGCCCCTTGTACATCAAAATCGCGCCCCAGCCGCCGGGGCCGGGATTGCCGCTGCAGCTGCCATCGGTATAAATATCTACTGTTTTCACTCGACTTCCTCCTGCTTCATTCGCGCCTCTGCCCAGTCGGAGAGCTGCTCTAAAATGGGGATGAGGCCCTCGCCCTCCGGCGTGATAGCGTATTCTACCCGCACGGGCACCTCCAGATATTCGGCGCGGGCCACCAGCCCGCCGTGCTCCAGCTCCCGCAGAGCATCGGCCAGCACCGTGTTGGACACCCCTCCGATCCGCCGCTTGAGGGCGTTGTATCGCAGCGGGCCGCTGCAATGCAGGGCGCAGAGGATCTGCACCTTCCACTTTCCTCCGATCTGCGCCATGGCGTAATGCAGGGGGCAGGCTTCCAGACAGGGACACCCGTCATGCTGCTCCATATGGTCTGTTCCTCCTTACCTGGTTGGGGAAAACTGCGCTCTTGCGCCGCAGGCCCCTTTCTGGTATTATAGCAGGTAGCAAAACCGGAGTAAAGAGGAAAAGAGGAGACCTATGTCTGTTTATTTGCAGGGGCTGATCTTTGGGCTGGCCTATGTGGCCCCCATCGGCGCCCAGAATCTGTTCGTCATTCAGTCGGCCATCGGCCAGAGCCGCCGCAGGGCTTTTTTGACCGCACTGATTGTGATCTTTTTTGATATCACCCTGTCCATGGCCTGCTTTTTCGGCATCGGTGCGCTGATGGAGCGGTTTCCGCTGCTGGCAAGCATCATTCTGCTGCTGGGCAGTCTGGTGGTGATCTGGATCGGCACGGGGCTGCTGCGCTCCCGGGCCAGTCTGGGGGATGGTACGGAGGCGCCCCGGCCCTGGGGGCAGGTGATCCTGCGGGCCTGTGTGGTCACCTGGTTCAATCCCCAGGCCATCGTGGACGGCACCATGCTGCTGGGGGCCTTTCGCGCAACCCTGCCGGCGGCCCAGGCGCCGTGGTTCATTCTGGGCTCGGCCAGCGCCTCTACCCTGTGGTTTCTGGGGCTGACGGCACTGCTTTCGGTCTTTCGCGGCAGAATCACCGACCGGGTGCTGCAATGGATCAACCGCATCTGCGGCTGTGTCATCGTGTTTTACGGCCTCCGGCTGCTGTGGAGTTTTGTCACGCAGCTGGCCGGGTAACGGCGGGGCGTCCAGCGAAAAAAGATAAAGAACCAGAAGAACCACAAAAACTTCCATGGTCTGTACGACTATCAGTAATATTGACATCGGTGACAAATTCATTCCTATCATAATGCCGTAATTGGCTGACAAACCTGTGAAGTAAAGGTTCTAAACGCTCAAGCACATTCAACATCCGGTCAATCGCAAAGAGGAATACAAGGCAATCTTATTTTTTCTTCGATCGCTGCCATCATTGCCGCCTTTCAGCAGCAGAAAACAGGGG
>CAZYAD010000076.1:0-1806 GCA_964646225.1 uncultured Oscillospiraceae bacterium
TCACCTGTATCCCAGTGTCCTTTTTTCGTGCGGTTTCCCCACATTTCTGCCGATTTCGCTTCGTCTGGAAAAGCAGCCTGAAAACCCTTGACCCGCCGACGCCTCCGGTGGTATAATTTCCACAAAAGCGGCTCCGGCCGTATGACGCTGAGTCTTTCACAAAGAGAAATGAGGTTTTATCATGTTCAAACGCTGCCTGACCCTGCTTCTGTGCCTGACGCTGCTCTGCTGCCCCGTCTTTGCCGACGAGGCCCCCGCCGCCGACGCCCAGGAGCCCACCCTCACCGCCAATTCCATCGCCGCCCTCTACGGCATCCTCTATGAGGAGACCACCGACACCATCCTGTTCACCAAGGATTCCGACCGCCTCAACCCCGGCGCCAGCATGACCAAGGTGATGACCGCCCTGCTGGTGCTGGAATATGACCCCGACCTGTCGGGCACCACCATTGTCCCCGAGGAGGCCGTCTCCGAAAAGTACTGCTACTGGATGGATTCCCCCCATCTGGCCGCCGGTCTGGAGGTCTCTGTGTGGGATCTGATGAACTACCTGCTGATCCCCTCCGGCAACGAGGCCGCTAC
The DNA here is from genome assembly GCA_964646225.1 of uncultured Oscillospiraceae bacterium. Lineage (GTDB taxonomy): Bacteria > Bacillota > Clostridia > Oscillospirales > Butyricicoccaceae > UBA4644. The sequence continues at coordinate 583 of CAZYAD010000076.1, forward strand.
CACCCTGGCCGCCTATGTGGCCGGAAACATTGACGATTTCATCGTCATGATGAACGAGAAGGCCCAGGAGCTGGGCATGGTCAACACCCACTACGAGGATCCCCACGGTCTGTCCTCCGGCGACCTGGTGTCCTGCGAGGATATGCTGATCCTGTGCCGCGAGGCCATGAAGAACCCCCTGTTCCGCCAGATCGTGGGCAGCACCAGCGGCATCATGCCGGTGTCCAACTACAAAAACCAGCCCATCACCTACACCACCACCAACCGGGTGATGGATCCCCGCAACAACCCCTATTATGAGACCGACTTCACCCAGTATATCGTGGGCATCAAGACCGGCTCCACCCCCGCCGCCGGCCTGAACCTGTCCTGCTGCATGGAGTATGACGGACTGTCCTTCTACTCCGTGGTGATGCACTCCACCGAGCTGGCCGAGGGCAGCGGTCATTATCTGGACACCATCGAGCTGCTGTCCTACGCCCGCAACTTCCACAAGGACGGCTTTGCCGCCGGAGATGTGGTGGGCTCTGCCCGCACCAGCGGCAGCTTTTCCGACAACCTCTCCCTGACGGTCAGCGAGGACGTCTGGGTGCTGGTGAAAGACGCGCCCCAGGTGCAGTTCACCCTGCATGACGGTCTGGGCATGAAGGTCAAGGCCGGAGATGTGGTGGGCACCGTCGCCCTGCAGGATTCCTTCGGCAACACCAAGACCGTGGATCTGGTGGCAGCGGCTGACGCCTCCACCAGCCTGACTCTCTATATCGCCGGTGCCGCTGCCGTGGTGGTGGTGATCGCCGCCGTGGTGGTGGTCATCGTCCGCCGGAAGAAAAATACCAAGGCCGCCTGATTCCGGCCTGTTCGCAGTTTCCGCCGCCCTGCCGCTCCGGCAGGGCGGTTTTTTTGCTGTTCTTTCCAGCCTCCCGGCGGGTTTCGCCGGAAGTATATCGTCTGCGGTCGGATCAAAACAGCGAGCCAGGGCTCCCTTGTGTAACGGGAGCTGTCACAGTCTTGCGCCGTGGCAGAAGGATTTGTATCCCCCGCCGCCGAAGGGGCTGGCGCCCGTCCTGCCGCCGCCTGTTGTTTTCCCTCTCGACAAAACGGAAGAGGCCCCGTCTTTCGACGGGGCCTCTTTCAAGGGAGTGCTTGGAAAGGATTGGAGCGCTTACTCGACGATATCGCCGAACATCTTGCCCCAGCCAAAGCCGGCAACATACTGCTTCATGG